>CP107926.1:7360000-7715000 GCA_036015235.1 Streptomyces sp. NBC_00433 | reverse complement strand
GTGGAGAGGTCGAGAGTGGGGCCGGTCTGGGGGCTTACGGGTACCAGTGGCCTGCGTCGTTGCGGCGGCGGACGTACATTTCGTCGTGCGTCCGTTCGGTGAAGCTGCTGGCTGGCAGCGGGTATCGGACGACCGCGCCGAATCGATGGGTGACGATCACTTCGCCGGAGCCGACGCTGGTGACGTGTTGGATGGTGATCTGGTCGCCGACTCGGAGGCCGAGGAAGTCGGGCACGTCCACTCGGGCGATGTTCAGCCACCACCACGCGAAGCCCTTGGGGTTACCGCGCGGGGCTTCGGGCATCGGCTCGTACAGGTCACCCGGCCGGTAGTCGTAGGCGTAGCTGTCGTCGAGGGCGTACCGGGTGAGGTCCAGGGTCGGGCTGTACAGGTGGCCACGGTCGAACGCGGCGGGGACGCTGGAGGCGGGGAGCGCCTTGTAGTCGGGGTCGGTGTACATGGCGGACTCCTACGCGGCGAGCTGGATGCGGTCGGTGCGGAATGTGGTGTCTTCGCCGTCGCGCCAGTCGAACGCGCGGACGGTGATGTCCCCGGCGTTGGTGGGACGGAGGGTGTGGGGGCTGATGTCCCGGACGCTGACGGTCCCGTGCTGGTCCTGGTAGCGGATCCGCACGACAGCCCCCGTGTCGGCCGCCGCGAGCAGCCGGACGAGGAGCCGGTGGTGGGCGCTGATCGCGGCGGACACCATGTGCCGGCCGGCGGCCAGTGCGGCACGGAGACTACGGCGGGCGGTGCGGAGCGTGCGGATCATCGGGGGCCCCTCGGTGCGGTGATGCGGTCTGCGCGGAGTGCCCTCGGGCGGGATTCGGTCCCGCAGCGTCACGCCGGTCCGTGGGCTGGGTGGGTCAGTCCTGGAAGCAGTCGAAGTCGAAGGTGACGTCCTCGCCCGCCGCGTCGGTGACCGCGATGTCCCAGGCCTCACCGCGCTTGGCGGCGCTGGCGACGAGACGGCCGATCTTGTTGAGGAGCGTGGCGTCCATGGCCTTGACCTGCTCGCCCGCCGCGGTGGTGTACCGGAGGGTGAAGGAGGTGGTGGGGCCGAGGTACTTGCCGGTGAAGTAGCCGGGGATCTGTGCGTGGCAGTCCTGCCATGACGGGACCCTGCGGTCGGTTACAACGCGGGCGACGCCCTGCTCGGTCTCGGTGCCGGTGCGTGCCGTGTACGCCACCATGTGCGCGGTCATCGTCATCTTGGTCTCCCCTGCTCGCCGCTTCCTTGCTGATGACTCGACTATAGAGGCCAACTCTTGGCCAGGCAAGAGGCCAACCTGTTGTTCTCCATGATTCTTTAGTGGGGCAAGGGTGTGGCCTACCAGTAGGCCAACGGTTGTGCAACTATGTGGTATGGCTACCGACCACGCGCCCGACGAGGACAACCTCCGGGTCTACGCCCGACACAAGCGGCACCACGAAGCCGCCAAGGCTGAGCTACCCGAGGTGAAGGAACGCGCCGCCAAGGACTTGCTGGCCGGCTCGACCGCTGCAGAGCTGGCCAAGCTCACCGGGCTGTCCGATGAGTTCTTCCGCCGCATCGCCCGCTCGGTCGGTGCCGAACGCAAGCGGGAGCCCACGGTCGGCCGCGAGGTCGAGGCGAAGCGCACGGCCACCCCCGCCCCGCCCGCACCCGAGGAGACCTGATGGCAGAGGTCGACGTGCCCGCGTGTGGCGCCGAGCTGCATCACACCCACGGAACAGCCGTGTGCGACCTACCCGATGGGCACGACGGCGAGCACGGGGCACTGTGCGGCATCTGCTACGAGAACGGCTACGACGACCCGAGCGACCGACTGGAGTGGAAGCACGACGGCGAGACCTGGACCGCGCAGAGGAGCGGCACGTGAGCCACTACAGCCCGGTGCCGGTCGTATCTCTGGACCGCTTCGAGGGCAAGGACTACGTCGCACTGGAGGCGCCGCAACTTCTCGACGCGGTCCTGCTCACCCCGGAGCAGGCCCGCGTGCTGGCCGCTGCTCTGGTCGCGCACGCGGACGCCCTCGACCCGCCTGCATAGGTGTTCTGCGCATTTATGCGTATGGCCACCGGCCCCGGATGGGCGCATTCTTGCCCCACCCCCCGCAGCGCCCCGCCGCTCTCCCCGTACCGGCGGGGCGCAGCCCTGTCACGGCTCGGGTCGGCAGGCGGTGCACGCGGTGGTGTCGGGGAATCCGAGCATGCCGCGGGCGTCGGCCGGGGTGGGTATGGGGGTGACCCGGTGGAGGCTGCTGTCGCGGGGGATGGCGAAGCAGGTGGTCTCGTGGAGTTCCGCGGCGAGTGGTTGTCCGGCGGGGTCGATGGGGGCGACGAGGACGTACTTGGGTCCGGGTTGCGGGGCCGGCTGGCGGGGCACGTGGCTGTAGTCCTCGCCGTCGACCGGTTGCACGGCGGTAGCGGGGGCGCGCACGGTCACGGTGGCCCACCACTGGCCGTCCTGGTCCTGCTGCCAGCCGGTGATCTGCCCGGTGGTGGACCCGGGGAGGGTGACCCGGATACGGGGCGGCAGGGAATCGGGCATGTGTTCGATCGTAGCCGCAGGTCGGAGCGCTTTGGTTTTGTGACGTGCGTCACGCAGCTGGGTGTCGTTTCACTCCGGCTAGTGCCGTTTCAGTCCGGCCAGTCTGACTCAGTCCGTCTTCTATGAGTTCGCAACGCCCTGATAGATCATCAATTCCGATCATGCGCCGGGAGTTGTCGTCACTGGCTGTATTGTTCCAACCAGTGGATCGCCCCACGATCCGCCCCAAAACGAAGTGCGCCCTCACGCGGGAGTGGGTCCCGCGGAGGGCATGAACCAGGAGGAACAAGCTCCGTGGCACAGAACAACGGTATCTCGCTGGCCGCCGGAAGCGACGACGGGGACGGCGGAGACGGCAGCCCCTTCGACGCAATCCGCCGGGTGGACGACTACGGCCAGGAATACTGGTCCGCCCGCGACCTCCAGCCGATCATGGCCTACGTCCAGTGGCGTGACTTCGACGAGGTCGTCAAGCGGGCCATCCGGTCCGCCGAGAACACCGGCACCTACTCTGAACAGGCTTTTTGTGCCACCACGCAAAAAGGTACCGGCGGCGCCCCACGTGCCGACTACCGCCTGAGCCGCCAGGCCGCCTACCTGGTCGCGATGAACGGCGACCCGAATAAGCCGGCCGTCGCCGCCGCCCAGTCGTACTTCACCGTGCAGACCCGTAAGGCCGAGATCGCCACCAGCCGGCCGATGTCCGAGCTGGAGATGGCCAAGCAGTACGTGGCCGCGCTGGAGCGTGAGCAGCAGCTGGCGAAGGAGCTGGAAGTCGCCGCTCCGAAGGCCGGAAAGTGGGACAAGTTCCTCAACACGGCGGGGCTGATCGGTATGACCGAGACCGCCGACATGCTCGGCACGGACGTGCGCACCATGACCAACTGGCTGGTCGAGATCCAGATATTCCGCAAGCAGACCTCGCAGAACGGTGGCGGCCGGAACCTTCCCCGGAAGGCGTTCCAGGACGGCGGTCAGTTCCGGGTCATCCCCGAGACGAATCGCGGGGTCAGCTACCCCGTGGCCTATGCCACAGCCCGCGGCCTCGACCTGATCGACGACCTGTGGCGGCAGAAGAACATCACCTGATCCGCCGCACCACGGCCCCCGACCATCGGCCGGGGGTTTCGTCGCTCCTACGCCCGCGCCGCCGTGTGCAGCCCTTGTGCCGCGTCGTATCCGCCGTCGAGCCCGGCCCCGGCAACCCCCACCCGGAGCGCCTCAGCGGCCGCGGTGACCTCGCCCATCAGCCGCGCGTGCTCCTGGTCGTCCGCCTCGGTCCACGGGGGGAGGGTGCGCCGGCCCCACGTCGGCACCTCCGACACCCGCTGTCCGGCTGCACGCAGGGCCTCGTCCGCCGCATCCGCCTCCGCGACCCGCCGGGCGTCCACCTGCTTCCGGTGCGCCTCCACCGCAGCCCACGCCTCATGGGCGCGTCGTTGCAGGTCAACCAGGTCCGGGGGGAACGTCGTATCGGCCATGCCCGCACCCTACGGCGGAGGTCGGACAATCCAGCGTCCGGTGTCGGAGGGGCGTGCCACACTGGCCCGTAGGAGCTGAACCGGCCCGCTGGCCGGTGTAGGCGCCTTCCGCCCGCCCCCTCGGCCCCACGGTCGGCAACGGCATCCCCACGGATGCGGGACGGGCCTCGTCTGCCGGGTTCAGCCGGGGGGGGGTAACCCCAGTCCCTCCCGCAAGCCGTACCCGAATCAGCGGGACCACACGGCGCGGGGCAGAGGCCCCCGGAGACACGAACGCCCCCGTCGTTCGCGGCGGGGGCGTTGTGCTGCACCTACGCGAAAGCGTCCCGGCGGTCGACACCCGGGTCGGCCGCCTCAGGCGTCTCATAGGTCCCCACAGCCAGCCCCAGCGCGAAGAACGTCGGCGCCCATTCGCCGATGAAAATGCCCCACCGATCCGCACGGGACACCCCAGCCGCCTCAGCCTGCATCGATGCCGTCCACGACACGATGGCCAGCCCAATGGACACAAACCCGGCGGCGTAGCAGTGCTCGGCGCGCAGGCCCTTGTCGTGCAGCAGTTTCACGATCACGGTGATCTCCAGACTCTTGGGGTCTTTCCACCATCACCGGGCGCGCGCTGGGCTGCCACTGGGGGAGACAACTCGCTGCTCAGCCCGACACGGGCCCCCGGTACACCCACACCAGCGGGTCCCCGCCGGGCTCCGGCTCGTAGTCCGCCCGGTCCTCCCAGCCGTCCACGATCTGGTAGGCGCCACCGCTGGGATCGAAGTCCGGCATCGCGGTGACGTCTACTTCGAGGCCGTCCAGTGGGCCGCCGACGTACCGCACCACCCGCGTCACGCCGCTTCCTCCACCTGGACCGCCGCCTGCCATTCCGCGCGCATCCGCGCCAACTCCGCCAAAGCCTCGGGCGACCAGTACGACCGGCCCGCCGTGAACGCCCGTATCCGCTCGTTCAGCGCCGCGGCATCAGGGCGCGCGGTATCCGGGGGAGTGGTGGTACGGGGCATGGCACAACCCTACGGCCCGCCTGTGACAGGGCGGTATCCACGCAGGCAGGACGGCATATGCCGTCAGTCGGCGGTCGGCTCCTGTGCGGCAACGAACGTGCCTTTGCCCTGCACCGTGTACACCAGCCCCCGCTCGCGCAGTTCCCGCACAGCACGACGCGCCGTCAACCGGGCCACCCCGTACTCCTCGGCCAGCCTGGACTCGGCAGGGATCGGCCGGTCCACAACCAGCGCCCCGGCGGAGATCATGCCCGCGACGATGTCGGCGAGCTGCATGTAAATGGGCCGGCCGGACTCGTGGTCAATGAGGTCCTGCGGATCGGTGTCACTCACACGATCAACGTAGACATGCGCTGACCTGCGCACATGTGCAGATCCCTCCGTACTCCTCTACAGAGGTCTACATCGGGGTATACCGTAATGGGACGAAGAATCCCCGCGACCGTGCCACCGGTCCGGGGAGTGGCCAACCCCCAGTGAGTACGAGGTCGGCATGGAACAGGATACCGAGGACGCCGCCGTCCGGGTGACCCCCGAACCGGTCGAATGGCCCCGCGTGATGGAGTCCACGGACGCCACCCTGGTCACCGTCCGGGAGGGGCAGACCAGCATCGGGCCGGTCACGATCGTCCACCTGCCGGGTGTCACGCCCCCGGCGACGGTCCCCCACCACTGCGGGCCAGACTGCGGACGACGGCCATGACGTACACCGTCCGCGAGTTCCTCGACGCCGACCTCGACCGGCTACGCCGCGCCTCGAACCTGGAAGCCCTCACAGCGCGATTCACCGGGCAGCCGCTACCCGAGACCGTCGCCAACCTGCGCGCCGCCCTCGTCGACGGCATCGGCATGGAGGACTTCCGCAGGCTGCACATCCTGATCAGCCACCTCTACCACCACTGCGGCGCCGGCTTCCAACTGACCGCCGACCTGTTCGCCGAGGTAGGCCAGGCGCTCGCACGCACCACCATCACACCCGAGAGAGGAGGAACCCATGTCCTGTCCGATTGAAGGCTGCCGCAAAGGCGGCTGCACCACCGAGTCGACGTCGACCGTGACCGGCCGGCCGAAGCGGTGACCGAGCCCAGCTTCATAGGGTGCCCTGACGGGCCACCCGCCCACGCGGGGATCCCGCAGGGCGCCCCCCGCCGTTGCGACCACTGCGGGCGGACAGTCACCGACTGGGAGGTCCGACAGCGGACCGACGACCGCGGACCTCTTCAACTGGTGTGGTGCCGGGACTCCCGGGCCTGCGACGACGCCAAGCGCACTGCCGACCGGCACGCCCCGGTCTGGCTCACCGCCGCCCGAATGCACGCCCCCTGAGACCGGGTCACCGGTGGACGGTGCCACCGGTAGCCCACCGCCTGCGCGGTGCCCACGCCCCCCGTCGAGGCGCCGCGCAGGCAACCCCGCCATGGCGCCGGCGGGGACGCCCCGACCGCGGGTGGTCGCAACGCGGTCGGGGCGGCAGGGTTGTGCGCAGGAACGTCAGCAGGACGCGCATAGATTCACCCGATCGGGTGACCTCAACATGGTTGCCCCGGGCATCGGAGTGCGGGACCGTGAGGCATGCACCTAGTCCGAAGTCAGTCCCGCACTAGGACGCTTAGGGGTACCCGGACTGCGTCGGCGATCAGCATCAGCCGGTCCACGGTGGGGGAATGGACTCCGGTCTCGATGTGGGAAATCGACGCCCGGGTCAGGCCGGCCAGTTCGGCGAGGCGGTCCTGTGACAGGTCCGCGGCCTCCCGGGCGATCCGGATGCGAACCCCGAGCGCGAGCCGGCGACGCAGGATCTCGTCGGGGATCGGGGTTGCGGACGGCACGTGATCAACGCTGTAGCCATCATGATCGTCTGTCTGCATAGTTAACTACTCAGTTTCCGATCAAGGAGATCCCGAGGTCGGCGGACCCGACAAAACGAACCTACCGCCTGCATACCAAACATCTGTTCGACTTTCTACTGCATCGAGCACGCATCTTTTCGGGTGACCCGAGTGTCGTACAGACCGGATCGCACCACTCCCCCAGAACGGCCCTGTCGGTCGGAAGCCGGGCGGCACGCCGCCGGCAGGGCAGGCTCCGCCCCGCGTCCCTCTTCAGGGACCGGGGCGGCGGTCTATTTCCAGGGATTTCTGAGGGAGGCCAGGCGGCCCCAGGGACCCGTCAGGGATCTCTGTAGAGACATCACACGGAACGTCTGGGAATGCTGCGAAACGACGTTTGCGCAGGTAAGTGAGACGGAGCCCCCAACCCTCGCAGGCAAGCCCAACCAGCCACCATGTACGCGGAGTACAAGGAGCCGTTGTACGCGGCCCCGCCGATCCTCCAGCGGATGGTCGACGCCGGGCGGCTCGGCCGTAAGTCAGGCGCGGGCTTCTACTCCTACTGACGGTCTACCCCTCCTGACGGCCGGCCTCCCCCTTCGCGCTCGCTCAGCTGCCGCCGGAGTGGGCCTCGTAGGCCTTGATGACCTCGTCGGTGGGGCCGTCTCTCAGCAGTTCGCCCTTCTCCAGCCACAGCACTCGGTCGCAGGTGTCGCGGATGGAGTTGTTGTTGTGGCTGACCAGGAAGACCGTGCCGGCCTCCTTGCGCAGCTCGCGGATGCGTTCCTCGGAGCGGCGCTGGAAGGCCCGGTCGCCGGTGGCGAGCGCCTCGTCGATCATCAGCACGTCGTGGTTCTTGGCCGCCGCGATCGAGAACCGCAGCCGGGCGGCCATGCCGGAGGAGTACGTGCGCATCGGCAGGGAGATGAAGTCGTCCTTCTCGTTGATCCCGGAGAAGTCGACGATCCCCTGGTAGCGCTCGCGCATCTCCTCCTGGGACATGCCCATGGCCAGGCCGCCGAGGATCACGTTGGTGGCGCCGGTCAGGTCGTTCATCAGCGCCGCGTTCACGCCGAGCAGCGACGGCTGGCCGTCGGTGTAGACGCGGCCCCGGTCCGGTGGGAGCAGGCCCGCGATGGCCTTGAGCAGGGTGGACTTGCCCGAGCCGTTGGAGCCGATGATGCCGATGGCCTCGCCGCGGTAGGCGGTGAAGCTCACCCCTTTGACGGCGTGCACGAGGTGCACGCTGGGCGCGCCCTGCCGGAGCAGGATGCGGCGCAGCGCGGCGGCGGCATTGCCGTGGCCGGTGCCGGCGCCGTATACCCGGTAGACGACATGCAGGCCGTCGACCACGACGGTCGGCACTCCCGGTGACAGCGCGGACGGCGGTAGGACGGGCGGTGGCCCGGCCGCCGGTTCCGCCTCGCGCCCGGCTCCCCGGAGGACCTTCGGTGCGGCCTGCGGCTGGGCTGCGGCTGCGGACTCGCCTGCGGACTGTTCAGCCACGTCCGTACTCCTCCTCGGACGACCAGAAGAACGCATATCCCGCGCACCCCGCCACAGTCGCCCAGATCAGCGCGAGCGGCCACACGTGCGGCGGCAGCCGGCCGCTGGTGACGCTGTCGATCAGGGCGTAGCGCATCAGCGCGACGTAGACCTGCGCCGGGTTGGCCTCCAGCAGCAGGGTCACGGCGTGCGGGGCGTGCGCGGTGATCCGGGAGAGGTCGTAGAAGATCCCGGACGCGTACATCCAGCTGCGGACCGCGAAGGGCAGCACCTGGGCGAAGTCGGTGGTGCGGGCGCCGACACGGGCCACGGCGAGCGCGCATCCGGCGGTGAAGACGGTCTGCAGCGCCAGAGCGGGCACCGCGAGCAGCCAGCGGGCGGTGACGGGTACACCGCTCGCCACGACGATCACCGCGAGCACCCCCAGGGACAGCAGCAGCTGCCGCAGCTGCACCAGGGTGACGGCCAGCGGCAGCCCGGCCCGTGGGAAATGCAGGGCTCTGACCAGGCCGATGTTGTCGGTCAGCGAGCGGGCGCCGGCCAGCACCGCCGACTGGGTGAAGGCGAAGACGAAGATCCCGGTGCACAGGAAGGGGATGTAGTCCGGCACGCCGCGCCCGGAGCCCAGCAGCGCGCCGAAGATCAGGAAGTAGACGCCCGCATTGAGCAGCGGCGTCCCCACCTGCCACAGCTGGCCGAGCCTGGCCTGGGTGTACGGGGCGGCGGTGCGGGCCCTGGCGAATTCGTTGATGAAGTGCCGGCGGCCCCACAGCTGCCGGGTGTAGCCGGCCAGCGAGGGCCGGGCGCCGCTGACCGTCAGCCCGTGGGCGGCGGCCAGGGCGGCGAGCGGGGTGGGTGGTGGCATGGGTGACCTCTGGACGTAGCGAGGGAACGGTACCGTATCGTCGTGACGACCGTACGGCTCCCTGCGGTCGGAACGCAACCGTTCCGTCGCGATACGCTCGTCCGTATGACCGCAGACCCCGCTCCGTCCCGCAGACCCCCCGCCGGCGCCGCCGTACTCCGGCCGGACGTCACCGAGGCGATCAGGGCCGCGGTCTTCGCGGAACTGGCGGAGACCGGCTACGCGCGGATGTCCATGGAACGCATCGCCCGGCGGGCGGGCGTCGGCAAGGCCGCGGTCTACCGACGGTGGCGCTCCAAACTGCCGCTGGTCCTCGACGTCGTGCCCGCCGTCGCCGCCCAGGGCCTCCCTGCGCCCGACACCGGGTCGCTGCGCGGCGACGTACGCGCCCTGCTCGACGTCAGCGCGCGGGCGCTGCGGCACCCCGTGGTCGCGCAGATCCTCCCCGACCTGCTGGCCGAGGCCGCCCGCAGCCCGGAGCTTGCGGAATCCCTCCACGGCGCGCTCCGCGACGCACACGGCGGCATCGTCGCCGCCGTCATCGCCCAGGCCGCCGCCCGCGGCGAAGTCCCCGCCGCGACCGACCCGGCCCTCGCCGTCGACCTCCTGGCCGGCCCCCTCTACTGGCGCCAGGCCGTCCTCGGCACCGCCTACACCCCGCCCGAACTCGACGCCCTGGCCGCGGCCACGTCGGCGGCGCTGGCCACCGGGGGCTGAGCACGCGCCACAGGCGCCGGCGCCTGCTGCCGCTTCGGCGGGGCGACGGGCTTGGGCGTCGGAGTCAGGACGAGGAGGGCGACGTCGTCGGCGCGGCGGCCGCCCGTGTGGCGGAGGATCTCCGCGCGTAGCCTGGCGACGACCTCGGCGTCCCGCACACGGGTGGCCCCCAGCGCGGCCAGCGTCTCGGGCAGCGGGAAGAAGCGGCCGGTGCCGTCGCGGGCGTCGGGGACGCCGTCGGTGTACAGCAGCAGCCCCTCCCCCGGGTCCAGCCGGCCGCGGCACACGGTGACGTCCGTACGGAGCGGGTCGAACAGGCCCAGCGGCGGCAGCGGCTCGCCCAGCGCCAGCGGGCCGACCTGCGGCCCCAGCACATACGGCGGCGGGTGGCCGCAGTTGACGGCGAGCAGCCCGCCGTCCTCCGCGAGCTGCACCAGCTGGACGGTCGCGAACTCCTCCGCCGTCACCTCCTCGCCCGCGTCGCGGTCGCTCAGATGCCGGTGCATCGCGGCGTGGAGCCGGTGCACCACGGCGGGCAGGTCCGCCTCGTGGTGCGCGGCCTCCCGGAAACTGCCCAGCAGCGCCGCCACCAGGCCGATCGCGGGCAGGCCGTGCCCCCGCGCGTCCCCGATCAGCGCGCGCACGCCGAAGGGGGTGGCCAGCACCTCGTAGAAGTCGCCGCCGACCCGGGCGCCCTGACTGGCCGACAGGTAGTCGCCGCTCACCGCCACGGCGCCGACCTCGTGCGGCAGCGGACGCAGCAGCACGTGCTGGGCCGCCACCGCGATCTCCCGGGTCCTGGTCAGCTCGGCACTCAGACGGCTGCGGCGGGCCGCCGTCCACATGCCCGCGGCCGCCACCGCCAGCACGGTGCAGGCGGCTCCGGCCGCCGGGCCCGACACGGCCATCGAGTCGTCCGCCAGGTCGGTGCCGAGCGCTGCCAGCGCGAGGGTGCCGCTGAGGAGGACCGCGCGGCGGTGGCCGCCGGACGCCACGCTCAGCGCCGGGGTCACCGCCAGCGCGGGCAGCACGTCGGTGCCCTGCGGCACCTGCCATGCCAGGACGCCCATCGCGGCGACCCATACCGCGGACAACGGCACCCAGGGTGTGCGGCGCACGCCGCGGATGCTTTGCATCAGGCTCATGCGGCCGGCTCCCCCTTGCGGCTCTTCGCTTCCCCCGATTCTTGCGGTTGGCTCGGCGCCGCGCCCGTTGCGTCCGGGCCGGTCACCCGATCGAGCGAATTCCCTCCGGGGGTTAACGGTCACCCCCCGCGGTGGTGCGGCTCGGCTGCCGCCGCCCGCCGTCACGGCATGTCGCGGTGTTCCCCGCGATCACCTTTCCCCCGGTGGGGGCTGCCCCCTGGGGTGCGCTGCTCGGCTGCGGCCCGGTGGGGGGGCTCGTCGCGCCGTTCCCCGCACCCCTGGGCGGGTGCCACTTGCGGTGCGTCGCTTACCTGCGGCCCGGTGGGGGCTCGTCGCGCAGTTCCCCGCGCCCCCGGGCGGGTGCCACTTGCTGTGGCGTTGCCTTCTTTCCCGCCTCTTCGGCGGGGCGCGCAGTTCCCCGCGCCCCTTGTGGCCTGCGTCCTACGCCCAGGCATTGGCGCCTGCCAGGGGCTGGGCTCTGCGCAGGAGGGCACCCGCCCAGGGGCGCGGGGAACTGCGCGCCCCGCCGGAGTGGACCGCGACTGTGAACGCGGCAGGACGAGGCTGCCACCTCAGGGGCGCGGGGAACTGCGCGGCCGGCCATAACGGCAGCCGCAGGCAGGCAAAGCACCGCAGGGGCAGTCACCCAGGGGCGCGGGGAACTGCGCGACGAACCCCCACCGGGCCGCAGGGGAGCAACGCGCCGCAAGGGGCGGGAAGGGGTGCGGGGAGGGGCCCCGTGAGGGGGCGCCCTCCCCGGGGGCGGTCAGGCGCCGCGGAGGGTGGCGTCGGTGCGGCGCGCCGCCGAGGCGATGGCGGAGTCGCGCGCCGCCGTGGCCTCCTCCGCGGTGAGCGTGCGGTCCGGGGCCCGGAAGCGCAGCGCATACGCCAGGGACTTGCGGCCCTCGCCGATCTGCGGGCCGGTGAAGATGTCGAAGAGGCGGACCGATTCGAGCAGCTCACCGGCTCCTTCGCGGAGCGCGGCCTCGACCGATGCGGCGGGGACGTCGGCGTCGACCACGAGGGCGACGTCCTGCGTGGCGACCGGGAAGGTCGACACGCGGGGCCCGCCGGCGCGTTCGCCGCCGGACGCCTCGACCAGGTCGAGGTCGATCTCCATCGCGGAGGTCCGCTCGGGCACCCCGAAGGCCTTGGTGACCCGGGGGTGCAGTTCGCCCGCGTGGCCGACGACCTGCTCGCCGGCCAGCAGGACGGCGCACCGCCCGGGGTGGAAGGGCGCGTAACGGCCGGCCCGTACGGTCAGTTCGACGCCCGCCTCGCGGGCGACGGTGCGGGCCGCCTCGATCGCGTCGGCCCAGGTCGCGGGGTGGCCGGGGCCCCACCAGCCGGGCAGTTCGCGCGCGCCGGCCAGCACGGCGCCGACGCGGCGGGGCTGGTCGGGCAGCGCGGCCTGCAGCGCGGCGATCTCCTCGTCGGTGGGCCGCCGGTCGACGGGCAGCCGCGGCGGCGCCGCCTGCTCGGCGCCGGGCAGGAAGACCAGGCCGATCTCGAAGAGCGCCAGGTCGTGCGCGCCGCGCCCGGTGTTGCGGCGCAGCGTGGCGAGCAGGCCGGGCAGCATGGTGGTGCGCAGCGCCGGCTCGGTGTCGTCCAGCGGGTTGGCGAGCCGTACCGTACGGCGCCGCTCGTCGTCCTGGTCGAGGCCGAGGTGGTCGAAGACCTCCGCGCTGACGAAGGGGTAGCTGAGCGCCTCGACGTAGCCCGCCCCGGCCAGTGCGCGGCCGACGCGGCGGCGCAGCAGCTGCGAGTCGGTCAGGCCGCGTCCTGCGGGCGGCTGCGGCAGGGTCGAGGGCAGGTTCTCGTAGCCTTCGAGCCTGATGACCTCTTCCGCGAGGTCGTTGGGGTAGGACAGGTCGGGGCGCCAGGACGGCACGGTGACGGTCAGCTCGTCGCCGCCCAGGACGTCGCAGCCGATCTCCTGGAGGCGGCGTACGACGGTCTCCCGGCCGTAGTCGCTGCCGGCGACCCGGTCGGGGTGGTCGGCGGGCATCGTGATGACCCGCGGCTGGGTGGGCGCCGCGATCTCGGTGACGCCGGGCTCCGCGGTGCCGCCCGCCAGGCCGACGAGCAGGTCGACGGTGCGCTGGGCGGCGGAGGAGGTGGTGAGCGGGTCGGTGCCGCGCTCGAAGCGGCGGGACGCCTCGGAGCCGAGCTTGTGGCGGCGTGAGGTGCGGGCGATCGCCACCGGCGCGAAGTGCGCGGCCTCGATGACGACGTCGCTGGAGCCGCCGTCGGCGATCTCGGTGTGCGCGCCGCCCATGACGCCGGCCAGGCCGATGGGGCCCGACTCGTCGGTGATGAGCAGGTCCTCGGGGTCGAGGATCCGCTCGGCGCCGTCCAGGGTGGTCAGCTTCTCGCCGGGCTGTGCGCGGCGTACGCCGATCGGCCCGTTGATCCGGGACCGGTCGTAGGCGTGCAGCGGCTGGCCCAGCTCGAACATCACGTAGTTGGTGACGTCGACGGTGAGCGAGATCGGGCGCATGCCGACCTTCTGGAGCCGCCGCTGGAGCCAGATCGGCGAGACCGCCTCGGGGTCGAGGCCGGTGACCGTGCGGGCGGTGAAGCGGTCGCAGCCGTCCTGGTCGGCGACCCGCACCGGGTAGCCCTCGCCGTTGTGCGCGGGCACGTCGAGCAGCGCGGGGTCGCGCAGCGGGACCCCGTAGGCGATGGCGGCCTCGCGGGCGACGCCGCGCAGCGACAGGCAGTAGCTGCGGTCGGGGGTGACGGCGATGTCCAGCACCTCGTCGACCAGTTCGAGCAGCTCGATCGCGTCGGCGCCGGTCTCGGACCCGGGCGGCAGCACGATGATGCCGTCGTGGTCGTCGCCCATGCCCAGCTCGCGGGCGGAGCAGATCATGCCGTGCGAGGTGTGGCCGTAGGTCTTGCGGGCGGCGATGTGGAAGTCGCCGGGCAGCACGCCGCCGGGCAGGATCACCACGACCTTGTCGCCGACGGCGAAGTTGCGGGCGCCGCAGACGATCTCCTGCGGCTCGCCCGTGTTGTTGGCGTCGCCGACGTCGACCGTGCAGAAGCGGATCGGCTTCTTGAAGCCTTCGAGCTCCTCGATGGTCAGCACCTGGCCGACGACCAGCGGGCCCTTGAGGCCGGCGCCGAGCTGCTCGACGGTCTCGACCTCCAGGCCGGCGGAAATGAGCTTGGCCTGGACGTCGCGGCCGGTGACTCCGGCGGGCAGGTCGACGTACTCCCGCAGCCAAGAAAGCGGGACCCGCATCAGATCTCCATCCCGAACGGGAGGGTGAAACGCACGTCACCCTCGACGATGTCTCGCATGTCCTCGACGTTGTGGCGGAACATCATCATCCGCTCGATGCCGAAGCCGAAGGCGAAGCCGCTGTATTTCTCCGGGTCGACGCCGCAGGCGGTGAGCACCCTGGGGTTGACGACACCGCAGCCGCCGAGCTCGATCCAGCCCTCGGAGGAGCAGGTGCGGCAGGGGCGGTCGGGATTCCCGACGGATTCGCCTCGGCAGACGTAGCAGAGCATGTCCATCTCGGCGGACGGCTCGGTGAAGGGGAAGTGGTTGGGGCGCAGCCGGGTGGTCATGCCCTCGCCGAACAGCGAGACCACCATGTGGTCCAGCGTGCCCTTGAGGTCGGCCATGGTGAGGCCCTCGTCCACCGCGAGGAGTTCGACCTGCGCGAAGACCGGGGTGTGGGTGGCGTCCAGCTCGTCGGAGCGGTAGACGCGGCCCGGCGCGATCACGTAGACGGGCAGCTCGCGCTGCAGCAGGGCGCGGATCTGCACCGGCGAGGTGTGGGTGCGCAGCACGACGCCGGACTCGCTGCCGCCGTCGGAGCCCTCGACGAAGAAGGTGTCCTGGGTCTCGCGGGCCGGGTGGTCGGGCGGGAAGTTCAGCGCGTCGAAGTTGAACCACTCGGCTTCGACCTCGGGACCTTCCGCGACCTCGTAGCCCATGGCCGTGAAGATGTCCTCGATACGGTCCGACAGCGTGGTGAGCGGGTGCCGGGCGCCGGCCGGGCGGCGGTCGTACGGCAGGGTGACGTCGACGGCCTCCTCGACGAGCACCCGGGCGTCGCGCTCGGCCTCCAGTTCCGCCTGCCGGGCGGCCAGTGCCTGGTTGACCGCGCCGCGGGCCTGGCCCACCCGCTTGCCCGCCTCGGCCTTGGCCTGCGGGGGCAGGGCGCCGATCTCGCGGTTGGCGAGCGCCAGCGGCGAGCCGCCGCCGGTGTGCGCGGTCTTCACATGGGTGAGCGCTTCGAGGTCGCCGGCGGCCGCGATGGCGGCGAGCGCGTCAGCGCGCATCCGCTCGATCGCGTCGGGCTTGAGCGCCTCGACCTCGACAGGGTCGTACGACTTATTCGGTGCCGACATCTCTTCCCGTTCCGAAATGGATGATGTTGGGGGCGCCTCGCGTGCCGGCCTTCCGGTGGAGGCTCTGCCCGACCGGACACATGCCAGGGCACGAGTCTACTGGCGTGGCGGGGACCGGCGGTTTTCGCCCGCCCCGCGGGACGGCCCGCCGGGGTCGCGCCGGTCTCGGAGGCGGTGCCGCCTCAGGCCATGAACGCGGGTGCCCCGACGGGCAGGATAAATCGGAATTCGGCGCCGCCGCCCGCGGCCCTGCCCACGGCGATGGTGCCGCCGTGCGCTTCGACGATGCCCTTGACGATGTAGAGCCCCAGGCCCGTGCCACCGCGCTTGCTGCCCCGCCAGAAGCGGGTGAAGACACGGCTCATGGACTCCTCCGGGATGCCTGGCCCCTCGTCGCTCACGGTGACCGCCGTGCCGGTGGACCACCGGTCGCCGCTCGCGTAGGAAGCGCCGGCGTAGGAGGGCCCCACCTCGATGGTGACAGTGCCCTCGCCGTGCCGCACCGCGTTTTCCAGCAGATTGCCGAGCACCTGGTCGACCTTGTCGGGGTCGGCCCACAGCGGGGGCAGCGGCTGTCCGACCCGCACGCTGAAGCGGTCGGGCCGCTGGCCGGCCGCGACATGGGCGTCGACGTGGCGCTGGACGGCGGCGGCCAGGTCGACGGGCTGGCGGCGTACTTCGAGGCGGCCCGAGTCGATGCGCGAGATGTCGAGGAGTTCGGCGATCAGCCGGGTGACGCGGTTGGCGTCGGCGTCGACGGTCTCCAGCATCAGCTTCTTCTGGTCGTCGGTGAAGCGCTCCCACTTGGCGAGCAGCGTCGCCGTGAAGCCCTTGACCGACGTCAGCGGCGAGCGCAGCTCGTGGGCGACGGTGGCGATCAGCTCGGCGTGGCTGCGCTCGGTCCGGCGCCGTGCGTCGGTGCCGCGCAGGGTGACCACCAGGCGGCGCACCGGGCCTGTGGGGCGCTCGCGGACGTAGCGGGCGGCGACGAGCACTTCGCGGCCGCCGGGCAGCAGCAGGTTGCGCTCGGGCTGGCCGGCCCTGATCGCCAGGCCGCCGTAGGGGTCGGTGAGTGCCCACCAGCGGCGGCCTTCGAGGTCTTCGAGCGGCAGCGCCTGCTCCACCGACAGCCCGAGCACGTCCTGCGGGCGCAGCGCGGTGATCCGGGCGGCGGCGGCGTTGAAGCAGATCACCCGGCCGTCCTGGTCGGCGACCAGCAGCCCGTCGGGCAGGTCGTCCGGGTGCAGGCCGCGCCAGTCGGCGGCGGTGGCGTACGCGTCCGCCGCCTGGTCCTGCCCGGAGCCGGGCCCCGGTGGCTCCCGTGAGCCTGCGGGCAGGACAGTCGGCGCGCTGTGCGCGCCGTTCCTTCGCGCCGTGACACCCATGCGCGCCACCCCCCTCTCAGGGTCCCCCGGGCCGCCACCCTACTAGCTGGAGGTCACGCTGCGGCACCCTGCGGGCGCACGCTGCTCACGAGCGGACGCGTAGAGGCACACGGCGGCGGCGGTGGCGAGGTTGAGGCTCTCCGCGCGGCCGTGGATGGGGACGCGCACGACCTCGTCGGCGAGCGCCCTGGTCTCCTCGGGCAAGCCCCAGGCCTCGTTGCCGAAGATCCAGGCGGTGGGGCCCTGCATGGTGCCCTCGTCCAGCTCCGCGTCGAGGTCCCGCTGCCCGGCGCCGTCGGCGGCCAGCACGCGTACGCCCGCGGCGCGCAGCCCGGCGACGGCGTCGTGCACGGGGACGCCGACCGCGACGGGCAGGTGGAACAGGCTGCCGGCGGAGGCGCGTACCGCCTTGGGGTTGTAGAGGTCGACCGAGGCGTCGGTGAGGACCACCGCGTCGGCGCCTGCCGCGTCGGCGCAGCGCAGGACGGTGCCGGCGTTGCCGGGGTCGCGGACGTGGGCCAGCACGGCGACGAGCCGGGGCCGGGCGCGCAGCACCTCGGTGAAGGGGGTGTCGAGGAAGCGGCACAGGCCGACGACGCCCTGCGGGGTGACGGTGTCGGAAATCTCGGCCATGACCTCGGGGGTCGCGGTCAGCACCGGCGCCCCCGCGGCCCGTGCGGCCGCGACGAGGTCGGCGTGCCGCTCGGCGGCCTCGGGGGTGGCGTACAGCTCGACCAGGGTGCGCCCCGCCGGTCCCCCGGGGTGCGCGACGGCCTCCCGTACGGCCTGCGGGCCCTCGGCCAGGAAGCGCCGCTCCTTGCCCCGGAAGCTGCGCCGGGCCAGCCGGTGCGCGGCGGTGACCCGCGCGGAACGCAGCGAGGTCAGCTCGGGGGTGGTGCCCATGCCCATCAGGGTGCCTGCTCCTGGGTCTTTCCGCCGCCGCGGACCGCGGCCGGGGGAACCGCGACCGCGGTCGCGGCGGACAGCGAAGGACCCGCGGGCGTCATGACAACCCGCGGGTCCGGGGAACCGCTCCGCGCTCCGTGCGCGGCGTCACGCCGCCTTCGGCGCGTTCACATCCGCGGGCAGCGCCTTCTGCGCGACCTCGACCAGGGCCGCGAAGGCGTTGGCGTCGTTGACGGCCAGCTCGGCGAGGATCTTGCGGTCGACCTCGACGTTGGCGGCCTTGAGACCCTGGATGAAGCGGTTGTAGGTGATGCCGTTGGCGCGGGCAGCGGCGTTGATGCGCTGGATCCACAGCTGACGGAAGTCGCCCTTGCGCTTCTTGCGGTCGTTGTAGTTGTAGACCAGGGAGTGGGTGACCTGCTCCTTGGCCTTGCGGTACAGGCGCGAACGCTGCCCGCGGTAACCGCTGGCCTGCTCCAGGATCGCCCGGCGCTTCTTCTGGGCGTTGACTGCCCGCTTGACGCGTGCCACTTGATGACTCCTTCTAGGGGACCGCGGTCTTACTCACGCGATCCGAAAGCGAATGGACTCCCGACCCGGGACGGTGCGCCCCGGTAGGGGCACGGCCGTCACTTGCCGAGCAGCTTCTTGATCTTCTTGGCGTCGGGCTTGGCGACCTCGACCGTGCCGGTCAGGGCACGCGTCTTGCTGGACGGCTTGTGCTCGAGCAGGTGGCGCTTGCCGGCGCGCTCACGCAGCACCTTGCCGGAGCCGGTGATCTTGAAGCGCTTGCTCGCACCACTGTGCGTCTTGTTCTTCGGCATGGCGCCGTAGTCTCCTCGTCGCTGCCCTCCCGTCCGCCCGAGGGCGCACGGAGAGCGTCAGTCCTGCATTACCGACCCGGAAGCCGGGGGCTCCGGGATGTTCTTCGTCTCAGCCGGATTCGGCCGGGGCCTCGACCTGCTCGTCCGCGTCCGTGTCCGTGTCCACGTCCGCATCCGCGTCGGCCTGGGCGTCGCCCGCGGCGTCACCCTGACGGCTCGCCTTGCGGGCGGCCTGGGCCTCGCGGGCCTCGGCCATGGCCTCGGTCTTCTTCTTGTGCGGACCGAGAACCATGATCATGTTCCGGCCGTCCTGCTTCGGATTCGACTCGATGAAGCCGAGGTCCTGGACGTCCTCCGCGAGCCGCTGCAGCAGCCGGTAGCCCAGCTCCGGCCGGGACTGCTCGCGTCCGCGGAACATGATCGTGATCTTGACCTTGTCGCCCTGCTTGAGGAACCGGACGACGTGACCCTTTTTGGTGTCGTAGTCGTGCGGGTCGATCTTCGGCCGGAGCTTCATCTCCTTGATGACCGTGTGCGCCTGGTTCTTGCGCGCCTCACGGGCCTTCATGGCCGACTCGTACTTGAACTTCCCGTAATCCATGAGCTTGCACACGGGCGGACGTGCGGTCGCCGCTACCTCGACCAGGTCGAGGTCGTACTCCTGCGCAAGCTCCAGGGCCTTGGCAAGCGGCACGATGCCGACCTGCTCGCCACTGGGACCGACAAGTCGCACCTCGGGAACGCGAATCCGGTCGTTGATGCGGGGCTCGGCGCTGATGGGGCCTCCTCGGTTGCACCACGCGGCTGACTGGCCGACAGCCGCGCTTGAGTCTGTCTTCGTCTGACCGACCCGTACCCAAGGCGCAGAAAACGCCCCGTACGGGACACAGGCGGGGCTCCTCACAACCGGGAGCACCGCCGCGTTTATTCCGCGGGGCGCATCAACGGTGCTCACCGGCGTCCTACCGGCGATTACCGTCTGACCGGGACCCATCGGCCTTCCGGCCGATCAGGTGGGAGATCGGAGCCTCCACTTGGTGGTCGGACACACTGGTGACCGACCGGTCGTAACCCCAGCATAGCAGCGTGGGGCCGAGGGCCGTAATCGGCCGGACGGGGCATATCGTGTCGGACATGAACGACGCACCTGCCCCCGGCTTCGACGATATGACCCGCGACATCGCGGACGTGCCCGCGGTCGAGGTGATCACCACGGTGGCCGTGCACCTGATGAGCGCGGCGGCGGTGAACCTCGGCCTGGCCGAGGAGGGCGAGCACCACAAGGACCTCGACGAGGCCCGCAAGCTCATCCAGGCGCTGGCCGGCCTGGTCGTCGCGAGCGCCGGCGAGATCAGCACCTTCCACGCGGCGCCGCTGCGCGACGGGCTCAAGTCGCTGCAGCTGGCCTTCCGCGAGGCGTCGGTGGTGCAGGACGAGCCCGGCAAGGGGCCCGGCGAGAAGTACACCGGCCCGGTCTTCGCACGCTGAGCCGACCGCCCGCTCAGCCCTCTTCTCCCAGCGCCCTGGCGGCGGTCTCCGACTCGGCGGCCGCCGCCCTGGCCGCGCGGACCGCGGCCAGCGCCGGGTGGGTGACCTCGTGCACGAACGCGGCCAGGACCGCGCCGACCAGGGGCGCCACCAGGAACAGCCACACCTGTGTCAGCGCCGGACTGCCCGCGAAGAGCGCGGGGGCCAGGCTGCGGGCCGGGTTCACACCGGTACCGGTCAGCGGGATGCCGATCAGGTGGATCACGGCGTAGGCCATGCCGATCGGCAGCCCGGCGAAGCCGATCAGCGCGATCCGGTGGGTGACCGCGAGATACATGAAGACCAGCAGGAAGGTCAGGATCAGCTCGGCTACGAAGGACCCGAAGATGTTGATGCCGACCGCCGAGCGGAATCCGTAGCCGTTGGTGCCGAAGGCGCCGTGCGTCTGGAGCGCCGGCACCTGCTTGGCGACCAGCAGCAGCAGCGCGGCGCCCACGATGGCGCCGAGGAACTGGGCGATCCAGTATTCGACAGCGGTACGCACCGAGATCCGCCGCGCGACCAGCATGCCCAGGGTGACCGCCGGGTTCAGCTGGCTGCCCGAGATCGGGCCGACGGCGTAGGCGACGGCGAGCAGGATCAGGCCGAACGCGAGCGCGATGCCCAGGGTGCCGATGAACTGCCCGGAGAGCACGGCCGCGCCCACCGCGAAGAAGACCAGCACCAGGGTGCCGAGGAATTCGCAGATGAACGCACGCTCGTCCTCGGGCGTCCGGTTCTCGGTGATCGTTCGCATGTCCATCCGGACCTCCACGAAGATGATCTCTTGCCTGCTCGCATTCTCGGCCTTCCGGGTGAGACGCACATCTCGGAGGAAAGGCGGGCGGAGCGGGAGAGGCCGGCTTCGCGGGTCGGTCCGCAGGTCCGCGGGCCGAGGACGGCCGTCAGCGGGTGAAGAGCGGTTCCCCCGGCAGCGTGGCGTCCGGCGGCAGCAGGGCCAGGTCGATGCCTCGGCGCAGCCCCGCGCGCAGCGTGTCGTCCGCGGCCAGGGCGGCGGCCAGCGCCTGCCCGGTGCGTACGACGTCCGCGCCGGGCGCGAGGACCAGGCCGAGGGTGCCGTCGCTGTCGGTGCCGGGAGTCAGGTGGGCGCGCGCCACGCCGGGCTCCGCGGCCACCGCAGCCCGCAGCGCGGCACGCACCGCCGGGTCCGCCAGCGGTTCGCCGTGCCCCGGGCCGTCGGCGGCGCTGCGCAGCGCGGCGCCCGTCAGCTCGTACGCGACCGGCCCCGCGAGGTCGATCAGCAGCGTGTCCGCGCCCTCCTGGGCGAGCGCGCGCAAGGCCTGGTGCAGCGGTACGGCGACCGGCCGCGCGTCCTGCCGCCAGCGGGCCAGCGCGGCGGTGGAGGTGAAGGCGGGCAGCGCCTTCCGCCCGCCGGGTGCCTGGATGGTCGGCACCGCCATGTCGCTGCTCTTCTCCCGGCGCAGCCCGTCCTCGCCGGTCTCGGCCTCGCCCAGCACCGCGATCACCGGCACCAGCAGCCTGGCGGTCCGCAGCGCCTCGATCACCGCACCCTCCTGGCCGCGGTCCGCGTCCCACGCGGCAAGGGCCGCGGTCAGGGCGGGGGCGGCGGAGCCGTCGTCGTCGGCGTAACCGGGGTCGGGGATGTTCTTCAGCGCCACTCGGGCACTCTATCCGGCGGGGTCACGTCGCCCGCGGGGGTGGACCGCCGCGGCCGGAACCACAGCAGCGCGGCCAGTGCGATCAGCACCGCGCCGACGGCGCCGAAGGCGGCGGCGACGCCGTTGCCGAGGACGCTCGACCCGGCGGCCGGCACCGGCAGCGGGTCTGGGCCCGAGCCGAAGTAGCGGTGCGGATAGGTCGCCGCGGCGGGCGCGACCGGTCCCGGCGTGAGCTTCGCGGCCGCGGCGAGCGCCGCGGCCGGGTCGATCTCGCCGGTGCCCATCTCGTCGCTCCTGCCGCCCTTGGGCTTGTGCCGGGTGGTGTCCTGGAGCACCTGCTTGATCTGCAGCGGGCTCAGCTTCGGATACGCGGACCTGAGCAGCGCGGCCGCGCCCGACACGTAGGCGGAGGCGGCACTCGTGCCCAGGCCGTCGTAATACTTGCGGTTCGGGTCGGCGATCACCACGTCCTCGCCGGGCGCGGCCACCGCGGCGTACCAGCGGTGGGTGGAGAAGGCCGGGTGGCCGCCGCTCTGGTCGACCGCGGCCACCGCGATCACGCCCGGGTAGGCCGCCGGGTAGGAGGAACGGTCCGCCTTGTCACCGCTGTTGCCCGCGGAGGCGACCACCACGACGCCCTTGCCGAGGGCGTACTGGATGGCGTCGGCCTCGGCGGCGACCGGTGCGGCGGTCGCGCTGTCGTCCCCGAGGGAGAGGTTGATGACGTCGGCGCCGTGGTCGGCGGCCCACCTGATGCCCTCGGGCAGCGCCCCGCCCCGGCTCTTCCTTGCCTTGTCGCGCTGCGGGTCCTTCTCCTCCAGGATCACCCGCACCGGCAGGATCTTCGCCTCGGGCGCGATCCCGAGCACGCCCTTGCCGTCACCCGTCCCATGTCCGTGCCCGGCGATGATCGCGGCCATCCCGGTGCCGTGGTTGGCCCACGTCTTGTCCCCCCGGGAGGACCCGAACCCGACCATGTCCTTGCCCGCCAGCACCTGGCCGGTGAGGTCGGGATGGGTGGCGTCCACCCCGGTGTCGAGCACGGCGACGGTCACTCCCGCGCCCTTGCTGGTCTCCCAGGCCTTCTGCGCGTGCAGCGCCGCCAGCGCCCATTCCCGGTCCCTGACGGTGTCCGCGGCGGCGGGCCCGCCGCCCACGGCGAGCAGCGCGCCGGCGGCCGCGACGACGGCGACCGCCCTGACCGGCAGGGTGATGCGGCGGGTCATCGGGGCTTCTCCGTCCCGGGGGCCGGGCGCATCGCCGCGGCTGCGTACATTGCCGGCGCCTGGCCGGTGGGGCCGGTCACGGCGTTCACGGCGGTCACCGGTGCTTCTCCGTCCCGGGGGTGGCGGTCGGGTGCAGCCGCGCGGCCACCGTGGCGGTCAGCCGGTCGTAGACGGCCTTGGCCAGGCCGGTGGCGTCGTGGCCGAGGCCCGCCTGGGCGGGTGCGGTGGTGGCGCCCGCGGCCGTCGCGAGGGAAGCGGGCTGCGGGCTCGACACCTTGCGGCCGTCGGCGAAGCCGCTGACCGCGTAGACGACGAAGGGCAGGTCGGACGAGACCTCCACGCTCCAACTGCCGCGCTGCGCCGTGCCGAAGCGGGCCGCGGGCGTGCGGGGGAAGGCCACGGGCCGCGGTATCAGGTCCGTACGGTCGCCCAGGTGCTCGCCGGTCCAGCGCCGGCTGAGCGCCTGCATCCCGGCCCGGTCCGCGGAAGTGACCAGCAGGCCCACGGTCGTGACGGTGGTCGACGTGCTGTCCACGTAGGTCGCCCGCAGCAGCCGCAGGCAGCCGGTGGGCGCGAGCACCTGGTCGAGCAGCGTGTCGAACGCCCCCGCGCAGTCCCCCGGCGCGGCGACCCCGACCCGTGTCCAGACCCGGTCCGCTCCGCCCGGTCCCGCGCCCTTGCCCGCCACGGTCGGCGGGAAGAGGGTGTCCACCGGCGCGCTGTGCCACACCTGCCGCGCCTGCCCGAACTCGGCGGCACTCCCCGGAGCGGCCTGCGGCACCACGTGCGGGCCGTGGTCGATCACGGCCCCGCCGATGGCGCCGCCGATCAGGCCGAGCCCGACGACGACGCACACTGCCACGGCACCCCTGACCCCGCGGCTGCGCCGGGGCGCTGCGGCAGGGGGGAGAAGGGGCTGCGCCATGTGCGCGGCCTGCGCGGGCAGGGGCGGCGCGGAAGGCGGCGCCATGTGCGCGGCCTGCGGCGGCCCCGCGGCCGCGGGCAGCGGCGTGACGGTCACCGGCCGCGGCGGGTGCACCGGGGGCGGCGGTACGGGCGGGGCGTCCGGCACCCCCGCACCCACACGTGCCTCGGCCTCCGACTGAGGCGGGGCGGAGGGGGACGGCGCGGCAATACGCGAGGCTGGCGGCTCGGCAGCAGGCAGAGGCGGGGCCACGGCGGAGGACGCCGCATTGCGCGACGCCGAAGGCTCGGCGATAGGCGCAGGCGGAACCGAGCCGGACGGCGCCGCAATATGCGGCGCCGACGACGAAGGCTCGGCAGTAGGCGGAGGCGGCGCGGTCGGCCGGGGCGGCACCGCGCCGGCCGCGCCGGGCGCCGCAGCGGGTGCGGGTACGCGGGGCGGGACGGGCGGAGCCGCGGCGGGCAGCGAGGGCGCCGCGGGCGCGGGGGCCTGAGGCGGCACAGGAACAGACACAGGCGTCGGCGTCGTGGCCCCAGCCCCAACCCCAGCAGCCTCGTTCACCGGCGGCGCCCCCGGGCCGGCGTCAGCCGGGGCGTCGGGGTCGGTCAGCTCGGACAGGCGGGTGGCCGGGTTGGGGGGTGGGGGGACGGGGCGGTGGCGCGGGGGCGGCGGGACCGTGCCGTCGGGGTGGTCCTGGCGGGGCGTGCGGGGGTGGAGGGTGGGGAACGGAGACGCCGGGGGTTCTCCGTTGTCCACTCCGGTGCTCACCCGGCGCCCCCTCGTATGACCTGTATCCGCGCGGCTTGCGCGTCACTCTACGGGGTAGCTGGGGCCTACGGTTCCCACGGGCCGTGCGCCGCGGGCCTACCGTTCGGTAGGCCCGGTCTGGCAAGCTGCGCGACATGTCAGAGCGCACAGCCGACCGCACCCGGTACGACCGGGCCACCGCCCATCTCGACGCCCCGGTGGCCGTCGTGGACCTGGCCGCCTTCGACGCGAACGCCGATGACCTGGCGCGGCGGGCCGGGGGCAAGCCGATCCGGATCGCGACGAAGTCGGTACGGTGCCGGGCGCTGCTGGAACGCGCCCTGGAGCACGACGGCTTCGCGGGCCTGATGTCGTTCACGCTCGCCGAGTCGCTGTGGCTGGCCAGGGCGGGCCACACCGACGTCCTGCTGGCCTACCCCTCGGCGGACCGCGCCGCCTACGCCGAACTGGCCGCCGACCCCAAGCTCGCGGCCGCGGTCACCGTGATGGTGGACGATGTGGCGCAGCTCGACCTGATCGACGCGGCCCGCGGCTCGGGCACCGAGACGGTCAGGGTCTGCCTGGAACTCGACACCAGCCTGCGCAAGCTGGCCGGGCGGCTGCGGATCGGGGCGCTGCGCTCGTCCTTGCACGACCCGGAGCCGCTGGCGGCCCTGGCGCGTACGATCACCGCCCGGCCGGGCTTCCGGCTGGTGGGCATCATGGCCTACGAGGGGCATATCGCGGGTGTCGGCGACGCGGTGCGGGGGCGGCCCGCGCGGTCGCTCGCGATACGCCTGATGCAGTCCGCCGCGCGCAAGGAGCTGGCGGCGCGCAGGGCCGAGGCCGTACGGGCGGTGCGGGCTGTCGAGCCGGGGCTGGAGTTCGTCAACGGCGGCGGCACAGGGAGTGTGCAGCACACCGCCGTGGAGGCCGCGGTCACGGAGATCGCGGCGGGCTCCGGCCTCTACCTGCCGCGGCTCTTCGACAACTACACGTCATTCCGCGGCCGCCCGGCCGCGCTCTTCGCGCAGCCCGTGGTGCGCCGCCCTGGCGTCGGTGTGGTCACCGTGCTCGGTGGCGGCTACCCGGCCTCGGGGGCGGCGGGCGGCGACCGGCTGCCGGTGCCGTATCTGCCCGAGGGGCTGCGTTACGACCCGCAGGAGGGGCCGGGCGAGGTGCAGACCCCGCTGCTGGGGTCGGCCGCGGACGATCTGCTGATCGGCGACAAGGTGTGGTTCCGGCACGCGAAGGCCGGGGAGATGTGCGAGCGGTTCGCCGAGCTGCACCTGATAGAGGGCGACGAGGTGACGGCGGTGGTGCCGACCTACCGCGGCGAGGGCAAGACCTTCCTGTGATCTGAGGACCGGGGCGGGTCCGCCGCCGCCGTGACGGCGGTGACGGACCCGGGCGCGGACCGACGGCGACGGCGACGGCGACGGCGGGACTCAGACGCCCGTGCCGGTGCCCCCGGTGCTGCCGCTGCCCTGGCTGGTGTCGGTCTTGATGCCCTGGGTGATCTGGTCCATCACGTCGAGGCCCGGCGCCTTGTCGGCGATGTCGAAGCCGAAGCGGACCAGCACCAGTTGCTTGGTGGTCGGCGAGGGGAAGACCAGCGACTCGACGTAGCCCTTGGTCCCGGACGCGGTGACGACCTTCCAGCGCACCAGGTAGCCCTGCCGGCCCGCCACGGTGACCGGACCGGCCTTCAGCTGCTGGTGCGAGGTGGTCGCGCCGTAGGTGTCCTTGCTGTACGAGGCCGCGGCGTTCTTGGCGATGTCCGCCTTGGCCGCGGCCTCCGCCGTGGTGGCGGTGATCTCCTCGGCGATCGTCGGCTCCGCCGAGACGCCGCCGAGGGAGCAGGTGCCCGGGGTGGTGCCGGGGCACTTGTAGCTGCCGGTCGACAGGCGGGCGACGACGTCGCCGGAGGTGCCGGTCCAGCCGTCGAGCACCGGCAGGCTGATCGCGTCGTAGGCGTCGATGGCGGACTTGCCGTCGCCGCGCGGCGAGTCGTCGGAGCCGCCGCTGCCGCCTCCGGTGTCGCTGCCGCCGTCGCCGCCGTCGGACGGCTTCGGTGCGGGGCCGGGGATCTTGCCGCCGGTGGAGGTGGGCGTCGGGGTCGTCTTCGCGTCGTCCTTGTCGCCGTTCTTGCCCAGGACGAGGACGCCGGCGACGATCGCGGCTATCAGGACCAGCGAGGCGACCAGGGCGATCACCACCGTCCCGGTGCGCTTGCCGCCGGTGCCGCCCGCGGCGTCGCTCGGATATCCCGGATAGCCCGGATAGCCGGCGTCCGCCGGGTAGCCGTACGCCTGCGGAGCCGCCGCCGGGACCGGTGCGGTCCTGGTGTACTCCGTCCAAGCGGATCCGTCCCACCAGCGTTCCATCGCCGGGCCGTTGCCTGTGTGCCCGGGTTCTGGATACCAGCCGGGCGGGGTCGTCGTCGTCACGGCGGTCACCCTATGGCCCCCGCATGAGAATCCCGTAAGCGGGCGGTTCCGCCGCTGCCCGCGGGCTATCGGCGGGGGGCCGGATGGCGGGTCAGTGTGAGCAGGTCGCGGGCCGGGCCCGCAGGGCGGTGCCCGGCGGGCCACACCGCGCGCAGCGCCCTGCCCAGGTCGAGTCCGGCGACGGGGACGGCGACCAGGCGGTGGGCGGACAGCTCGTCGGCGACGGCCAGCTCGCTCAGCACGGCGGGGCCCGCGCCGCCGACGGCCGCGCTCTTCACGGCCGTGGTGGAGGCGAGTTCGAGCAGCGGTACGGCCGGGCCGCCGTGCGGGGCGAGCGCCGCGTCGAGCACCTGGCGGGTGCCCGAGCCCTCCTCGCGCAGCAGCAGCGGGGTGCCGGCCAGCTCGGCGGCGGGCAGCGGCCGGCGGCGGGCCGCCCACGGGTGGCCCGGCGCCACGACGACCAGCAGCCGGTCGTGGCCGATCACGGCGGCGTCCAGGGCGGCGGGCACGTCGAGGCCCTCCACGAAGCCCAGGTCCGCCTCGCCCGCGGTGACCTGCTGGGCGACGACCACGGAATTGCCCGCCGCGAGCGAGACGGCGGTGCCGGGGTGCCGCCCGTGCAGTGCGGTCAGCCACCCGGGCAGCAGATACTCGGCGACGGTCATGCTGGCCGCGACCCGCAGCCGGGAGTCCCGCTGCCCGCGCAGCGCCCGCGCTCCCGCGTCGAAGTCCTCGGCCGCCTCCAACACGCGCCGCGCCCATTCGGTGACCAGCGCGCCGGACTCGGTCAGCGCCGACCCGCCCGTCGACCGCCGTACGAGTGCCACTCCGAGCTGCCGCTCAAGGGCCCGCATCCGCGCGCTGGCGGCCGGCTGGCTGATGCCCAGCTCCCGTGCGGCCCGCCCCAGGCTTCCCAGCCGCGCGACCGCGACCAGCAGCTCCATCGCCCCGAGGTCGGGCACCCGCCGCGCCACGGATCCCCCGCCACCTGCGCCTTCCCGCCCTCCGCGCCGGC
Source organism: Streptomyces sp. NBC_00433 (assembly GCA_036015235.1). NCBI lineage: Bacteria > Bacillati > Actinomycetota > Actinomycetes > Kitasatosporales > Streptomycetaceae > Streptomyces > Streptomyces sp. NBC_00433. The sequence goes on along the minus strand of CP107926.1, from coordinate 7,686,895 downwards.
CGGGCGGGGCCGCGCCCGCCCCTTCTGCGGGGTCGGTGGGGTCGGGGACAGGCATAAGGCCAGCTTATGACCTGATAGCTCCGCGGGTGCTACCGGCGCGGTGGGGGGTCGGGTGATCGTGGGGGCATGGTCACTGTTGTCCCCGCGCGGGTGGGCGTGCGCGCCGAAGGCTTCCGGCATGTCGGGCCGAACTGGTACGCCGCCGTCATGGGCACCGCCATCGTCGGGAATGCGGGGGCCGGGCTGCCCGGGAGCCCCGGCTGGGTGCGGGACGGGTGCACGGGGGTGTGGGTGCTGGCCGCGGTGCTGCTGGGGCTCGTCCTCGCCGCCCGCGCGGCGCACTGGGCCCGCCACGGCGACGAGGCGCGGCGGCAGCTGCTCGACCCGGCGGTCGCGCCCTTCTACGGCTGCCTGCCGATGGCGCTGCTCTCGGTCGGCGGGGGCGCGCTGACGCTGGGGCCGCGGGTGATCGGCGGGCACGCCGCGGTGGCGGTGGACGCGGCGCTGTGGACGGCGGGGGCGGCGAGCGCGCTGCTGGTCGCGGCGGCGGTGCCGTATCTGATGGTGACGCGGCACCGGATCGGCGCGGCGGACGCCTCGCCCGTATGGCTGCTGCCGGTGGTGGCGCCGATGGTCGCCGCCGCGCTCGGCCCCCCGCTGGTGCCGCACCTGCCGCCCGGCGCCCGGCAGGCGCGGGAGGCGCTGCTGCTGGGCTGCTACGCGATGTTCGGCCTGAGCCTGCTGGCCACGCTGATGCTGCTGCCGCTGGTGTGGGGACGGCTGCTGCGGTACGGGCCGCTGCCGGTGGCGCTGACCCCGGCGCTCTTCCTGGTGCTCGGGCCGCTCGGCCAGTCCACGACGGCGGTCGGCGCGCTCGCCGACAACGCTCCCTCCGCGGTCGCGCCGCCGTACGCCTCGGCGCTGCGCGCCTTCGCCGTCCTCTACGGCGTCCCGGTCATGGGCTTCGCCCTGCTGTGGCTGGCGCTGGCCGCGGCGATGGTGGCGCGGGCGGCCCGCGGGGGCCTGCGGTTCTCGATGACCTGGTGGGCCTTCACCTTCCCGGTCGGCACGTGCGCGACCGGCGCCACGGCACTGGCCCGGCACACCGGGCTGCACGCCGCGGCCTGGCTGGCGGCGGCCCTCTACTCGGTGCTGGTCGCGGCCTGGGCCACCGCCGCCGCGGGCACGGCGCGCGGCCTGCTGACCGGCCGGCTCCCGGCGCCCGCGGCTCAGCCGGCGGTCGCCGCGGCCAGCGCGTCGGCGAGGACGGCCGGCGCCGCGGCCAGCGACGGGCCGTACCAGGTCAGGTGGCGGCCGCTCACCAGTGCCGCGGGGATGCCGGGGAAGGACTCGGGGCCGTCGCCGGCCGTGAAGCGGTAGGGCTCGTCGGGGAGTACGACCAGGTCGGGGTCTGCGGCCAGCAGCTCGGGGAGGGGGACGCGCGGGTAGCGCTCGGTGTGGGCCGCGTAGGCGTTGGCCACGCCCAGGCGGGCGAGGAGGTCGCCCGCGAAGGTGTCGCGGCCGAGGACCATCCAGGGGCGGCGCCAGATCGGGACGACCGCGCGCCGCGGGCGCGGCCCCGGGGCGATGCCACGCCAGGCGGCCTCGGCCGCGTCGAGCCAGCCGGGGCGGGGGAGGCCGCAGGCCCCGGTGAGCATCCGGTCGAGCTCGGTGAAGGCCTGGGGCAGCGAACGCACTTCGGTGACCAGGACGGCCAGGCCCGCCGCGCGCAGCGCGTCCAGGTCGGCGGGGCGGTTCTCCTCCTCGTTGGCGACCACCAGGTCGGGCGCGAGCGCGGCGACCGCCGCCACGTCGGGGTTCTTGGTGCCGCCGATCCTGGCCACCGGCAGGTCGGCGGGGTGCGTGCACCAGTCGGTGGCGCCGACCAGCAGCTCGGGCGCCGTCTCGGCGACGGCCTCGGTGAGGGACGGCACGAGCGACACGACACGGCGCACGGCGCCGCCGCGCCCCCGGTTCAGCTGAGCCATCCGCCCACCGTACGGGCCGCTGTCGGTGGTGCGTGCGATGCTGGCACGGTGACCGACCAGAAAAACAGCGGCAAGCTGCTGCTGCTCGACACGGCGAGTCTGTACTTCCGCGCGTATTTCGGCGTGCCCGAATCGGTGAAGGCCCCCGACGGCACCCCGGTCAACGCGGTGCGCGGGCTGCTGGACTTCATCTCCCGGCTGGTCACCGACCACTCCCCCACCGACCTGGTGGCCTGCATGGACGCGGACTGGCGCCCGCAGTGGCGGGTGGACCTGATCCCGTCCTACAAAGCGCATCGCGTCGCCGAGGAGGTCGAGGACGGCGGGGACGTCGAGGAGGTGCCCGACACCCTCTCGCCGCAGGTGCCCGTCATCGAGGCGGTGCTCGACGCGCTCGGCATCGCCCGGGTCGGCGTGGCCGGCTACGAGGCGGACGACGTCATCGGCACCCTGGCGACCGCCGCCACCGGACCCGTCGCGATCGTCACCGGCGACCGCGACCTCTTCCAGCTGGTCGACGACGCGCGGGAAGTGCGCGTGCTCTATCCCCGCAAGGGCGTGGGGGACAGCGACGTGGTCGACGAGGCGGCGATCGCGGAGCGCTACGGTGTCAGGGCCGGGCAATATGCGGACTTCGCGGCCCTGCGGGGCGACCCGAGTGACGGCCTGCCGGGGGTGAAGGGGATCGGCGAGAAGACCGCGGCGCAGCTGGTGTCGGAGTACGGCGACCTCGCCGGGGTGCGGGCGGCTGCCGTCGACCCGTTCTCGCGCCTGACGCCCGCGCGGCGGCGCAACATCATCGCGGCCGCGGACTATCTCGACGTCGCCCCGACGGTCGTCGCCGTCGCCAAGGACGTCCCGCTCCCGGTCTTCGACCCGGCCCTCCCCCGCGCTCCGGCGTCACCCGCCGCGCTCGACGCGCTCGCCACCCGCTGGGGCCTAGGCGGCTCCCTCTCCCGCCTGCTCGAAGCGCTCGCCGCTCGCGGCTAGGGTCTGTCGTTCGGATCTCCGCGACGCCGCGGAGATCCGAACGACAGACCCTAGAGCCCAGGGGCTCCGGACTCACGTGCAGCTCACCCGCTATACGCCGCATGTATAGCGGGTGTGTAGAGTGGCCAGCCACGCCGCCCGGCACACAGCGTCCCACCAGCCGAGCACCGACTTCCGGAGGATCCGCCATGCCGAAAACGTCCCGTACAGTCCGGCGGACGGGCCTGACCGCCGTACTCGCGGCGGCGTCGCTGGCCCTGGCACTGACCGGCTGCGCCAGCTACGACGCGCAGTCGCCGAAGAGCGCCCGCGAGGCCGCGTACAAAGCGGCCGCGGGGGCGCTGCCGGCCGGGGCGGTGGACTGCCGCAAGGCCAAGTGCATAGCCCTGACCTTCGACGCCGGGCCGAGCGAGCACACCCCCGCGCTGCTGAAGGTGCTGGCGGAGAAGAAGGTACGGGCGACCTTCTTCCTGCTCGGCCACAACCATGTCGACAAATACCCCGACCTGGTCAAGCAGATGGGCCAGAACGGCAATGTGCTGGGCAACCACTCCTGGACCCACCCCCGGCTGACCGACCTCAAGCCGGCGCAGATACGCGCCGAGCTGGACCACCTGGACACCGAGGTGGAGAAGCTGACCGGCAAGCGGCCCACCCTGATGCGGCCGCCGCAGGGGCGTACCGACGAGAAGGTCTCCAAGGTCTGCAAGGAGCTGGGGCTCGCGCAGGTGCTGTGGAGCGACACCGCGAGCGACTACGCCACCACCGACTCGGCGCTGATACACAAGCGGATACTCAAGGACGCCAGCCGCGACGGCATCATCCTGCTGCACGACCTCTACAAGGGGACGGTGCCCGCCGTGCCGGGCATCATCGACGCGCTGCGGGCGCAGGGCTACACCTTCGTGACGGTGCCCGAACTGCTCGCGCCCGCAGCGCCCGAGCCGGGGAAGGTCTACCGGCCCTGACCGCTCACCCCCGGCGTCCCACAGCGCGGTCAGCCCGTTGCAGACCTCCAGGAGCGCGGCGGCCCCGCCACGGCATCCGAGAAGGAGACCCCGCCGCGTCATGGCGGGTAAACTGGCCGCGCAAAAGTCATCAGACAACCTGAGAGGTGAGACGGCCATGCCGCTCGGTTCCCTGCGACCAAGCCCGCTGGTCGAACAGGCCACGGAGCACCTGCGCGAGCAGATCCTCGACGGGCAGTGGCCGGTGGGCACGAAGCTGCCCGGCGAGACCGCGCTCGCCGCGTCGCTCGGCGTCGGGCGCTCGACCGTACGCGAGGCGGTACGGGCCCTCGCCGAGGCAGGCCTGGTCAAGTCCCGGCAGGGCGCCGGGGTCTTCGTCATCTCGACCGAGCCGCACGAGGATTTCGGCACACGGCTGCGGCGGGCCGCTGTCGCGGACGTCTACGAGGTGCGGGCCATGATCGAAGTGCAGGCGGCGCGGCTCGCCGCGGAGCGGCGCACCAGGGCGGACGTCGAGGCGATGGTCGCCGCGCTTGCCGCGCGGCGGCTCGCCGCGGGCGAGGACGACGAGGCCTTCGTCGACGCGGACATCGCGTTGCACGCGGCGATCGTGGCCGCGGCCGGCAACGCCGTCCTCAGCGACCTCTTCGCCGAGTTCGCGCCGGCGCTGCGGGGGGCGCTGGTCGACGTCGTCGACCTGCTCGGGCTGCGGGCCGTCGATCCCGCGACGGGGGATGCGGCGCATGCGGCGCTGGTCTCAGCCATCGCCTCCGGCGAGGCTGGGGAGGCGGTGAGCATCCTCTCCGCCGAACTCTCCGCGACCCTCACCCGACTCCACGGGGCCTGAGCCCCGCCTCCCCTTCGCGGCGCGTTCCCCGCGCCCCTGGGGTTTTGCCCTTGCGGTGCGTTGCTTTCCTGCGGCTGCCGTCGTGGCTGGTCGCGCAGTTCCCCGCGCCCCTTTGGGCCTGCGTCCTCCTGCGCCCGGCGCTCGCCCCTGGTTTTTCGGGGGCGCGGGGAACTGCGCGACAAGCCGCGACGGCGTCACGGGGAAGGGGGCCGGCCGGGCAGGCGGGGAAGCCTGCCCGGCCGGGGTGGGCTAGTCCTTCAGGAGGGTGAAGTTGGACGTGGTCGTCGTCCCCTTGACGATGCGAATCGTCGTCGTCGTCGGCTGGAAGCCGTCCTTCGCGACGATCAACTGCAAGGGATTGTTGCGGACGTCAAGCCACAGCGCGTACGTACCGTCCTTGGCGGTCTTGAGGGTGTAATGGGTCGCCCAGGTGTTGATCTGCACCGTCGCACCGCTCAGCGGCGCCCCGGCCGCGGAGACCGTTCCGGTGATCTTGCCCCAGGTGGCCGGCGGCTTGACGGTGAGCGAGACGCCCACCGGGGAGAGCGGGTAGGGCGTGTCGGAGCCGAGGCCGAGCGCCGCGGTGTAGGTGCCGGGCTGGCTGATGTCCGGCGCCGACGAGTCGAGCGTGACCGTGACGGTCGCGCTGGCACCCGGCTGCAGGGTGACCGAGTCGGTGCTCTCGCTCAGCCAGCTGACGTCGGCGGTGTCGGTCTGGTCGTAGCCCGGCAGGACTTCCGCGGTCTTCGCGGGGACCTGCCCGGCGAGGCCGCCGACGGCGTAGAAGCCGGCGCCGCCGCCACCGCGGTAGAGCGAGGCGGTGGAGTTGGGCAGGGCTGTCCAGGTGTTGTCGTTGGGCTGGTAGGCCCAGGTCTGGTTGGTGAGTGCGGCGCCCCCGTTGACGGCGCCGCCCCTGACGAGCAGCAGGCCGTTGGCGGCGGTGTAGGCGGCGCCCCACGCGTCGGTCGGCTGGTCGGCGATCGGCGACCACGCGTCGGCGGCCGGGTCGTAGACGTAGCCGTGCGTGAGGGTGCCGGCGTCGATGGTGCCGCCGGCGCAGTAGAGCTTGCCGCTGATGCCGCCGCAGGACTCCCAGGCGACGTCCTCGGGGTAGGCGGCGGCGTTGGACCAGGTGTTGGTCGCCGGGTCGTACGCCGTCACGTCCGTGGTGCCGCAGGCGTCGGCGGTGCAGCCGCCGACGGAGTAGAGCTTGCCGTCGAGCACCGCGGTGCCGGCGCCGGCGTAGGGCTTGGGTGAACTGGCCCCGGTGCTCCAGGTGTTGGTGGCGATGTCGTAGATCTCCAGCTTGGCGTCGGGGCTGCCGTTGGCACCCCAGCCGCCGGAGGCGTAGAGCTTGCCGTTGATGATGCCGTGTGCCGGCGCCTCGCGGGTGTCGGCGGCGGAGGCGAGCTTCGTCCAGGCGCCGCTGTCGGCGCTGTACGCGTAGAGGTCGCTGGTGTCGTCGAGCCCGGTGTAGCCGAACGCCGAGTAGACGGTGCCCTGGTAGCCGGCGACCGCGTTGTCGCCGGTGGTGACCGGCAGGTCGGGCACCGGCAGCCAGGCGTCACCCGCGGCGGCCGCGGCGGGCGCCGCGGCCTTGGATGTGGCGCCGGCCTTCGCGCCGTGGGCGGCGAGCGACAGCGGCGAGAAGTGGCCCTTGACGAGGTTGAGCGGGGCGCCGGCCTTCGCGACGACGACACCGCCCGGGGTCTCGCCCAGGGTCAGGGTGGCCGGGGCGCCGCCGGTGTTCTTGACCGTCACGTTCTGCGAGGCGCTCTTGCCCCAGGCGACGGTCTTGTCGATCGAGGCGGGAGTGACCTTCAGCTGCCCGGCCTTGAGGGTGAGGTTGCGCTGGACGGTGCCGTCCGGCGGGATGTTGGCGGTGCCGGAGGCCGAGGTGTAGTGCGAGGCCGCCGCGCTGATCGGGTGCTTGCCGGTGAGGTGCGAGAAGGTCCAGTAGAAGCCGTCGCCCAGGTTCGGGTCGTTCGGGGTGGCGCTGGTGGTGGTGTGGTCGGCGGGCCTGTCGGTGCTGGTGACGGTGGCGCCGTTGACGCCGGCCTTGGTGTTGCCGTCGATGACGGTGCCGACCACCAGGCCGCCGGGGACCGGGTCGAAGGTGCGCTTGCCGACGAAGACGTTGTCCAGCTGCCACCAGTAGGCCCAGGTGCCGGTGTAGTGGAAGCGCAGCCGCACGTCGCTCTTGCCCGCGTAGCCGCTCAGCGGGATCTCGACGTGCGCGGGGCCGGCCACCGAGGTGGTGGTCTTCGTCCAGACGGTGGTCCAGGTGGTGCCGCCGTCGGAGGAGACGTCGACGTCGGCGGTGGAGTTGGAGAATTCCTTGTAGTCGGTGTCGAAGCCGAGGATCGGCCCGGTGGCGGCGCTCAGGTCGTAGGACGGGGACAGCAGCGAGGTGTCCTGGTCCAGGTCCTGGCCGATGTCGTCGCTGTCGATGATGGCGAAGCCGCCGCTGCCGCCGGTGCGGTTGCCGCGGCTGCCCGGGTCGTCGAAGGTCCAACCGCCGGTGGTGCCGTCGGCGTTGACGACGCTCCAGCCGGTGGGCGGGGCGGTGGTGGCGGTGAAGGGCTCGGTGGCGCCGTCGAGGTTCACCGCGTAGCCGGGCGCGTCGGTGGAGGCGCTGTCCACCGGCACCGCCACGTTGAGCGTCTTGTCGGCCGCCGCGAGCTGCACGGTCTTGCTCACCGCCTGGTAGCCCGGGTAGTTGGCGGCGACGTGCAGCGTGTAGGTGGCGTTCTGCGGCAGCTTCAGGGTGTAGGCGCCGGTCGCCGGGTCGGTGTAGACCGCTCCGCCGGGGACGCCGTCGACCGTGATGGCGGCGTAGAGCGGCCAGCCGTGCCCTGAACCGTCGTTGACGCGGCCGGAGACGGTCTTGGTGGGCACGGCGTCCAGCGCGAAGGACTCGGTGACGGTGGCGCCGTCGGCGAGGTCGACCGCGGTGGCGGAAGCGGTGCCGTAGCCGTACGCGGCGGCGGTCAGGTCGTAACTGCCGGGCGGTACGTCCAGTTTGTAGGTGCCGTCGGCGGCGGTGGTGGCGCTGTGGTCACCGGCCTTGACGACGGCGCCGGCGATCGGGGCGCCGGTGGCGTGGTCGGTGACGGTGCCGGAGAAGACGCCGTGCGGTCCGCTGGAGAAGGCGGCGAGGCCGTTGGGCGTGCCGAGGCCGGTGGGGCCGTCCCAGCCGGGTCCCGCGGTGCACAGGGCGGCGGGGCTGCAGGAGCCGTTGTCGCCCTCCGTCACGTCGTTGAGCGAACCGGGCTTGGCGTACGGGTAGGCGTTGGGGTAGGTGCCGGAGCCGGGGGTGCCGGCCGACGCGTAGACGCCCGCGATCAGCGGGGACGAGGCGCTGGTGCCGCCGTAGACCGCCCAGCCGTCGTTCCCGTAGGTCTGGTAGACCGCGACGCCGGTGTCCGGGTCGGCGACCGCCGCGACGTCGGCCTCGCCCCTCTTCGCGCAGACGGTGTCGGTCTGGAAGGCGGGCTTGGGCTCGTAGAGCGAGCAGCCCGAACCCGGGCCGCCGTAGGCGTTGTTCCACACCGACTCGCTCCAGCCGCGGGTGCTGGAGTCCCGGGTGAGCGCGGTGCCGCCGACCGCGGTGACGTACGGCGAGACGGCGGGGTAGCTGACGCCGTAGCCGTCGTCACCGCTCGACGCGACGACCGCGACGCCCGGGTGGTTGTAGTACGGGTCCATGCTGGTGGCCTCTGACGGGTCCTCACCGCTGCCGGGAGTGCTGTCGTAGCCCGTGCCGTAGGAGTTGGAGACGTACTTCGCGCCCAGCGCGACCGCCTGGTCCACCGAGGCGCCCAGGTCGTCGAAGTAGGCCGAGTCCGCCTCGACCAGCAGGATGTGGGCGTTGGGCGCCGCCGCCGAGACCATGTCGAGGTCGAGCGAGATTTCGCCGGACCAGTCGGGGTCGGGGTCGGGGAGGTCGCTGCCGCCGCGCTGGCTGACCTTGCTGAAGCAGCCGTTGGCCGTGGTGCACGCCGGCAGCCCGTACTGCTGGCGGTAGACCGCCAGGTCCGCCTCCGCGGTCGGGTCGTCGTAGGCGTCCACGATGGCCACGGTCTGTCCCGCGCCGCCGTCCGGCGGCAGTGCGTACGCGCTCTGCAGATCGGTTGCGCCGAAGCCCTCGGGGGTGGTCGCCGCGGGCTGCAGTCCTGCCTTGGCCGGGATGTCCGTCCTGCGCAGTGCGAAGCAGGAGAATTCCCCGGGCTTGGCGTCCGCGCACTGGCGTACGACGTCGGGCCGGTGCGAAGGCGCGGCCGACGCCGTTGTGGCGGTGGGAAGTTGCAGGCCAACGACGGCGAGAGCGGCCGACGCGAGGGAAGCCACCACACCGGCGGTGCGGCGGCTGCGTCTGGGAACGGGTATGCGCAAGGGGTTCTCCCTGTGGGCAGTGGGACCGCTCGCGGCGGCGGCCGCCGCGGGTGGTCACGGTCGATCAGACCGCTGGCGTATACCTGTGCCACACATGCACCAAGGATTCGTCAAACCCTTGACGAATACCTGACACCGGAAGTCCCGCTGGGCGGAGTCGCCTTCCCGTCATCCGGACGGTCGGCGGGCGTCTCCCCCGGGGTGACCGCCCGGTAACTCGCCCGGGAGGTCGTCGAGCCAGCCGTGCCGGGCGGCGTGCCAGACCAGTTGGATGCGGTTGTCGACGCCCGCCTCGCGCTGCATCGCGGCGACGTGCCGCTGCACGGTGCGCACCGCCACGCCGAGCGAGCGGGCCATCGCCGCGTCGGTGCTGCCGCTCACCAGCATCGCCAGGATCCGCGACCGCAGGGCGCTGCGCGGCTGCCGGTCGTCCGGGCGGCGCACCAGCGGGACCCCGCCCGCCCACACCGCGTCGAACAGCGCGGTCAGCGTGTCGAGCAGCGGGCTGGGCAGCACCACCAGCATCACCGGGTCGGCGTCGTCCTCCGCGGGCGGCGGCAGCAGGGCGACCTCGCGGTCGGCGATCCCCAGGCGGGCCGGCAGCCGGCCCGCGACCCTGGCCGACATCAGGGGGTCGCCCGGCGGTCCGAAGGCCCCGGCCGCTTCGAGCCCGGCCCGCTCGAACACCACCCGCCGCCGCACCCCCCCGGGCAGCGGCTCGCGCGGCGCCACCGCCGGGCCGGGTACGAACGAGGCGATCTCGTGCCGGGCCGAGCCGCGGAATTCCTCGACCCGGCGCCTTATCGCGACCCGGCCCGCCACCACCTGCACGGCCTCGTCGGCACGGTGGCCCTGGTGGACGCGCTGGTATTCGACGTCGAGCCGGTCGAGCAGCTCCGAGCCGAGCCGTAACTGCTCCTGCGCGCGTGACAGCAGCGGCCGGAAGCCGGCGTGCGGCGCGACGGGATACCACTGCCCGTCCCGGCCGCGCCGGGCCAGCCCCCGCGCTGCCAACTCCCCGCAGGCCGCCTGCCCCCGGTCCGTCGGCACGCCCATCTGGCGGGCCAGCTCGCCGCTCTCGATCCCCCGGGTCGACACCAGCAGGCTGTACGCCCGGTCCGCGTCCGGGGTCAATCCCAGGGCCTCAAACGGACGTTCGGTCATGCCGCCGCACTGTAGCGCCTCCCGCGCCGGTGCGCCCTGGGGTCACCACAGTTGCGCGTGTGGCCCGGCAAGGCCCCGGAGGGGGCGGGGCCTCCCCGGGCCGGACCTCAGGTCAGGGCGGCGAGTTCGCGGTCCACCGCGGCCTGGTGGAGCGCGGCGTCCTCGCGGGCGCGGCGCGGGCTCCAGCGGCCGGCCATCAGGAAGACGAACGGCAGGAAGAGCACCTGGCCGCCGACGCAGATCCACCACCAGGTACGCCACTGCCCGGGACCGTCGTGGGCGGCCTTCTGGACCTTCGTGCCGTACTCCTGGAGCACCGCCAGCTGCGGCTGGGCCTTCTGCACGGTGGCGAGGTCGGCGGGTCCGACCTCCTGCACCGCCCGCGCGGTGACATCCGCGGGGGTCTTGCCGGCGGGGTATTTGCCCAGCTCGGCGAAGATGTCGGGGTGTGCGCCGACGATCGCCAGCGCCGGTGCCGCCTGCGCCTGGGCGGCCGTGACCTGCGCCCCGTGGTCGACCAGCGGCGTCACCGAGGTGACCAGTACCGGGATGAAGGCCGCGGAGACCGCGACCACGATCCGTATCGTCCAGCCCCACACCGCGAGCCCGGTCGCCGTCGCGGCCGGGTTGTGCTTCTCCACGGTCTCGGTGAAGCCCGCCATCCACGGGCCGTAGGCGACCCCGCTGAAGACGCCGATACCGACGAAGAGCCAGGCGAAGGTGTAGTAGTCGGTGGTCGGATGGGTGGCCCTGGTGGCGAAGATCGCGGTCATCACGATCGAGCCGACCGCCCCGACGATCATGAACGGTTTGCGCACCTTGAGCCGGTCGGACAGCAGGCCGACGACGACCAGGGCGATGGCGTTGGCGGCCCAGTACCAGTTCGCGACCGCGTTGGCGCGCTGCTCGCTGTAGCCGTAGGTGGTGGCGAAGTAGACGACGAAGTTGCCGACGGCGGCGAAGTACAGCAGCAGGAAGAGGGCGATGGCCAGGCCCGAGCCCGCGATGTCCAGGCGCAGCATCTGCCGCCACTCGCCGCGCCGCGCGGCCTGCGGCTCGATGCCCTTGGCGCGGGCCTCGACCAGGGCGCGGTCCCGCAGGGTGACCATGATCTGGTCGCGCAGCCCGGGTGACAGCTCGCGCAGCGCGAAGACCGCCACGACGAAGACGACGATGCCGGCGATGGCGGAGTAGCGCAGCTCGTCCTGCCAGCTCGACGTGTCCAGGGTCTGGCTGGTGACGGTGGTGACGACCAGGCTGCCGACGACCGGGCCCATCGTCCAGGCGCCCATCGCGGTGGCCCGGCCGAGCTGCGGCGAGAAGTCCCTGATCAGCGCGGGAGTCGCGACGAGCACGATGCCCTCGACGATGCTGACCAGCGCGAACAGCACGAGATACGTGGCCTTGCCGCCGGCGTTCGGCAGCCCGAAGAAGACCAGCAGCGAGGCGATCAGCAGCCCGTAGACCACCATGTTGGCCCGGCCCCAGCGGTCGGCGAGGCCTGCCGCCAGGGAGGCGAAGGCGCCGACCGCGTTGCCGATCACCGAGACCCACACGAAGTAGCGGTAGGTCATGTCGAAGTGGGTGATGATCGACGTGGCGACGGCGTACTGGATGTAGAGCATGAAGTAGAGCACGACCGTGGTGACCACCACGATGGCCAGATACGCCATCCGGGGCCCGGTTGCCGGGTACGCGGCCAGGTCGCGGCGGTAGAGCCGCTGCAGCAGGGTGCGGGTGTCGCCGCCCGCGGCCTGCGGTCCGGGTCTGTTGGCGTCGAACGACGTCGGTGTGGCGGACATGCGGCTCCTCCTGGAGGTACGGGAAAAAACCGGGTGAAGTGACGGAGTGTGGCCAGAGATTAGTACCGACCAGTCGGTATGCCTAGGGGTCTGCACGAGGTCATTCACACGGCAGCCGGCGGGCCCCCTGATGGGAGCCCGCCGGCGTCGTACCGCGGGGGAATCGTGTGCGGGTGTCAGCTCGCGGTGCAGGTCAGCGTCGGGGTGCCGACCGATCCCGTCGAGGTGCCCTGGAAGCCGAAGCTGGTCGAGGCCGCGGGGGCGATCGCCCCGTTGTAGGAGAGGTTCACGGCGCTGACCGCGGTGCCGCTCTGGGTGATGGTGGCGCTCCAGCCGGAGGTCTCCTGCTGGTTGCCCGACCAGGTCCAGCCGACCTTCCAGCCGGTGGTCGCCGCGGTGCCGGTGTTGGTCACCGTGACGCTGGCGGTGAAGCCGGCGTCCCACTGGTTGTCCACGTGCAGGGCGGCGGTGCAGCCCTTGTTCCCGCCGGTGCCGCCGGTGGTCCCGGTGGACGTGCCGGTGCTCGTACCGGTCGACGTGCCCGTGCTCGTACCCGTGGAGGTGCCGGTGGACGTGCCCGAGGACGTACCGGTGCTGGTACCCGTGGACGTGCCGGTCGACGTCCCCGTCGAAGTGCCGCTCGACGTACCGCCGTTGGTGCTGCCCGACGAGCCGCCGAAGCCCGGGGCCTTGATGCTGCTCAGGTAGCCGTCCTTGACGGTGTCGACGGACTGCCAGTCGTCCTTGAGGATGCCGCCGGTGTCACCGGAGTCGGGATTCCACGACCAGAAGGTCCAGCTGAAGCTGTCGCCGCCGTGGCCGGAGGTCGGCAGCATGTAGCTGACCAGGGCCTTGAGCCACTGCTGGTCGACGGTCGACTGGAGCGTGGTGCCGAACTCGCCCACCCACACCGGGGCGATGTTCTGCTTGAAGAGGTAGCCCCAGTATTTGTCCCATATGGCCGACATGTTCGACGGGAAGGACGGGTCGGTGAACCAGGTCTGCTGGGCGACACTGGTGGCGTAGTCGTGGGCCGAGTAGACGACCCGGTTGGCCACGTTGAGCTGCACCGGGTACTGCCCGGCGCCCATCAGGTTGCCGCCCCACCAGCCGGAGACGCCGTTGAAGGTCTGGATGCCCTCGACGAAGATCAGCAGGCTGGGGTTGACGCCGAGGATCGCGTTGCCCGCCCGCTGGGCCGCGAGCCGCCAGTCGATCGTGGTGTCGCCGCAGCCCCAGCAGGCCGGGTCGTGCGGTTCGTTGTGCAGGTCGATGCCGACGACGGCGGTGTTGCCCTGGTAACGGGTCGCCAGCGCCTTGAGGTTGGTGATCCAGGTCGACTCGGGGACGGCGCTGGTGTACCACAGCGCGGACTGCTGGCCGGAGTCGGGGCGGTGCCGATCCAGGATCACCCGCAGGCCGATCGAACCCGCGTAGTTGACGATCTTGTCCATGATCTGCAGCGGACTGAGGCCCTGCAGATCGGTGTTCATGTTGTAGAAGGTGATGCTGTTGGCCGCCGCGCCGGACTTGAAGATGTCGTCGCTGTAGGGCAGTCGGATGGTGTTGTAGCCCAGCGTCTTCATCTGGTCGATCATGCTCTTGTAGTCGCGCGACCAGAGGCCGTGCACCACCTCGTTGCTGGTCTCGAAGCCGAACCAGTTGATGCCCGCGATACGCACCGGCTGGTTGCTTGAGTCCAGGATCTGCCGGCCGCTGGTGTGCCAGTAGCCCGTGCCGGCGCCGGCGGCCGGGGCGGCCGCCGCCTGGGCGTGGGTCTGCCCGGCGATCGACAGCAGCGCGAGCATCGCCGCCGCGACGACGGCGGCGAGCACCACCCGCAGCCGGGTCAGGCTTGTCAGCGGACTTCGGACGTCCGGATTGGGAACCACGGTGCGCTTCCTCTCGGTGGGGGGATGGAACGCTTCAGTTCGTGGCGTGACGGGTTGTCAGGAAGCGTGTGGGAGCGCTCCCATTGGCAAGTGTATGGAAGCGATGACACCCGAGGGCCGTCAAGGGGTCGCGCAGCCTTCAAGTTGTGAAGCGAAGGAAATCAGAGCCACCCCGAGCGCCCCGCCGGAGCCACCGGCGACCGGCGGATTGCGGTTGTAGGGGTGGTCGAACGGCAGCCGGGCACCGGTCCCCTCCGTGCCAAGCCGACGCAGCACCCAGACCACTGATCGTGTGCACGGATCCCGGAGCCGCACCGTCATGTCGTCGCTGGTGGTGAAGCCTCTCGACACGGACAGGCCGGCCGGTCTACGAACCGGCCGGCCTGCCGCGTTCCCACAGGCCCGGCAAGCAGCAGCGAGGCCTTGTTGTCGGTGCGGCTGCAGGCGCGCGGGTTCGTGGAGTCCCGAACGTGTGAAGGGCTGCACCCGGGCTTGCCGCGTGACTTACGTGGATGAGGTTGTCGGCAAGGACGAGGCGCCGTTGCCGCCGCCCGGCGGAGGAGTCCCCGTCAGCACCCTGAACTCCCAGAGCGGGTAGCCCCACTGGGTGGCGCGTGCGGTGCCGTACATCCGTACATAGCGGGAGGCGGCGGCGAAGTTGTGGGTCTCCACGCCGCCCGCCCCGGCGGTCGTTGAGTACGCGGTGTTCCAGGTCGTGCCGTTGGACGAGACCTGGATCTGGTACGCGGTCGCGTAGGCCGTCTCCCAGTAGAGGGACTCCGCAGATGTCCTGCGGGGAGCCGAGGTCCACTTGGAGCCACTGCGGGTCGGCTGCCGCACTGGACCAGCGGGTGTTGTTGCATCCGTCGAAGGCCGCCGACGCCGGAGTCCCGGCGTTCTCGGCGGGCGAGGCCGTGGTGGGCCTGCCTGTCCCCACCCACGCCGTGCACGGCAGTTGGGGCGTGCCCCCGCCGAACACCAGGAACTCCCACAGCGAGTAGCCGTACGGCGTGGCGCGCGCGGTCCCGTACATCCGCACGAAGCGGCCGGAGCCGGAGACGTTCAACGTCTGGGTACCGCCGGTGCCGGTGGTCTCGGCGGTGGTGGAGTAGATCGGCGTCCAGGTCGTGCCGTTGTCGGACGTCTGGATCTGGAACGCGGTGGCGTAGGCCGACTCCCAGGTCAGCACGACCTTGGAGATCCTCTGCGAGGTGCCGAGGTCGACCTGCACCCATTGCGGGTCGCTGAACGCGCTCGACCAGCGGGTGCCGGGTCCCCGTCGAAGGCCGGCCGTCGTCGTCGCCACCGTCACCTCCCTGATCAATCTGGCCCTCTGGTGGGTCACTGACCACTGACCGACCCGAATCCCTGAAAGTGGCCTGCACGGCCTGCACTCCTCAGTCCGTGCAGGCCGCCCCGACCTGCCGCAAGGCTTGGTCGGTTGCACCATGTCAGAGCGCACCGTCCCTGAGGTTGGCGATGAGGTTGTGCAGTGCGGCGGTGACGAGTGTCTGCTGGTGTTTTTGAATTCTGGGCGACACGGTGTCTTGATAGACATAAAAGATCCCAGCTGAGAGCATATTGTGCCCGACCAGCTCATAGATCATCAGCACATTCATCTTCATCTCGCGGCCCTCGATTCTGAAATGATCCTGCTCCATCAGTTGGAGGGCCGGGTAAGGCATGGTGCGCAGATCGCGCGTGCTCAGTGAGGCATATCTGCGACCCTTTTCCAGGTTACTGTCGAGGAATATCACGCGGGGGCATCGGATGGCCTCTGTGCGCAGCGCTGTGAAGCCCGCCGGCGGCACGCGGTACGAGGTGAGGGCGAAGGAGACCTCCGCACTCCGGGTGCCTTCGACGGGGATGCTGTACCTATGGGTGATGTCGACCGTCCGCGGCATCGCCTTCTCCGCGGCGTCGTCATCACGGAACAGGGTCTGGCAGGAGGCCGGGGTGATATCGAGCTCCCCGTCCTCGCCGACGGAGTCGGACTTCGAACCAGGAGGCAGCAGATCCGTCAAGCCGGCCAAGGCCGCTTCGGCCGAGGTACGGTCCAGCAGGCGCCGCGGATCGGCGGCCCTGTGCGGGTCCTTCGGGTGGGCAACCGGTCTGGGCACCACTGGCACCCTGGACACGGGTGTTCTCAGCCTTTGGAGCGAGGCGGAGCTGTTGCTCCGGTCGTGCGGTGACACAGTCACCGGCGACAGAAGCCCAGTGGCCAGGGCGAGAGTGAGCCCCGTGGCAGCCGCGCCCGCGCTCACCGGCTTCAGTCCTGCCGTCGGTACCGGCCACGCGCGCCACGAAAGGCGCCGGAGCAGGCGCGTCCCCACGAGCATCCAGGGCAATGTCACGACCGCTGTCACGACGAACAGCCACATCGGTATGCGTACGAAAACCAGGCACCCGTGCAGGGTGGCCGGGTTGCCGTCGGCGACCCGCAGGAGGAAATGGCCCAAGCCCGCAGACGCTGTGGTGAGCAGCCCGACAGCGAGCGCGGTCGGTACTGCGGCCCAGGGCGCGGCCTCCGCTCCAGCCGCCGCACGGGGCGCGGGCCGGGTGGTGAGCAGGACGACAAAGGCTGCGGCCCAACCGGCAAACGCGCAGATCCACCAGCCCTGCAGGAGCAGGAAGTACGAGACCTCCCTGGCGTCGCTGGATGCGAAAGTGCCGGTATTCCAGTTGTGATGGGCGCCCCATGCCCCGACTGCTGCGGCAGAGACCGAAACCGGCCAGTGCGGGCGAAGCGGAATGAAGGCACGCAAGCGCACACCGGCCGGCTGCCGCGCACAGAGAATGCAGGCGACGAGCAACAGCGGTGGCAGACACACCCAGTAGTGGACGTCGCCCAGTGAAGAGAGCAGCCGCCGGTCCTCGGCCGCGCTTCCCAACCGGATGTGGCCCTCGATGACGCCGACGGTCACGATGAGGACTGACGCCAGCGTGGCCGCAGCAGTGAGAACAGCGCAGGTCAGTGTCGGCAAGCGCCGCACGCTCACCGTTCTCGCGGTGGCGGTGGCGGCGGCGAGTCCGACAGTCAGCACGGCGACGCCCGCGACAGCGATGGCCAACCACGCTGATGCCAGGAGGAGATGACCCCGGAATGCGGTGCGGCTCGCCAGCGTCGCGGCGCCCGGAACTTGGAGCAGGTACCCCCCGACGAGACCGAGAACGACTCCGGTTACCGCACCGGACCATGTGGGGACCGAATTGTCGCGGCTCGCGACGCGGGCTCGCCGGCTCCAGGCGGGAACGACGACGCACGCCCACACCATGGCGGCCGAGGCGAATGCCAGGGCCGACGGCAGAGCTGGGTGAGCCCAGGCGAAACGGGCGAAGTCGTTCAGCAGGGTGCGGACGGCCTGGTAAAGGAAGACAGCGATGAGGCTCGCCGCTGCCGAGACGGCGAATCCGCCCTCCCACCGGTCCAGATCGCCCCGCCTCGCAGCAGCGCGTACTTCAGCGGTCGGGTGAGAGGCTGTCATCCGGCGCACATGGCGCCGCACGCTCGCCACCCGGGCGGCGAGCGTGCCGTTCGCGGGGAGCGTTCCACGACGCCGTGCCAGCACGGCGCGCAGTGCCTCGGCGGTCCCCGTCACATCCACGACGTACCGGTCGGCTGCCAGTTCGCGGCGGCGCAGCAGCGACGCGCGCAACACCAGCACTGCTGTGGACAAAGCAGTGGCAGTCCACAACGCGGTGCCGTAGAGGGCCAGATGGGAGCGGGGGTGGAGTGCTGCCGGGCTGAACGCGATCAGCAGCACCGGGACGTTGAGCCAGCCCATCCACCACACCGATCCGGCCCACACGAGGTCACGGGCACGCACGTGTGCAAGCTCGTGCAGCACGATCACATCGAACGGGGCGGCTTCGAGATAGGCATACGCCACCGGTATCACCACCACCGGCCGGCCCAGAGGGAGTCCGGTGGTGAACGCCCGCCCGCCGAACCGGCCGGGTGCCGCCAGCACAAGACGCGGCCGACGCCGTCCGGCCAGTTCCCACACGTCACACCATGCCTCGAACCGCGCAGTTGCACGCCGCTCGGCGTCGGTTGCGACACGTATCCCCGGTCCGGCACTCAGCCGCCACCGCATCCGCACCCCGTCGCCGACCATCAGCAGCACCACCGCCAGCAGCGCTGAGCCCGCCCCGAGGGCCATCGCGACCACCTGCCGACGGTCGTACGGACCGACGCACAACGCGTACTGCCACGCACCGGCCGCCGACGGCCTCAACGACGGGTCATCGAGGGAGACACCCCGATCACGCAGGCATGCGATCGGCTCTGCGACATGGCCGAGGTCCCCGGTGAGGAACAGGGCCTGCGCCGCCCCGCTGCCCATCACCACCAGCGCCAGGACAACCAGCGCATACGTCCACCACATATGACGCGGAGCAGCCACCTGCGAGGCGCCCTGGGCCAACGGCTCGCCCCACCGCGGGGGTTCGGGCTCTACCGCTTCGGCGGACGGCCACGATCTCACGGCCGCCGCTGGGAGTCAGTGATGGCCTGCTGCAACACGCCGTGCAGGGCGTCCGCAAGCATCGTCGCCTCGGCCGTGGTCAGCCCGAGCACGCCTCCGTGCTCGACGCACGCGCTCCTGAGGCGGTCGGACAACTCTGTGTCCAGGTTCAGCTGCACCTGCGCGGGGGGCTCATCACCACCGCGGCGACGCGCCCGGCGCCGCCGCAAACCGATCAGCGCCCCAGTCCCCAGCACCTGGGCGAACGTGCCGGTGAGCAGCGGATACACAACCTCGCTGATCACCATCGGCGTCAGATCGGCGTCGACCGACCCGCCGCTCCAATCCCCAGCACTGCCGGCCGAGCTCGGATCGCTCGTCCACCGAGCAGGAATCCGCTCCACCAACTCCGCCTGGTCGGGCACGACTGACACCACGATGCTCCGTGCCAGATCCGCCAAAAGGATGGTCACCGGTAAAGCGCCATCCGTCTCAGAATTCACCACTGCACCGCACGCTTCCCCCTCAGCAAGCACCCGCCGATCCGGCACGTCACACCCGCTGTCCGACCAGAGCCACTCCCGGAGGGCCATGCTGACAGACAAGTCCCGTGATCACCCACGAAACCGCTATCAGGACGCCGAACCGAGGTGTGTCGGCTCAAACGCTCCCCTTGGGGCATTCTCGGCCGAGCCGTGGTGGCGGGCCCGAGGACACAGGTCGTCCGCTGCTCGCGGCCAGGCAGATGCAGGGAAGCGATGACACCCGAGGGCCGTCAAGGGGTCGCGCAGCCTTCAAGTTGTGAAGCGAAGGAAATCGGTGGCGCCACGGCGGTCAGTTAGGCTTGCCTAAGCACCATCGAGAAGCGGACGGCGGACGTACGGCCGTACGCACCCAGGCGAGCAGAGAGCGGGGCCCATCCATGGCGGACCGACCGGCACGCAGGACTCCCACACCCCGGCACGCCACCGTGGTGCACACCGAGCGGCTGACCCCGCACATGATCCGGGTGGTGCTGGTGGTGGACCCGGCCGACCGGCCGGAGATCGGCGCCTACACCGACCACTACGTCAAGCTGGTCTTCCCGGCCGAGGGCGTCACCTATCCCGAGCCGCTCGACATGGAGGCGGTGCGCCGCGACCTGCCGCGCGAGCAGTGGCCGCGGACCCGTACGTACACGGTGAGGGCCTGGGACCCGGCGGCCGGCGAGCTGGCGCTGGACTTCGTCCACCACGGCGACGAGGGCCTGGCCGGCCCGTGGGCGGCCGCCGCGCGGCCGGGCGACGGCATCTGGTTCATGGGCCCCGGCGGCGGTTACGCCCCCGACCCGGCGGCCGACTGGCACCTGCTCGCGGGTGACGAGAGCGCGCTGCCCGCCATCGCCGCGGCCGTGGAGCGGCTGCCGCAAGGCGCGGTGGCGAAGGTCTTCGTGGAGGTCCCGGGACCGGCGGACGAGCAGAAGCTGCTGGCCCGCGGCGAGGTGGAGATCACCTGGCTGCACCGGGGCGAACGGCCGGTCGGCGAGGCGCTGGTGGCCGCGGTCACCGGATCGGACTTCCCACCCGGTGACGTGCAGGTCTTCGTCCACGGCGAGGCCGGCTTCGTCAAAGAGCTGCGCCGCTTCGTGCGGCTGGACCGCGGTGTCGCGCGCGAGCGCCTGTCGGTGTCGGGCTACTGGCGGCGCGGCGCCGACGAGGACGGCTGGCAGTCGTCCAAGCGGGAGTGGAATGCCGAGGTGGAGCGCGAACAGGAGGCCGGCGGCGCGCAGTAGGGCACGCCTGCCACGTCGCCGACCCGGCGGCCGGTCACCTCACGAGTGCGTGGCGGTGGCCGGCCGCCGGGTCGGACGCCCGGTCAGACCGACTGCTGGTAGGAGCGGAAGGTGCGGGTGGACAGCCACACCGTGGCCACCGCGAGCGCCAGCAGCGCGCCGCCGCGGCTGAGCACGTCGCCCCAGTCCGGGTCCGCCGACATCGCGGAACGTCCGGCGACCAGTGCCCAGTTGACCGGGTTGAAGTCGGCGATGTGCCGCATCCAGGACGGCATCAGGCCGGGCGCCATGAAGGCCGAGGACAGGAAGGTCAGCGGGAGCAGCAGGAAGGAGTTGATCCCGATGATGCTCTCGCGCTGCCTGACCAGCATGCCCACCGCGTTGGACCCGGCCCCGAAGATCGTGCCGAGCAGCACCGAGGCGAGCAGCAACAGCAGCAACCCGCCGACGCCGCCCGGGTAGTCGGCGCCGCCGAGCTTGCCGAGCAGCACGATCAGCACCGACTGGAGGGCCGTACTGCAGCCCTGCTGCACCACGTTGGCGTTCATCAGCGCGGTGCGGCTGACCGGGGTGGTCAGGAAGCGGTTCAGGGTGCCGCGCTCGATCTCCTCCAACGTGCCCATGCCGGCCCACATGTTGGAGGACACCGCGCTCATCACGACGACGCCCGGCACCAGGTAGTCCAGATACGACCCGGCGCCGAAGCCCGGCAGTTCGACCACCTTGCGGAAGAGCGAGCCGAACAGGAAGAGCCAGATGACCGGTTGGACCAGGGTGATGAGCAGGAAGATCGGCTGGCGCAGGATCGCCATCAGCTGGCGCTGCGTCATGTACCAGGTCTGGTGGAGGGTTTCCGTGCTCATCGGGCGCCTCCCGCGCTTGTCGCGGGGACCGCGGCCTTCGCCGCGGCGCCGCCGGTGTCCGCGTCGGCGAACCGGCGCCCCGCGTATCGCAGATAGACGTCGTCGAGCGACGGCCTCGCCACGGTGACGGACGCCACCGCGGCGCCCTGCTGGTCGAGTACGGTCAGGACGTGCGGTACGGCGGCGGGCCCGTCGTCGGCGCGCGCGCTGAGCCGGCGGCCGTCCACCGTCACGTCGCGCACCGCGGCGAACTCGCCGAGCGCGGTGGCCAGCAGGCGGGCGTCGACCTCGTCGGGGGTGTCGCGCAGCTCCACGTGGACGGCGTCGCCGCGCAGTTCGCCCTTGAGCTCGTCGGGGGTGCCCTCGGCGACCACCCGGCCGCGGTCGACGATCGCGATGCGCTCGGCGAGCCGGTCGGCCTCCTCCAGGTAGTGCGTGGTGAGCAGGATCGTCAGGCCCTCCTCGCCGGCCAGCCGGGATATCTCCTCCCACATCGCGGTGCGCGCCTCCGGGTCGAGGCCGGTGGTCGGCTCGTCGAGGAAGAGGACCTGCGGGCGGTGCATCAGGCCGAGCGCCACGTCGAGGCGGCGCTGCATGCCGCCGGAATACGTACGCACCAGCCGGCCGCCGGCCGCTGCCAGGTCGAAGCGCTCCAGCAACTCGTCGGCCCGGCGTCCGAGTTCCGCGCCGCGCCGGCCGTAGAGCCGTCCTTGCAGCAGCAGGTTCTCGCGCCCGGTGGCGACCGGGTCGGCGCCGGACTTCTGGGCGACGACGCCGATCGCGCGGCGGACCCGGTCGGGGTGCCGCAGCACGTCGTGCCCGGCGACCAGGGCGGTGCCCGCGTCGGGGCGGGCGAGGGTGGTGAGGATCTTGACGGTGGTGGACTTGCCGGCGCCGTTGGGGCCGAGGAGTCCGAAGACGGTGCCTGCGGCGACGGTGATGCCCATGCCGTCGAGGGCTGTCACCCCGCCGGGATAGGTCTTGATCAGCCCGTCCGCCTGGACGGCGGGCGCTGCGGTGGTCATGGTCGGTGATCCTCCGGGTGTGGCGTGCGTACTGGTCCCGCCGCGCCGGTTGCGCGGGGTCAGCGGAGCGCCTGCGGGGAGGGGCCGGGCTATCGTGGGTGTGCCGCACCTCGATCGCCCGACGTCCGCTGCCGCAGGCGTCCGGTCGGTGGTTCGCGTTCCGGCGTCCGCTGTTGCAGCAGCGGGCGCCGGGGTCTGTGCTCCAGGTCAGATGGTGTCGTCGGGGCGCTCCTTCTCCGCGGTGGCGGGTCCGGTCCGGGACGGGCGCCGCCCGCCGGACACGGCGGCCGCGTCCGCCGTGTCCGGGGCACCCGCCGCGCCGGGGGCACCCATCGCGTCCGCCGCGTCCAGGTCGCGGAACTGCTCCTCCAGCTCCGACCACCCGTCCGGCATGTCGCCGGTCTCGTGCCAGGCACGCCATTCCTCGGCGCCGGTCAGCTCGCCCGCGGCGATCTCGGCGAGCAGTTCGCGGATCCAGGCGGCCTGCGCCGCGAGCATGCGGGCCTTGTAGTCGGTCTCCAGCAGGAAGAGTCGCGGCAGCTCCTCGCCGAGCTTGGCCAGCACCCCTCGATAGGCGGCGGCCTGGACCTCCAGGGCGGCGACCCGTTCGGTGAGCAGCTCCACCGCGTCCTGCGGGTGCAGGGCCGCGATGAGCGACAGCCCGGCCTCGAACGCCGGATACTCCCGGGCCGGCACGGCGACGGTGTCGGCGAGCCAGTCGTGCATCTCGACGCGGCCCTCGGCGGTGAGCCCGTAGAGGGTGCGCTCGGGGCGGTTGCCCTGCCGCTGGACCTCGGCGACGGTCACGAAGCCGTGCTTCTCCAGGTTCTGGACGACGGTGTAGAGCGAGCCGTAGTTGATCTTGATGCTGTGCTCCTTGCCGCGCTGCCGCATCACCCGTGCCATCTCGTACGGGTGCATCGGGCGCTCGGAGAGCAGCACCATGACCGCCAGGGCCAGCGGGTTGGAGAGCTTGCGCCGCGCTGCCGTCGTCCTCACCTCGCCTTTGCTCGCCACATTGCTCGCTGCCGTATATCCGCAGCCGAACATATCGCGTTTGCGGGAATCAGGCAACCGCGATGTATCGCGAATTTCGGCGCCAGCGTATATCGCGTACGAGGGGCCACGGGGGCGTACGGGCAAGCAGGGAGGCCGCAGGGGCCACGTGAGCACTTCGGCCCGCGCCCGACATGGCCGCGTCATTCGACTGAAACACCTGCTCCTTAATTTCTGTCGATCGACAGGAATACCTGACCTAGGGGGCCGGCCCATGACCGCCACCGCACCATCGGACGCCCGTTCGCAACCGCCGGAGCAGCACGGCACCGAGGACACCGCGGGGCTCGCGGACTTCGGCTACCGCCAGGAACTGCACCGCAGCCTCGGCCGCTACGCGTCCTTCGCGGCCGGCTTCTCCTTCATCTCGGTGCTGACCACCGTCTTCCAGTTCTTCGCCTTCGGCTACTCCTTCGGCGGCCCGCGCTTCTTCTGGACCTGGCCCGCCGTCCTGATCGGCCAGTTGCTGGTCGCCGCGTGCTTCGCCGAACTCGCCGCCCGCTACCCGATATCGGGGGCCATCTACCAGTGGTCCAGCCGGCTCAGCAACGCCGTCTTCGGCTGGTACGCCGGCTGGATCATGGTGCTCGGCCAGATCGTGGTCGTCGCGGCGGCGGCGCTCGCGCTCCAAGTGGTGCTGCCCGCGGTCTGGTCCGGCTTCCAGCTGATCGGCACCGACACCTCGCCGGTCTCCTCGGACGGCGCGGCCAACGCGGCGCTGCTCGGCATCGTGCTGCTGGTGCTCACCACGGCGGTGAACCTGCTCGACAACAAGGTCATGTCGCTGGTCAACCGGATCGGCGTGACCGCGGAGATCATCGGCGCGGTCCTCATCATCGTGCTGCTGTTCACCCACGCCGACCGCTCCCCCGCGGTCACCGTGCACACCGGGGGCGGCGGATCGGCGCTGCTGGTCGGCTCCTTCGCCGCGGCCTACGTCATGATCGGCTTCGACAGCGCGGGCGAGATGAGCGAGGAGACCCGCCACCCGCGCCGGGTCGCGCCGCGCACCATCCTCACCGCCCTGACGGCGGCCGGCCTGCTGGCGTCCCTGCTCGTGCTGGCCGCGCTGCTGGCCGCCCCCAGCCTCACCGACGGCAAGCTCGGCACGGACGGCCTGTCCTACGTGCTCACCAGCCGGCTCGGCAGCGGCGTCGGCCGCGCCCTGCTCTGCGACGTGGCCGTCGCGGTCGCGGTCGCCACCCTGGCGATCCAGACGTCGGCGACCAGGATGCTCTTCTCGATGGCCCGCGACCGCGCGCTCCCCTTCTCCCCCGCCCTCGCCCGCGTCTCCCGCCGCACCGGCCAGCCCTACGCCCCCGCGCTGGCCGTCGGCGTGCTGTCCGCCGCGCTGCTGCTGATCGCCTTCGCCTCACCCGAGGCCTGGCTGGCCATCGGCACCACCTGCATCGTGATGCTCTACCTGGCCTACTCCATGGTCACCGGACCCCTGCTGCTCCGCCGCCTGCGCACCCCCTTCCCACCCGCGACGGACGAGTCCGGTGCCCCCGTCTTCTCCCTCGGCCGCTGGGGCGTCCCGGTCAACGCGGCCGCCCTCCTCTACGGCCTGGTGATGACCGTCAACCTCGCCTGGCCCCGCGCCGCGGTCTACGACCCCTCGGGCACGCACTGGTACTTCCAGTGGTTCACCCTGCTCTTCCTGGCCGCGGCACTGGTGGCGGGCTTCACCTGGCGAGCCCTGCGCGGCCGCTCGGCCCGCGAGGCGGCGCTGCCGTCGGCGGTCCCGTCGCCGACTCGATGACCCCTGCGGGATCAGCTCCTGCGGACACCACGGCGCCCCAGCCCTCCTTCGGGAGGGCTGGGGCGCTCTCGCCGTCCGGGCGTGCCCTGTCCGACGGCCCCGACGTCATCGAGAACGTGTCCGGTGCCGTCGAGAGCAGCTGGGAAGGCGGCGTCCCGCACGAGCGGTTCGGCGTCCGACCCGCTGAGCACCGACATGGCGGGGCCGCGGTCAGCAGGCCGCCACGCGGAGGGCCGCGTCCGCCGTGGCCGAGGCCAGAGTCGGGGCCGGGGGGCGGGGGATGAGGATGACGCCCTCGATCAGGGCGAAGAGCAGGTCGGCCCGGACGGCGAGTTCGTCGGGGGGGAGGGCCGCGCCGGCCGAGGTGGCGGCGAGCAGGGCGGCGTAGGCCGACTTGAGGTCGGCGCGGGCGGCGCGGAAGGGGGCGAAGCGGGCCGCCCGCACCTCGGGGAGGAGGTAGAGGGCTCCGAGGTTGTGGGGGCCGGCGCAGAGGAGTTCGACGTCGGCGCGGGCCAATTCCCACAGGCGGCGCTCGGCGGGGCGCGACCGGTCGGCGAGCAGGGCGCGGGCGAGGGCCAGCGACGGGGTGACCGTGCCTTCGAGCAGCTCGGCGAGCAGGTCCTCCTTGCCGCCGACGTAGTGGTACATCGACGCCTGCCGCATGCCGGCGCGTTCGGCGACCGCCCGGGTGGTGGTGGCGGTGTAGCCGTGGGTGGTGAAGAGTTCGGCGGCCGCCGCGAGGAGTTCCTGCCTGGGGCTCAGCCCGTTGTCGGGCCGCGGCTGCGCCCTGGGCCGCCCGACTCGCCGTCCGCTGGTGCTCACCTCGTGATCGTCGCACAGCGGCCGGCCGTACGAGCAGCCCGGCGGGCGTGAGGGGCCGGTAACCCGGGTGCAACACGCGGGCAACGGGCCCGAATCCGCTGCCGCCTAATTTCTGTCGCACGACAGAAATGGGAGGTGCACCGTGGCGACAGGGACGACGTACGGCGCCAGGGACCATGCTCGGGCGCAGGGCGGCAAGCGGGCGGCCGCGATGCCGCTGGTGCCGGCGCCCGACGGCCTGGTGTGGGCCGAGACGGTGGCGGGCGGCAACTACACGCACAAGACGCTGGCCCGCGGCACCGAGCTGCGGCTCGCCGACCCGACCGGCACCGCGTGCGCGCATCTGCTGCTGTTCGCCGAGGGCCGCCCGTGGGAGCGGCTGAACGTCGCGGACACCGTGAAGGTGCAGTGGAACGCCTACCTCGGCGCGGGCCGGCTGCTGCTGTCCGACCAGGGCCGGGTGCTGGCCTCGCTGGTCGCCGACACCAGCGGCCGGCACGACACGCTGTGCGGTACGTCGTCGGCGGCGCGCAACACCGCCCGCTACGGGGACGGTTCCCCGCAGGGCGCCTCCCCGGCGGGGCGCGAGCTGTTCAAACTGGCCGCCGCCAAGCAGGGGTTGGAGCCGCGCGACCTGCCGCCGTCGCTGTCGTTCTTCCAGGGCGTACGCGTCGACCCCGACGGCTCGCTGGAATTCATCGGCTCCGCGGGGCCGGGAGCCGCGGTGACCCTGCGCGCCGAGCAGCCGCTGACCGTCCTGCTGGCCAACGTGCCGCACCCGCTGGACCCGCGGGAGGCCTACGTGTGCGGGCCGCTGCAGATACGGGCCAAGGCCGGCGCGCCGACCGGGCCGGGGGACCCGCTGTGGGACGCCACCCCCGAGGGGCGCAGGGCGTTCCTGAACACCGCCGACCACCTCACCGCCAGGGGGCTGTGATGACGACCGCGACCGTACCCGCACGCGCGCCCTGGTCCGCGGTGATCCCCGCGGGCGGCCTGCTCACCATCACCGACCTGCACGGCAACCAGGCGGTGGACTTCCTCGTCTACGACGCACACGACACCGCCGTGCGCTACAGCGCCCCCGACACCATCCAGGCGCAGGGCAACATCTTCCTGACCACCGGCAGTGTGCTGCTGTCCGGCGAGCACACGGCGCTGATGACGGTCGTCGCCGACGGCTGCGGCGGGCACGACACCATCGCCGGCGCCTGCTCCAAGGAGTCCAACACCCTGCGCTACGGCCACCACACCTGGTCGCAGCACGCCTGCGTGGACAACTTCCTGGCCGAGGGCGCCCGTTGGGGCCTCGGCAAGCGCGACCTGGTGAGCAACGTCAACTGGTACATGAACGTCCCCGTCGAGGACGACGGCACCCTCGGCATCGTCGACGGCCGCTCCGCGCCCGGCCTCGAAGTGACCCTGCGGGCCGAGACCGACGTCCTGGTGCTGGTCTCCAACTGCCCGCAGATCAACAACCCCTGCAACGGCTTCGACCCGACCCCGGTGCGGATGACGGTCACCGCGCCCGAGGCTCCGGAGGTCCGGGGATGACCTTCGACACGCTGCTGGTCGCCAACCGGGGCGAGATCGCCGCCCGCGTCATCCGCACCGCCAAGCGCATGGACCTGCGTACGGTCGCGGTCTTCTCCGACCCCGACCGCGGCGCCCCGCACGTCCATCTCGCCGACGCCGCGGTGCGGTTGGGGCCCGCGCCCGCCAAGTCCAGCTACCTGGACGTCGACGCGGTGCTGGCCGCGGCCGCGGACACCGGCGCCGGCGCGATCCACCCGGGCTACGGATTCCTGTCCGAGGACGCGGACTTCGCCCGCCGCTGCGAGGCCGCGGGCCTGGCCTTCGTCGGCCCCGAGCCCCGGCACCTCGACGTCTTCGGCGCCAAGCACACCGCGCGGGCCGCCGCCGAGGCGGCCGGAGTACCGCTGCTGCCCGGCACCGGGCTGCTTCCCGACCTGGACGCCGCGCTGGCCGCCGCCGGCCGGCTCGGCTACCCGGTGATGCTGAAGGCCACCGGCGGCGGTGGCGGCATCGGCATGCGCGCCTGCCACTCGGCCGCCGAACTGGCCGCGGCCTGGGAGCCGGTTCAGCGCGCGGCCGCCGCCGGATTCTCCTCCGCCGGGGTCTTCCTCGAACGCCTGGTGGAGCGCGCCCGGCATGTCGAGGTGCAGGTCTTCGGCGACGGCCGCGGCAAGGTGGTGGCCCTCGGCGACCGCGACTGCTCGCTCCAGCGCCGCCACCAGAAGGTCCTCGAAGAGGCCCCCGCGCCCGGACTGCCCGCCGCGGTGCGGCGGCAACTCAGCGACAGCGCGCGGGCCTTGTGCGCGTCGGTCGGCTACCGCTCAGCCGGGACCGTCGAGTTCGTCTACGACGCGGAGCGCGCCGAGGCGTACTTCCTCGAGGTCAACACCCGGCTCCAGGTGGAGCACCCGGTCACCGAGGAGACCCACGGCGTCGACCTGGTCGAGTGGATGCTGCGGCTCGCCATGGACGGCACGGGCCCCGGCGAGCCGCCCCAGGCCGCGGGGCACGCCGTCGAGGCGCGGATCTACGCGGAGGACCCGGCGCGCGGGCACCGGCCGAGCGCCGGGGTGCTCACCCGCGTCGCCTTCCCACCCGGCGTGCGCGTCGACACCTGGGTCGAGACCGGCACCGAGGTCACCACCTCCTACGACCCGATGCTCGCCAAGGTCATCGCGCACGGCGCCGACCGCGCGGAGGCCCTCGACCGGCTCGCCGACGCGCTGGCCGAGACCCGCGTCGACGGCATCGAGACCAACCTCGGGCTGCTGCGCGCCGCCCTCACCGACCCCGACCTGCGGGCCGCCACCCACAGCACCGCCACCCTGGACGGTGTCGGCGACGGATCGCGGCGGATCGACGTGGTCCGCGCCGGCACCATGACCACCGTCCAGGACTGGCCGGGCCGCACCGGCCTGTGGCACGTCGGAGTGCCGCCGTGCGGGCCGATGGACGACCTGTCCTTCCGGCTCGGCAATGAGGCGCTGGGCAACGGGGAAGGCGCCGCCGGGCTCGAATGCACCTTGCAGGGACCGGCGTTGCGGTTCAGCCACGCCACCACCGTCTGCGTGACCGGGGCGCCCGCGCCGGTCACCGTCGACGGGCGGCCGGTCCCGCAGTGGGAGCCGGTGACCGTGCCGGCCGGGGCGGTGCTCGACGTCGGGGCGCCGCAGGAGGCGGGCCTGCGCACCTACGTGCTACTGGCCGGCGGGCTCGACGTGCCCGAATTCCTGGGCAGCACCGCCACGTTCACGCTCGGCCGCTTCGGCGGGCACGGCGGCCGGGCGCTGCGGGCCGCGGACGTCCTGCACGGCGGCGGCACCGCCGGCGGGCGGCCGGTGCCGGCCGGGCTGCGCCCCGCGATCGGCACGGAATGGGCGATCGGCGCGGTCGAAGGGCCGCACGCGGCACCCGAGTTCTTCACCGAGGAGGACATCGCGGACTTCTACGCCGCCGCGTGGAGCGTCCACTTCAACTCGGCCCGCACCGGCGTACGGCTCGTCGGCCCGAAACCGCGCTGGGCCCGCGGCGACGGCGGCGAGGCGGGCCTGCACCCGTCCAACATCCACGACACGCCGTATTCGGTCGGCGCCGTCGACTACACCGGCGACATGCCGGTGCTGCTCGGCCCCGACGGCCCCTCGCTCGGCGGCTTCGTCTGCCCGGCCACCGTCGTCACCGGGCAGCGGTGGAAGCTCGGCCAGTTGCGGCCCGGCGACACCGTGCGCTTCGTGCCCGTCACCGAGGACGCGGCGGCGGCGCTGCGGTCGGCCCCCGCGACGCCCCCGGTGCCGTCCAGGCCCATCCTGGGCGACGGCGGCATACTGGGCCGCGCCGAACCGACCGCGGCACGGCCCGCGGTGACCTACCGGCGCAGCGGCGACGACAACCTGCTCGTCGAATACGGCCCGATGCAACTCGACCTCGCGCTGCGGATGCGGGTGCACGCGCTCGCCGAACACCTCGCCGCGCAGCGGCTGCCCGGCGTCGTCGACCTCACGCCCGGCATCCGCTCACTGCAGATCCACGTCGACCCGGACGAGCTGCCGACGGCCAAGCTGCTCGACCTGGTGCGCGAGGCCGAGGACGCGCTGCCGCCGACCGACGAACTGGTCGTGCCCAGCCGCACGGTCCACCTCCCGCTGTCCTGGGACGACCCGGCCACCCGGGAGGCCATCGCCCGCTACATGGCCGGCGTCCGGGACGACGCGCCCTGGTGCCCGTGGAACATCGAGTTCATCCGCCGCATCAACGGGCTCGACTCCGTCGAGGACGTCTACCGCACGGTCTTCGACGCGGAGTATCTCGTACTCGGCCTGGGCGACGTGTACTTGGGCGCACCCGTCGCCACACCGCTCGACCCGCGGCACCGCCTCGTCACGACCAAGTACAACCCTGCACGCACCTGGACCGCGGAGAACTCCGTCGGGATCGGCGGGGCCTACCTGTGCGTCTACGGCATGGAGGGGCCGGGCGGCTACCAGTTCGTGGGCCGCACCGTGCAGGTCTGGTCCCGGCGGAACGCGGACCGGCAGCCGCCGTGGCTGCTGCGGTTCTTCGACCGGATCCGGTGGTATCCGGTCAGCGCCGAGGAACTCCTCGACCTGCGGGCCGACATGGCGGCCGGGCGCCTGCGGCTGCGGGTGGAGGAAGGGCACTTCGCCCTCGCCGAGCACCAGCGGTTCCTCGCGGCGAACGCGGGGCCGATCGAGGCCTTCCGCCGGCGGCAGGCCTCCGCCTTCGCGGCGGAGCGCTCCGCTTGGGAGGAGGCCGGGGAATTCGCACGGGCCGAGTCCGTCGCGGCGCCGGCGCCTGCGGGGCCCGCGATCCCGGTGCCTCCTGGCGGGTGCGCCGTCGAGGCGGAATTCGCCGCCGGGGTCTGGCGGCTCGCCGTCCGCCCCGGCGACGTGGTGGCCGCGGGCCAGCACCTGGTCACTCTGGAGGCGATGAAGATGGAGTCCCCGGTTGCCGCGCCTGTCGCCGGCCGCGTGGCGTCCGTCCACGTCGCCCCGGGCGACCAGGTCGCCCCCGGCACGGTCCTGCTGACGCTCGCCCCGCCACCACCCACCTCCGGTGCGTCCTGACCCCCGGGCGGCGCACCCCTGCGGGGTGCGGTTACGGACTCCGCAGTTGCGCTGTGTGGGTGGCTTGTCGCGCAGTTCCCCGCGCCCCTGGGCGGGTGCGTCGTTCTGTTGCGTTCACAGTGACGGTCCGTCTCGGCGGGGCGCGCAGTTCCCCGCGCCCCTCTGGGGCCTGCGTCCTCCGCCGACCGGGCCTTCGCCCCTGGCAGGGGTCCTTTACGCGGGAGGGCGAGCGTTTTTCCGGGGCGCGGGGAACTGCGCGGGCAGTCGAGACGGACAGGCAGGGTCAAGGAAAGGGGTGCCCATCGTGATGGGTGACGCAGAGCGCCGCGTCGTGGCGGCGTACGAGAGCATGGGCCGGGCCGGACGGCCTGACGTGTGGATCGGGCTGCGGTCCGAGGAAGAGGTCCGCGCCGAGGCGAAGGACGTGGACTCCCGGGCGGAAGCCGGAGACGCGCTTCCGCTCGCCGGGACGCTGCTGGGCGTCAAGGGCAACATCGACGTCGGCGGTCTGCGGACCACCGCGGGATGCCCGTCGTACGGGTACGAGCCGGAGGCCGACGCCCCCGCCGTGGCGGCGCTGCGCGCGGCGGGCGCGATCGTGCTCGGGTCGACGAACATGGACCAGTTCGCGACCGGTCTGGTCGGGACCAGGAGCCCCTACGGCGCGGTGGCGAGCGCGGCGGCGCCGGAGAGGGTGGCGGGCGGGTCGAGCTCCGGCTCGGCCGTCGCCGTGGCGCTGGGCTTCGTGGATGTGGCGCTGGGCACGGACACCGCGGGCTCGGGCCGCGTGCCCGCGGCTTTCAACGGGATCGTCGGGCTCAAGCCGACCCGCGGCCTGGTGTCGACGGACGGCGTCGTGCCGGCCTGCGCGAGCCTGGACTGCGTGAGCGTCTTCGCCCGCACCCTGCCCGAGGCCCGCAGGGCCCTGGCGCTGCTGGCGAGCCCCGTGCCGCCGCCGCGCCGCCCGGGCCCGTGGCGGGTCGCGGTCGCGCCGACCGCCCAGCTCGGCGAGCTTGACGACGGCTGGGCGGCGGCGTACGAGGCCGCGCAGGAGCGGCTGGCCCGCGCCGGCGCCGAGCTGCGGACGATCGACCTGACGCCCTTCGGCGAGGCGGCGTCGCTGCTCTACGACGGCGCGTTCGTCGCCGAGCGCTACACGGCCGTGGGCGAATTCGTGGAGCGCGGCGGCGCGGATCTCGATCCGACGGTGGCGCGTATCATCCGCGCGGCCCGCGACCTGCCGGCGCACCGGCTGTTCGCGGACCGCGAGCGGCTGGCGGTGCTGCGCCGGCGGGCGGGAGCGGAGCTGGGCGACGCCGACGCGCTGCTGCTGCCGACCACGCCGGGCCACCCGACCCTGGCGGAGGTCGCCGCGGACCCGGTGGGCGCGAACACCCGGCTCGGGCGCTTCACGAACTCGGCGAACCTGCTGGACCTGTGCGCGGTCGCGGTGCCGGCGGGCGAGGTGGCGGGGCGGCCCTTCGGGGTGATGCTGCTGGGCGCGGCGGGCTGCGACGAGCGCGTCGCGGAGGTCGCGGCGCTGCTGGAGCCGCCGCTGCGGCTCGCGGTGGTGGGCGCGCACCTGTCGGGCCAGCCGCTGAATCCGCAGCTGCTCGCGCTGGGCGCCCGCCTCGCGGCGACGACCACGACGGCGCCCGCCTACCGGCTGCACGCCCTGGGCACGGTGCCGCCCAAGCCGGGCCTGGTGCGGGTGGCGGAGGGCGGGGCCGCGGTCGAGGCGGAGGTGTGGGAGCTGGCGCCCGCGGCGCTGGGCGCGCTGCTGGCCGCGCTCCCCCGCCCGATGGCGCTGGGCCCGGTGGCGCTGCGCGACGGCTCCGAGGTGACCGGCTTCCTGTGCGAGCCGGCCGCGCTGGCCGGGGCCGAGGACATCACCGCTTACGGCGGCTGGCGGGGCTACCTGGGCCGGGGGAGTACCTGAAACGCGGCGTTCGTACCGCGGGTACGTACACTGTGCGGCACACAGACCCACGGGGAGAGGACCACGGCCGCATGCGCCACCGCACGATACTCACCGCTGGCGCGCTCACTGCCGCACTGGCCGCGACCGCACTGGCCGGCTGCTCGTCGTCGGACGACAAGAAGTCCGACGACGCGAAGCCGAGCACGTCCGCCGCGGCCACCGGCGGCACCGCCCCGAGCAGCAGCGCCGCCGCGCCCGGCAAGCCGGCGGGCAAGATGGTGGGCCACCTGGACTTCACCGGTGACGACACCGGCAGCGCCGACTTCACCAGTGGCGTGAAGTGCGAGATCAAGGGCGGCAAGCTGATCGGGGTGACCACGCCCGACGTGCTCGCCAAGGCGCAGATCTTCCCGTCGTTCATCGCGACCACGGCCGACAGCCCCGCCCAGGTGGCGCTCTTCGCCGCCCCGGACAAGAAGACCTACTCGGGGCGGGTCTCCAAGACCGAGGGTGTGACCGCGCGGAAGGACGGCGGCACCTGGACGGTGAAGGTGCAGGACCTGAAGATCGCCCAGGACTACAGCGGCTCGGGTGGCGTGGTCACCCTGAACGGCACGTTCACCTGCACGCACCTGGACGGCTGACCGCGCCTCACCCCACCGACGAGTAGGCCACGACGCCCCGCAGCAGCCCGTCCACGGCCTTGCGGGCGTTGCGCCTGACCGTGCCGGTGTCGGGCGCCGCGTTGCCGATCTGGCCCAGGACGTCGATGAGCTGCTTGCACCAGCGCACGAAGTCGCCGGCCGGCATGTCGGCGTCGTTGAGGACCGCGTCCAGCGGGTGGCCGGACGCCCAGCGGTAGGCGGGCCAGGCGAATCCCAGGTCGGGTTCGCGCTGGCCGACGCCCTCCGTCTGGTTGATCTTGTGGTCCTCCTCCAGGGCGTCGAGCCGGCCCCAGATCCTCACCATCTCGCCCAGGGCCTCCCGCGCGTTGCCGCTGGGCAGCTTCGGGGTGGCCGCGTCGTCGGCCTGCCGGGACTCGTAGACCAGCGCCGAGGCGCAGGCGGCCAGCTCGGCGGGACCGAGGCCGTCCCACACCCCGTCGCGCAGGCATTCGCTGGCCAGCAGGTCCAGCTCGCCGTAGAGCCTGGCCAGCCGGCGGCCCTCGGGGGTGACCTGGTCGCCCTTGAGGTAGTCCAGCTCGGTCAGGACGGCGCAGACCCGGTCGAAGGTCCTGGCGATGGTGTTGGTGCGGCCCTCGATACGCCTTTCCAGCTGCTGGGTGTCGCGGCGCAGCCGGTGGTAGCGCTCGGCCCAGCGGGCGTGGTCCTCGCGGTCGTCGCAGCCGTGGCAGGGGTGCGTGCGGATCGCGCTGCGCAGCCGGGCGATCTCGGTGTCGTCGGCCGCCGGGGACCGCTCCTTGCGGTGCCTGGACGGCGCCGCCCAGCCCGCGGTGCCGGCCTTGCTGCGCATCGCGGAGGCGAGGTCGCGCCGGGACTGCGGGCTGCGCGGGTTGAACGACTTGGGGATGCGCATCCGGTCGAGCGCCTCGACGGGCACCGGGAAGTCCAGCTGCGCGAGCCGCTTGACCTGGCGCTCGGCGGTGAGCACCAGCGGGCGCGGCCCGTCGTGGTATTCGCCGTCGCGGGGGTGGTGCCCGGCGGCGCGGCCGGCCGGCACTCCGGGTTCGAGCACCAGCGCGAGCCCGGCGTATTTGCCGGCGGGCACGTGGATGATGTCGCCGGGCTTGAGCTTCTCCAGCGCGTCGGACGCGGCGGCCCTGCGCTGCACGGCGCCCTGCCGCGACAGGTCGGCCTCGCGGTCCTTGAGGTCCCTGCGCAGCCGCATGTACTCGTCGAAGTCGCCGAGGTGGCAGGTCATCGACTCCTGGTAGCCCTCCAGGCCCTCCTCGTTGCGCTGCACCTGCTTGGAGATGCCGACGACCGAGCGGTCCGCCTGGAACTGCGCGAAGGACGTCTCCAGCAGCTCGCGGGAGCGGTGCCTGCCGAACTGGCCGACGAGGTTGACCGCCATGTTGTACGACGGTTTGAAGGACGACCGCAGCGGATACGTACGGGTGCCGGCCAGGCCCGCGACGGCGCCCGGGTCGAAGCCGCGCTGCCACAGCACCACGGCATGGCCCTCGACGTCGATGCCGCGGCGCCCGGCGCGGCCGGTGAGCTGGGTGTATTCGCCGGGGGTGATGTCGGCGTGGGTCTCGCCGTTCCACTTGACGAGCTTTTCCAGCACCACGGAGCGGGCCGGCATGTTGATGCCGAGCGCCAGGGTCTCG
Source organism: Streptomyces sp. NBC_00433 (assembly GCA_036015235.1). Lineage (NCBI taxonomy): Bacteria > Bacillati > Actinomycetota > Actinomycetes > Kitasatosporales > Streptomycetaceae > Streptomyces > Streptomyces sp. NBC_00433. Next base: position 7,651,750 of record CP107926.1, on the reverse strand, counting down.
GTCGCGAAGACCGCCTTGACCAGGCCCTTGACGAACAGTTCCTCCACGACCTCCTTGAAGGCCGGCAGCATCCCGGCGTGGTGTGCGGCGATGCCGCGCTCCAGGCCCTCCAGCCATTCGAAGTAGCCGAGGACGTGCAGGTCCTCGTCGGGGATGGCGCGGGTGCGCTCCTCGACGATGGAGCGGACCCGGGCGCGGGCCTCGTCGTTGTTCAGCCGCAGGCCCGCGTAGAGGCACTGCTGGACGGCGGCCTCGCAGCCGGCGCGGCTGAAGATGAAGGTGATGGCGGGCAGCAGGCCCTCGGAGTCCAGCCGGTCGATGACCTCGGCGCGGCTGGGCGTCCAGACCCGGCTGCGGGCCCTGCGCTCGCGCTCCCGGTCGGCTTCCTTGCCGCGCTTGGCCCGCGGGTGGTAGCTGCGCTGGTTCTCCATCCGGGCGAGCCGTTCGAGGTCGGCGTTGACCTCGCGGCGGCCGCGGTTGTCGGTGGCGCCGGCCTTCTCCTCGAAGAGGTCGTACATCCGGCGGCCGGCCAGCACGTGCTGCCACAGCGGGACCGGGCGGTGCTCGGAGACGATCACCTCGGTGTCGCCCCGGACGGTGTCCAGCCAGTCGCCGAACTCCTCGGCGTTGGAGACCGTCGCGGACAGCGAGACCAGGGTCACGGACTGCGGGAGGTGGATGATCACCTCTTCCCAGACGGCGCCGCGGAAGCGGTCGGAGAGGTAGTGCACCTCGTCCATGACCACGTAGCCGAGGCCGTCCAGGGCGGCGGAGCCGGCGTAGAGCATGTTGCGCAGCACCTCGGTGGTCATGACGATCACCGGTGCGTCGCCGTTGACGCTGTTGTCACCGGTGAGCAGGCCGACCTTCCCGGCGCCGTACCGCTTGGCCAGGTCGTTGTACTTCTGGTTCGACAGGGCCTTGATCGGGGTGGTGTAGAAGCACTTGCGGCCCTCGGCGAGGGCGAGGTGGACGGCGAACTCGCCGACGATGGTCTTGCCCGAGCCGGTCGGGGCGGCGACGAGGACGCCGCTGCCGGCTTCCAGGGCCCGGCAGGCCTCTATCTGGAACGGGTCGAGACCGAACTCGTACAGCTCGCGGAACTGTGCGAGTGCGGTGGCGTTCTCCGCCGCGCGGCGACGGCTGGCGGCGTAGCGCTCGGCTGGCGACATTTCTTCTGTCATCTCGCTCACGAGCCTACCCGGCAGCACCGACACACCGCGTGATCTTTCTTTCTTCGGAGCACGGTTGCCTGCGGCGCCGAGGTGCGCCCGGCCCTGCTCAGACCAGCAGCCGCAGCGCCCCCGGCACGGTCCTGGCGTCCAGCGGCAGCGGTCCGACGCGCTCGCCGTCGGCGTATCCGGTGACGTTCTCGGCGGCGAGCCGGACCCGGGCGGCGCGGTGGACGGTGACGACCGGGTGCCGGGGGTGGGAGCCGCTGTAGACCAGCGGGAAGACCCGCAGCAGGGTGCGGCGGGAGCAGGGGCCGACCACGCAGATGTCGAAGAGGCCGTCGTCCATCTCGGCGTCGGCGCACATCCGCATGCCGCCGCCGTACGAGGAGCCGTTGCCGACCGCGATCAAGGTGGCGTCCAGCTCCCGCTCCGGGGCGTCGTCGAACTGCACGCGGTAGCGGATCGGGCGCAGCGCGGCCAGTTCGGCGAGCATCGCCACGTCGTAGCGGAAGCGGCCCTTGGGCCAGCGCATCCGGTTGCCCCGGTCGTTGACCCGGGAGTCGAAGCCGGAGGCCAGGACGGTGCCGAACCAGCGCTCGCCGATCCTGCCGAGGTCCAGCGACCGGGTGCGGCCGTCCCGCAGCGCCTCGGCGATGGTGGTGCCGGCGGCGGCGGGTTCGCGTACCGGCAGGCCGCTGACCCGGGCGAAGTCGTTGCCGGTGCCCGCCGCGACGATGCCGAGCGGCGTGCCGGTGCCCGCCACCGCCTGGAGTGCGAGGGAGACCATGCCGTCGCCGCCGACCGCGACCAGGGCGCCGGTGCCGCCGTCGACGGCCTTGTGCGCCCTTTCCAGGGCGTCGGCGGCGTCGGCGCCGACGACGGTGCGGACCGTGAGGCCGGCCGCGCGCATCGCGTCGGCGGCGGGCGCGGCCGCCCGCGCACCGCGGCCGCGGCCGGAGGTGGGGTTGACGAGCAGGGTGATGTCGCTGGTCACGGACGTACGGCCGGCGGCGTCAGGTCGCGTCGTCGTAGTCGTCGCCGCGCCCGTCGTCGCGGGCGGACTCGGCGTCGATCTGCTCGGGGATGTGGTCGAGGCTGGAGGCCTCGTCCGGGTCGAGCCCGAAGTCAGGGTCGGCGGAGCGGCGGCGGGCCCGGCGGGAGTCGTTGAAGAAGCAGATGCCCATCGCCAGGAAGTACAGCAGGACGATCGGCGCGGCCAGCAGTGTCATGGTCAGCGGGTCGCCGGTGGGGGTGGCGACGGCGGCGAAGACGGTGATGCCTATGACCATGCCGCGCCACCAGCCGAGCATGCGCTTGCCGCTGACGATGCCGGTGAAGTTCAGCAGCACCAGCACGAGTGGCAGCTCGAAGGCGAGGCCGAAGACGATGATCATCCGGATCACGAGATCGAGGAAGTCGTCGAGCGGCAGCAGGTTGGTGGTGTCGTCGGGCACGAAGCCGATCATGATCCTGGCGGTCTGCGGCAGGATCTCGTACGCCAGCACCGCGCCGCCGAGGAAGAGCGGCACACCGGCGGCGACGAAGCCGAGGGTGTAGCGCTTCTCGTTCCTGTGCAGGCCGGGCGCGAGGAAGCCCCACAGCTGGTAGAGCCAGATCGGGGACGCGCCGACCACGCCGGCCATCAGCGAGACCTTCAGCGCGATGGAGAAGCCGCCCATCAGGCCGCTGACGGTCATCTGGGCACAGGCCTGCCCGTCCGTCGTGGTCTTCGACTCCTTGCTGAGGCACTGCACCTGATCGGGGATCCGCTGCTGGAGCAGGTGGATGATCTGCTTGTAGAAGAACGCCGCCACGATGGTGATGACGATGATCGCCAGCACCGACTTGAACAGCCGGTTGCGCAGCTCTCGCAGGTGGTCCGCGAGCGGCATCCGCCCTTCGGGGTCCTTCTCCTGCTTGCGGGCAGTCTTGAGCACCCACGTCCTCGTCTCGTACGGGCAGCCGTCGGCAGCGTGTCTCGGCTTGTGTCGTTCGCCTGGGGCCCGGGACTACCGGCGGGCCGCCGGTAGCCGGTGGCCGGTCAGCCGGTGGTGGTGGTGCGGTCCTGCTCGGTGACCGGGCGGGCGCTGGCGGTGTCGCCGGGGGCGGCCTGGATCGTACGGGCCGGGGCCTGCTCCTGCGCGGCGGTGCCGGCCGGGGGCGTCGGGTCGTCGTTCTTCATCGCCTTGGCCTCGCTCTTGAGGATGCGGGCCGACTTGCCGAGCGACCTGGCCATGTCGGGCAGCTTCTTGGCACCGAAGAGGAGGATGACGACGAGAAGGATCAGGACTAGCTCAAGGGGCTTGAGATTGCCGAGCATGATAGGTCTACCTTCTCACCGGGTTGGCGGCGTGGTCCGTGCGGTACGTCTGCGGCGACCGGTCGTCGGACGTTTCCGGCCGTCGCTTACGCATGGATCGTAGCGTGCACCGGTGAACGCCGGAATATGCGCCGGAATCCACCAGGTTGCGGCCCCGCCGCGGTCCGCGGCTGAGGTGCGGGACGACGTCGGGCCGCCGGGTCAGCGTACCTTCACCTACGGTCCCGTGGCAGGCTCAGCGGCGGCTGATCTCGCCGGCCCGCTGCGCCACCGGGGCCGCGGCCCGCTGCAGGCGGTCGCCGGCGGCGGCCAGGGCGTCGGTGCTGACGGCCACCTGGGCGGCCAGTTCGCGCACCGCGGTGAAGACCCGGGCGGCGAAGACCGCGAGCACCGCGAGTCCCGCCGCCGCCAGGCCGACGCTGAGAAAGAGCCACCACATGGTCCGGCAGCCTACCTTTCCAGCCGCATCGTACGGACGCCGCCGACGGTCAGCAGCTCCACTATCCGCTCCCCCGCCGGTTTGCGCACCGCCTCGCCGCACCCGGGGCAGGTGAAGGAGTAGAAGGTGGTCTTCGCGCTGCCGCCGATGGCCAGCCGCAGCGCGTCCGCGCCCAGTTCGAAGCTGGTCCTGCAGTGCGGGCAGCCGGCCCGGAAGACGGCGGGGCCCGCGTCGGGCGGTGGGCAGGTCGTCGTCATCGCGGGTCCCTCACTCCCCATAGCCGGCAAGGGCGAGTACAGCCGCGTCGCGGGCGTCGCCGGCCAGTGCGGCGGGCGACACGATCCGGCCGTCCCGCCCGAGCCGCAGCGCGAGACGGCGCAGCGAGCCGGGGTCGGGGGTGCGCAGGGTGATCCGCAGGCCGCCGTCGGGCAGTTCGTCGGCGCTGTCGTGCGGGTAGTACTCCGCGACCCAGCGGCCGCCGGGGCCCACCTCGATGACCACCTCGGGGTCGTCGCCCGCGGGCTGCACCAGCCCCTGCGACAGGTCGCGCGGCTCGATCCGCGGCGGGTCCGACGGCTCGTCGAGCAGCCGGATCTCGGCGACCCGGTCGAGCCGGAAGGTCCGCCGGTCCTCGGAGAGCCGGCACCAGCCCTCGACATAGGTGTGGCCGACCGCGAACAGCCGGATCGGGTCGACCTCGCGCTCGGTCAGCGCGTCGCGGGCCGGCGAGTAATACCGCATCCACAGCCGGCGCCGCTCGGTGATGGCCCGGTCCACGGTCGCGAAGACGCTGCCCTCGGACTCGAAGGTCACCGACAGCTGCGCGCTGGCTCCGGCCGCCTCGCCCGCCGCCGCCTCCAGTTTGGTGCCGGCCCGCAGCAGCGCCTGCCGGTCGCTGTCGCGCAGGCCGGGGAGGTTCGCCACCGCGCGGGCGGCGACCAGCAGCGCGGTCGCCTCGTCGGCGGCCAGCCGCAGCGGCTGGGCCACGTCGTCGGCGGTGCCGGGATTGTGCCACCAGATGCGCTCGCCGTCGGTGTCGATGTCCAGCAGGTCGCCGCCGCGGAAGCTGGTGCCGCACAGCGGCAGCACGTTGAGGTCGCCGATCAGCTCGGCCTCGCTGACCCCGAAGGCCCGCGCCACCTCGCTGACCCGGGCGCCGGGCCGCTCGCGCAGATAGGTGACCAGCGACAGCATCCTGCGGGTCTGGTCGATCGCGTTGCTCATCAGGTGTCCCGCCTGCCGTCCTGCCAGCTCTCCGGGCCGCCCGTCCGGCGGTCCGCTCCCCCGCTCATCGCCGCCACCCGCTCAGCCCTTGGCCACCGCGCGCAGCCGGTCGAGCACCTCGGTACGCAGCTCGTCGGGCGCCAGCACGACCACGTCGGGGCCGAATTCGGCGAGCCAGGCGTCCAGGCCGTGCCCGTAGGGCACCTCCAGCTCGTCCCAGTCCGCGTCGACCGGGGTGGTGGCGACCGCCTTGGCCCGCAGCGGATAGCCGCTGTCGCGGCGCAGCCGGATCGTGGCGGTGGTGGTGGCGCCCTCGCCGGCCCAGCGCGCCACGGTCTCGCGTACGTCCACATGCGCGGGCACCTCGGCGGTGAAGGCGCCGCGCGCCTTGACCCGGCCGCTGATCCGCGACAGCCGGAAGACCCGGACCGCGCCGCGGTCCCGGTCGTAGCCGGCCAGATACCAGTGGCCGCGCCAGCACTCCAGCGCCCACGGCTCGACCTGCCGCGGCTCCGGGCGCACCGCGCTGGCCTTGCGGTAGTCGAAGGCGACGGCCCGGCGCTCGCGGGTGGCCAGCATCAGCGCCTCGAAGGCCGGCTCCGGGGTGGGGATCCGCGGCTCAAGCGCGCTGTGGGTGTCCTCGTACGGCACCCCCGCCGCGCGCAGCTTCTGCAGCGCCCCGCTGGCCGCCTCGGCCAGCCTGGCCTGCTGCCAGACCTTGGCGGCCAGCGCCAGGGCGGCGGCCTCCTCGGGGTCGAGTGCGATGTCGGGCAGCCGGTTGCGGTCGCGGCGGGCGAGGTAGCCGTACTCGCCTTCGAGGTTCTCCACGGTGTCGATGACCAGGCCCAGCTCGCGCAGGTCGTCCTTGTCCCGCTCGAACATCCGGTTGAAGGAGTCGTCCGAGGTGACCTCGTGGTAGGCCTCGATGGAGGCCCGCAGCTCGCGCTTGCTGACCGGGCGACGGGTGTTCATCAGGCACAGCGCCAGATTCATCAGCCGCTCGGCCTTGGCAATCGCCATCCCGGTCCCCCTTCTGTGCGTTCGCTCGGCGAACCGTATCGAAAAGCGGTCCCCCCGGTGGTGTCCGGGGGGACCACTCCGTCAGACAGCGACCAGGTCGCAGACGAAGATCAGCGTCTCGCCCGGCTTGATGGAGCTGCCGGCGCCGCGGTCGCCGTAGGCGAGGCGGGACGGGATGGTCAGCTGGCGGCGGCCGCCGACCTTCATGCCCTGCACGCCCTGGTCCCAGCCGGCGATGACCTGGCCGACGCCCAGCTGGAACTGCAGCGGTGTGCCGCGGTTCCAGCTCGCGTCGAACTCCTCGCCGGAGGAGAACGCCACGCCGACGTAGTGGACGGAGACGGTGTCCCCTGCCTTGGCGACCGGCCCGTCGCCCTCCCAGATGTCCTTGATCTCCAGGTCGGCCGGCGGCTCGCCGCCCGGGAAGTCGATCTCGGGCTTGTCGATGCTCACTTCGATGCTCCTTGTACGGTTGCGGGCAACCGGGACAGTCTTACAGAACCGCGATGATGTCCACCGAGAAGACCAGTGTGGCGTTCGCCGGCACCGGTCCGTTGGCCTGGTCCTTGTAGGCCAGGTCCGGCGGCGTCACCAGCATCACCCGGCTGCCGACCTTCTTGCCGGTCAGGCCCTGCGTCCAGCCCGGGATGACGCTGGACAGCGGGAACTGCGTGACCTGCTTGCGGGAGTAGCTGGAGTCGAACTCCTTGCCGCCGTCCCACAGCACGCCCTTGTACTGCACCACCAGCGTGTCGGAGGCCTTGACGGCCTTGCCGTCGCCTTCCAGCACGTAGTTCGAGACCAGCTTGGTGGGCGCCTTGGTCTTGGGCACCGTGATGGACGGCGCCTTGCCGTCGGTGTTCGTGCCGACCTTGGGCAGGTCCGCGTCGGTCTGCGGCACGGTCTTGCCCTTGGCGGAGTCCTTGCCCGTGTAGACGTTGAGCACGTCCACGACGAAGACCAGGGTGTCGGTGCCCTTGATGCCCGCCTGGGCGTTGCCCGAGGTCCCGTAGCCGAGGGCCGGCGGGATGGCCGCGATGACCCGGCCGTTCTTCTTGGCGCCGATCACGGCCTGCTCGAAGCCCGGGATGACCGCCTGGCTGCCGGTCTGGAAGGCGTACGGCGTCTTCCCGAAGTTGGTGTCGAACACCTTGGCGGTGCTCCACACCTGGCCCAGGTAGTTCACCTGAACGATGTCGCCGGAAGCCACCGCGGCGCCCTCGCCGGGGATCAGCGTCTTGACGGCGAGGTCGGTGGACGGGGTGCCGGTTCCCTTGGCCACGGTCGGCTTGGTGTTGAAGGCGGTGCCGCTGGTGACCTTCGGCACCGGGCCGCTGACGATCTTGGTGCTCGGCGTCGCGCTGGGGGTCGCGCTGGGCGTGGCGCTCGCCGATGTGCTCGGCGAGCCCGAGGGCGAGTCGGAGGCCGCTGAATCGCTCTTCTTGGAGTCGTCACCACAGCCGGCGGCAGTGAGCATGAGCGCGGGCACGGCGAGCAGTACGGAGCGTCGGCGCACGGATTCCCTCGGTTCGGGTCGGAGTCGGGGTCGGAGGTGTCTAGATACCGCCCCACACCCTACGGCGTACCGCAGGCCCCGTACGAGTTCCGCACGGGGCCTGTGGGTCCGCTGTGACGGCCGTCGCCTTGACGGCGAGGGCCGCTGCCGCGCCCGGGACGGGCTACATCCCGGCGATGAGCTTCTCCACCCGGTCGTCCACCGACCGGAAGGGGTCCTTGCACAGCACGGTCCGCTGCGCCTGGTCGTTGAGCTTGAGATGCACCCAGTCGACGGTGAAGTCGCGGCGCTGCTCCTGGGCGCGGCGGATGAAGTCGCCGCGCAGCCTGGCCCTGGTGGTCTGCGGGGGCACCGACTTGGCCTCGAAGATCTTCAGGTCGTTGCAGATCCTGGCCGCCTGCCCCTTGCGCTCCAGCAGGTAGTACAGACCGCGGCGGCGGTGGATGTCGTGGTAGGCGAGGTCTATCTGCGCGACCCGGGGGTGCGACATGGTGATGTTGTCGCGGTTCCGGTAGCGCTCGATGAGCTGGTATTTCATGACCCAGTCGATCTCGGTGCCGATCCTGGACAGGTCACCGCTGCCGATCGACTCCAGGGTGCGACCCCACAGCTCCAGCACCTGCTCGATCACGCCGCTGCGGATGCCGCGGCGCTCGCAGAACTCGACGGCCTTGGAGTAATACTCCTGCTGGATGTCCAGCGCGGACGCCTCGCGCCCCGAGGCCAGCCGCACCTTGCGGCGGCCGGTGATGTCGTGGCTGACCTCGCGGATGGCCCTGATCGGATTCTCCAGGGTCAGGTCCCGCATCACCGTGCCGGCCTCGATCATGCGCAGCACCAGGTCGGTGGCGCCGACCTTGAGCAGCATCGTGGTCTCGGACATGTTGGAGTCGCCGACGATGACATGCAGCCTGCGGTAGCGCTCGGCGTCGGCGTGCGGCTCGTCCCTGGTGTTGATGATCGGCCGGGAGCGGGTGGTGGCCGAGCTGACCCCTTCCCAGATGTGCTCGGCGCGCTGGCTCACGCAGAAGACCGCGCCCCGCGGGGTCTGCAGCACCTTGCCCGCGCCGCACAGCAGCTGCCGGGTGACGAGGAAGGGAATGAGGATGTCGGCGAGGCGGGAGAATTCCCCGTGCCGGGCCACCAGGTAATTCTCGTGGCATCCGTAGGAGTTGCCCGCCGAGTCTGTGTTGTTCTTGAACAGGTACACATCCCCGGCGATGCCCTCTTCGTGCAGCCGGCGCTCCGCGTCGACCAGAAGGCCTTCGAGGATGCGCTCGCCGGCCTTGTCGTGGGTGACCAGTTCGGTGACGTTGTCGCACTCCGGAGTGGCGTACTCCGGGTGCGATCCGACGTCGAGATAGAGACGGGCACCATTGCGGAGGAAAACATTGCTGCTCCGGCCCCATGACACGACACGGCGGAAGAGGTACCGCGCCACCTCGTCAGGGGACAGACGCCGCTGTCCCCTGAACGTGCATGTGACGCCGTACTCGTTCTCCAGCCCGAAAATGCGGCGGTCCATGTCTGAACATTACGCCTGATGCGTGGAGCTGAAACGGGGTTCGACGGCACGGTTTGGATCTTTTTCCTGCCGGGTTTCGAGGTTTGGCGCCGTCAGGAATCCGCCGGTCGAGAGCAGTACGGCCGTCGCGACGGCCGCGCCGGTGCCCGCCACGCCGAATCCGGCGACCGCGCCGCCCTGTTGCGCGGCCACTCCCGCGGCCGCGGTGCCCAGTGCCGCGCCGACGCCGACCGCGGTCACCACCCAGGAGAAGGCCTCCGTCACGGTGCCGGCCGGGGCGTGCCGGTCCACCACCAGGAAGCCGCAGGCCAGGGCGGGCGCCAGGAAGAGCCCGGACAGCGCGGCGAGCAGCAGCATCCAGGGCAGGGCGGGCACGAGCATCAGCGGCGGGTAGCAGAGCGCGAGCGCCACGCTCAGCACCCGCAGCCGCCGCTCCGGCTGCCCCGGCCAGCCCCTGGCCCCGTAGGTCAGCCCGCCGGCCAGGGCGCCCACGCCGTTCGCGGCCAGGACGTACGCGGCCACCGGGCCGCCGCCGTGCGCGTCGCCGTAGACCACCGCGGCCAGCGAGATCGCGCCCAGCGTCACACCGACGAAGAAGAAGGCGCCGAGCAGCACCGCCAGGCCCACCGAGCGCAGCGCGCCGAGCCAGTGCGCCTCGCGATCCGCGGCCCGCCAGCGCCGCGAGGGCCCCGAGGTGACCACCACCAGGGTCCCCGCGACCCCGAGCAGCCCGGTCACGACCACGGCCGCGGCCTGGGAGGCGGCCGCGATGACCAGCGTCACCAGCAGCGGCCCGGCCGCGAAGAGCACCTCCTGCGCGGCCGCGTCCAGCGCGTACGCCCGCTGCACCCGGTCCTCGCGCCCCAGCACGTCCGGCCACAGCGCCCGCAGCCCGCCCTCCAGCGGCGGCGTGGCCACCCCCGCGAGCACCACCGCGGCGGTCGCCAGCGGCAGCGGCTCCGGCCCGACGGCGGCCAGCAGCCCGAACCCGGCAGCCGACAGCAGCGCGGCCCCCGCCATCACTCGCGGCTGCCCCCGCCGGTCCACCGCCCGCCCGAGCAGCGGCTGCCCCACGGCGACGGCACACCCGTAGACCGCCGACAGCGCCCCCGCCAGCCCGTACCCCGCCCCCTGCGAGCGCAGGTACAGCACGATGGCGAGCGCGGCCATGGCGTTGGGCAGCCGCCCCAGCAACGTCCCGCCCAGCAGCCTCGCGGCATGCGGCGTCCGCAACAGGTCCCCGTAACCGGTGGCCATCCCGCCCCTTCCCGCCGCGCTAGTGTTACGTATAACGTCCGGCCCTATACGTACCATGGCGCCAACTGCGCGGTCCACCCGCGCGACAGCGCCGAACGACGCGGAAAGGGGTACCGGGGTGCCTGAAGCCGACGCGAACGCCGCGCCGGGCGCGCACGCGCACGCCCGCTCCGGCCCCGGGGAGGACGGGCCCCGGGGGGACGACGCGGACGCGGCGCCCGGTCCCGGGCGGACTGACGCCGGCGCGGGCGCGTCGCCCGGCGCGCACGCCCGGCACGGCGCTGGAGAGCCCCGAGGGCACGACGCCGACGCGGCGCCCGGTCCGCATGCCCGGCCCGGCCCCGGGGAGGGTGACGCCGACGCGGCGTCCGGAGTGCGCCGGGGAGCGTCCGGTCCTGACTCACAGCCCGGCTCGGGAGAGAGCCGGCCCCGAGGGGCCGACGCCGATACGGCGCCCGGTCCGCATGCCCGGCCCGGCCCCGGGGAGGGCGGGCCCCAAGGGCACGACGCGGGTGCGCGGGCCGGGGTGGTCGGGCGGCCCACTTCGCGGGATGTGGCGCGGGCGGCCGGGGTGTCGCAGGCGACGGTGTCGCTCGTGCTCGGGGACAAGTGGCGGGGGCGGGTCTCGGAGCGGACCGCGCGGGCGGTACGGGCCGCCGCCGGGGACCTCGGCTACCGCCCCAACCTGGCCGCGCGCAGCCTGCGGCTCGGCGCGACCAGGACGGCGCTGCTCGTGGTCCCCGCGCTCACCCACGAATACTTCGCCCGGGTCTACGCCGGCGCCGCCGAAGTGGCCGACGCGCACGGCTTCGGGGTCGTGCTCTACCCCTCCCCCGCCGGCATCGGCCCGGCCCGCGACCCCTTCGGCTCGGCCCGGACCGCGATCGACGGCGTCATCGCCTCGTCCATGGCCGCGGACGCGCTCGCCGCCATCGGCGACGGCGGGCTGCCGCTGGTGATGCTCGACAGCGACCCCGGTGTGCCGGGCGGCCCGCCCACCGTCAACCTCGCCGTCGCGGACGGCATGCGCCAGGTCACCAGGCACCTGCTGGGCCTCGGCCACCGGCGTGTCGCCCATATCGCGGCCGACGTGGACACCTGGACCTTCCGGGTCCGCACGGAGGCAGTCACCGCCGAACTGGCCGCGGCCGGTCTGCCGCCGGCCCCGCGCCGGCTCGCCGCGCTCGACGTGGCCGCTGCCAGGGACGCGGCCGTACGCGCCCTGAGCGCGCCCGGACCCCGGCCGACGGCGCTGCTGTGCGACGACGACATCCTCGCGGCCGGTGCGTGCAAGGGCGCCAGGGCGCTGGGGCTGCGGATTCCGGAGGACGTGTCCGTCTCCGGCTTCGACGATCTCGCGCTGGCCGCGGCGCTCGATCCGGAGCTGACGACGGTTCGGCTGCCCGCGGAGTCCATCGGGCGTCATGGGATGACGGCCCTGCTGGCCCTCCTCGCGGGCAGGCCCGCCCCGCCGGTCGAACTCCCCCTCACCCTCCTGCCCCGCGCCTCGACGGCGTCGGCCCCGCGCGGTTGAGGCTCCTGCCCCTTGCGGCGCGGTGCCTGCCCGCGGGTACGTCATGGCTTGTCGCGCAGTTCCCCGCGCCCCCAGGTGATTGCCACTTGCTGTGGCGTTGCCTTCTTTCCCGCCTCTTCCGCGGGGCGCGCAGTTCCCCGCGCCCCTGAAAAACGCGTGCCCTCCGCCCAGAGAGCAAGCCCACAGCCAGGGGCAAACGCTCGGCGTAGGAGGACGCAAGCCCATAGGGGCGCGGGGAACTGCGCGCTCAGCCCCCCACCGGGCCGCACGCAAGCAGCGCACCGCAAGGGGCAATCACCCAGGGGCGCGGGGAACTGCGCGACCAGCCCCCCGCCGGGGGAAGGTCCCAGGTCGGGGACCACCCGGCAGGACCGGGGGCACCCGGGGGACGGATCACTCCTCGTCGGACGGGTCGTCCGTCGTGGTCGTGGCGGCGCTCTCCGCCTCAAGGAGACGGGTGAGCTGACGCCCGAGAATGCGCTTGAACTTCCGCGCCTGCGGCCTCGTGCGGTCCAGGACCGCGACCTCCAACTGCTCGGCCGTCAGCTGCCGGTCACTGCCGTTGGTGTCGCGGCTGAGGGACTCCACCGCCAGCGCCAGCGCTTCCGCCAGCGTCATGCCGTCCCGGTGGCGCTGGTCGAGGTAGCTGCCGATCTGGTCGGAATTGCCGCCGACGGCGACCGCGCCGTGCTCGTCGACGATGGAGCCGTCGTGGGGCAGCCGGTAGATCTGGTCGTCCTCGGGGGCGGCGCCCACCTCCGCGACGATCAGCTCCACCTCGTACGGCTTCTCGCCGACGCTGGAGAAGATCGTGCCCAGCGTCTGCGCGTAGACGTTGGCGAGGCCGCGGGCCGTCACGTCGTCCCGGTCGTAGGTGTATCCGCGGAGGTCGGCGTAGCGCACCCCGCCGATCCGCAGGTTCTCGAACTCGTTGTACTTGCCGACCGCCGCGAAGGCGATCCGGTCGTAGATCTCGCTGACCTTGTGCAGCGCGCGGGACGGGTTCTCGGCGACGAAGACGATGCCGTCGGTGTACTGGAGCACGACGACGCTGCGGCCACGCGCGATGCCCTTGCGGGCGTATTCGGCGCGGTCCGCCATGGCCTGCTGGGGTGAGACATAAAAGGGCGTGGACACCGGCTAACCGTGCCTTTCTGCAGTCGGCGCTGGGACAGTGCGGAGGGGGGTCGGCTGACCTGGGGTCACAGCACCTGGGCCTGCGGGCCGTCGGGACGCTCGAGGCGGGCGTCGATCACCTCGCGGGCGAGCGCGGCGACCTCGGAGTCGGGCACCCGGCGGAAGCCGTCCTCGGTCATCACGGTGATGAGCGGGTAGACCCGCCTGGCGATGTCGGGGCCGCCGGTGGCCGAGTCCTCGTCCGCGGCGTCGTAGAGGGCCTGGATCACCGCGGTGGACAGCTGGCGCTCCGTCAGGTCCTGGCGGTAGAGCTTCTTGAGGGCGCCGCGCGCGTAGACCGAGCCCGAGCCGGTGGCGGCGAAGCCGGTCTCCTCGCTGCGGCCGCCGGTGACGTCGTAGGAGAAGATCCGGCCCTTGCCGCGGTCGGTGTCGTAGCCGGCGAAGATCGGCACGACGGCGAGGCCCTGCAGGGCCATGCTCAGATTGCCCCTGATCATCGTGGACAGCCGGTTGGCCTTGCCCTCCAGGGACAGGGTGGCGCCTTCGATCTTCTCGTAGTGCTCCAGCTCCAGCTGGAAGAGCTTGACCATCTCGACGGCCAGGCCGGCGGTGCCGGCGATGCCGACCGCCGAGTACTCGTCGGCGGGGAAGACCTTTTCCATGTCGCGCTGGGCGATGACATTGCCCATCGTGGCCCGCCGGTCGCCGGCGAGGATGACCCCGCCGTCGAAGACCGCGGACACGATCGTGGTGCCGTGCGGCAGCTCGATCGCCCCCTTGAGCGCCGGCAGCGTCCGATTGCCCGGCAGCAGCTCGGGCGAGTGCGCCCCGAGGAAGTCGAGGAAGGACGACGAGCCGGGCGTCAGGAAGGCGGCCGGCAGACGCCCGGTGCTGCGAGAGTTGGCTTCCACGCGATTCCTTCCACACGATCTTGAGGTCGGTACGGACCCTACCCGCCGGTCCGGAAATCCATCCGCCCCACGGCCCGGATAACGGCCGCGGGGCGGGGTGGGAGCGCCTACTGGCCGCCCTTCTGGACAAATGAGCGCACGAAGTCCTCAGCGTTCTCCTCGAGCACGTCGTCGATCTCGTCGAGGACGGAGTCCACGTCGTCCGAGAGCTTCTCGTGGCGTTCCTTGAGGTCTTCGGCGGACTGGGCGTCCTCCTGGACCTCCTCGACCTCCTCCGTGGAACGCGTCGCCTTCTGCTGTCCGCCGTCGGTGTCCTTGGTTGCCATGTCCCTCACCCCGCTCGGTTGCGTGTCCTACAAGATCAGACCCTACAAGGAGGGTCCGTCCCCGGCTCTCGAATACGTCAACGTCCGAGTGCTACCCGGTTGATTCCCGGTTCTGGCCCGTTTCAGCCGCCGGACAGGATGCGAACCAGGTCTTCGGCGGTACGGCAGCGGTCGAGGAGCTCCTTGACGTGCTTGCGGGTGCCGCGGAGGGGTTCCAGCGTGGGCACCCGTTGCAGTGAGTCACGACCCGGCAGATCGAAGATGACCGAGTCCCAGGAGGCGGCGGCGACGTCGTCCGCGTACTGTTCCAGACAGCGGCCGCGGAAGTAGGCCCTGGTGTCCTCAGGGGGCTTGGTCGCGGCCCTGACGGTCTCCTGCTCGTCCAGCAGCCGCTTGATGCGGCCGCGGGCCACCAGCCGGTTGTAGAGGCCCTTGTCGGGGCGCACATCGGCGTACTGCAGGTCGACCAGCTGCAGGCGGGCCGCGTCCCAGCCCAGGTTGTCGCGGCGCCGGTAGCCTTCCAGGACCTCCAGCTTGGCGACCCAGTCCAGCTCGCCCGCCAGGCTCATCGGATTGCTCTCCAGCCGGTTGAGCACGTCCTCCCAGCGGGCCAGTACGTCCTTGGTCTGCGGGTCGGCGTCGGAGCCGTAGCGCTCCTCGGTGTACTTGCGGGCCAGCTCGTAGTACTCCATCTGGAGCTGGACGGCGGTCAGCGTGCGACCGTTGCGCAGTGTGACGAGACGTTGCAGGCCGGGGTCGTGGGAGACGTCGTGCAGGGTGCGGACCGGCTGGTCCACGGCCAGGTCCACCTTGATGAAGCCGTCCTCGATCATGGACAGCACCAGGGCGGTGGTGCCGAGCTTGAGGTAGGTGGAGATTTCCGAGAGGTTCGCGTCGCCGATGATCACATGCAGCCGGCGGTATTTCTCGGCGTCGGAGTGGGGTTCGTCGCGGGTGTTGATGATGGGGCGCTTGAGGGTGGTCTCCAGGCCGACCTCGACCTCGAAGTAGTCCGCGCGCTGGCTGAGCTGGAAGCCGTGCTCGTGGCCGTCCTGGCCGATGCCGACCCGGCCCGCGCCGGTCACCACCTGCCGGGAGACGAAGAACGGCGTGAGGTGCCTGACGATGTCGGAGAACGGCGTCTCGCGCTTCATCAGGTAGTTCTCGTGGGTGCCGTAGGAGGCGCCCTTGTTGTCGGTGTTGTTCTTGTACAGGTGGATCGGCTGCGCCCCGGGCAGCTGGGCGGCCCGCACCGCGGCCTCGGCCATGATGCGCTCGCCGGCCTTGTCCCACAGCACCGCGTCGCGCGGGTTGGTGATCTCGGGCGACGAGTACTCGGGGTGGGCGTGGTCCACGTAGAGCCGGGCGCCGTTGGTGAGGATGACATTGGCCAGGCCGATGTCCTCGTCGGTCAGCTGGGTGGAGTCCGCGGCGTCCCGTGCGAGATCGAAGCCGCGGGCGTCCCGCAGCGGGTTCTCCTCCTCGAAGTCCCAGCGGGCGCGGCGCGCCCGGTGCATCGCCGCCGCGTAGGCGTTGACGATCTGGGACGAGGTGAGCATGGCATTGGCGTTCGGGTGGCCGGGGACGGAGATCCCGTACTCCGTCTCGATGCCCATTACTCGCCGTACGGTCATGCGGCCCTCCTTGCCCGGCTCCGGCCCGTGCGGGCCGGAAAACACACCGGCTGCGGGTACCCGCTGTCGGGACCCGCAGCCGGAGGGTAGTGCTTACAGATACTGTCCGGTGTTCGCCACGGTGTCGATGGAGCGTCCCGTGTCGGCGCCCTGCTTTCCGGTCACCAGGGTGCGGATGAAGACGATCCGCTCGCCCTTCTTCCCGGAGATGCGGGCCCAGTCGTCGGGGTTGGTGGTGTTGGGCAGGTCCTCGTTCTCCTTGAACTCGTCGACACAGGCCGCGAGCAGGTGGGAGACGCGCAGTCCGCGCTGTTCGTGGTCCAGGAAGTCCTTGATCGCCATCTTCTTGGCCCGGTCCACGATGTTCTGGATCATCGCGCCGGAGTTGAAGTCCTTGAAGTACAGGACCTCCTTGTCACCGTTGGCGTAGGTGACCTCCAGGAAGCGGTTCTCCTCGGTCTCGGAGTACATCCTCTCGACCACGGACTGGATCATGGCGTCCACGGTGGCCGCCTTCGACCCGCCGTGCTCGGAGAGGTCCTCGCCGTGCAGCGGGAGGGTGTCGACCAGGTACTTCGAGAAGATGTCCTTGGCCGCCTCGGCGTCCGGACGCTCGATCTTGATCTTCACGTCCAGCCGGCCGGGGCGCAGGATCGCCGGGTCGATCATGTCCTCGCGGTTGGAGGCGCCGATCACGATGACGTTCTCCAGGCCCTCGACACCGTCGATCTCGGCGAGCAACTGCGGGACGATGGTGTTCTCCACGTCCGAGCTGACGCCGCTGCCGCGGGTGCGGAAGAGCGATTCCATTTCGTCGAAGAAGACGATGACCGGGGTGCCCTCGCTCGCCTTCTCCCTGGCGCGCTGGAAGACCAGGCGGATCTGCCGCTCGGTCTCGCCGACGTACTTGTTCAGCAGCTCCGGGCCCTTGATGTTCAGGAAGTAGCTCTTGCCCTGCGGCTGCCCGGTGACCTCGGCGACCTTCTTGGCCAGCGAGTTGGCGACCGCCTTGGCGATGAGCGTCTTGCCGCATCCGGGCGGGCCGTAGAGCAGGACGCCCTTGGGCGGGCGCAGTTCGTACTCCTTGAAAAGGTCGGCGTGCAGGTAGGGCAGCTCCACCGCGTCGCGGATCTGCTCGATCTGGTTGCCGAGGCCGCCGATCTGGCGGTAGTCGATGTCGGGCACCTCTTCGAGGACGAGCTCTTCGACCTCGCTCTTGGGCACCCGTTCGTAGACGTATCCGGAGCGGGGTTCGAGCAGCAGGGCGTCGCCGGTGCGCAGGGTGCCGTCGAGCAGCGGTTCGGCGAGCCGGACCACCCGCTCCTCGTCGGTGTGCCCGATCACCAGGGCGCGCTCGCCGTCCTCCAGGACCTCCTTGAGGGTGACGATGTCGCCGACCCGCTCGAATTCCATCGCTTCGACCACGTTGAGCGCTTCGTTGAGCATCAGCTCCTGTCCGCGCCTGAGGTCGTCGAGGTCGACCGACGGGCTCACATTCACCCGGAGCTTGCGCCCGCCGGTGAAGATGTCCGCCGTGCCGTCGTCGTTGGCCTGCAGGAAAACGCCGAAGCCCGCCGGTGGCTGCGCGAGCCGGTCGACCTCCTCCTTGAGGGCCACGATCTGGTCGCGGGCCTCGCGAAGGGTGCTCGCCAGCCGTTCGTTCTGCGAAGACACGCCGGACAGATTGGTCTGCAGCTCGACGATCCGCTCTTCGAGAATCCTCGTGTGACGCGGAGAGTCGGCGAGCTTGCGTCGCAGGACGGCGATCTCCTGCTCAAGAAAGGCGACCTGGCTCATGGGGTCTTCCGAACCACGAGCGGGTCGGCCGCCACGGTTGATGTCGTCGTCGTGGGCCGCCACGGTCCTCACCTCCTCCAAGGGGAGCTGGACGTTTCCAGACCCTACCTGGGCCGGTGGGGGTTGAAACCCCTAGATCACAAAGACGATCGCGGTGTGTCCGATCTTCACCCTTGCGTACGTCCCTCCGCCACTGAGATACCCACCGAGCACGCCCGGAAAGCCGCCGGTTGTATCGTCGATTCGGTCAACAGCCGGACAGGGCGGTTGCTTCCCGAACGACCAACGGCAGGGATGAGTTTCCGTGAGCAACGAGACGGCCGAAGCACTCGAGGTCTGGATCGACCAGGACCTGTGCACCGGCGACGGGATCTGTGTGCAGTACGCGCCGGAGGTCTTCGAGCTGGACATCGACGGCCTCGCCTATGTGAAGGGTGACGACGACGAGCTGCGGCAGGCCGCTGGTGCCACCGTACCCGTCCCGGTGGCTTTGCTGCGGGATGTGGTGGATTCGGCCAAGGAGTGCCCCGGCGACTGCATCCATGTGCGGCGGGCGGCGGACCGCGTCGAGGTCTACGGGCCCGACGCGGAATGAGCCCGCGGCGGGTGCGGTGCGAAGGCGCGGCCGCGGGTGTCGTGAGGGAGCCGGGCGGCGGCGCTCAGACGCTGGTGCCCGCGGGTCCGGGGAGGGCCACGTAGCGGCCGTCCCGCCACTCCCAGGAGTAGTCGCGGCGCAGGTCGGGGCAGCACTGCGGGACGCTGTCCGAGGAGAAGCCGAGCACGGTGGCCTTGACGGTGCGGCCCTCCAGGCGGAAACCGCTGATCTGCCGGTTGTCCTCCGGCTTGACCAGGGTGACGGCGATCCGCGGCGGGCCGCCCGCGGCCGTGGGCGCGGACAGGACGTAGACGCCGCTGGGCGGGGTGCCGGTGTCGGTGTGGCAGCGCACCACCACGGCGGTCTCGGGGCGGCCGTCGCCGTCCAGGTCGCCGGAGACCTTGCCGACCACATCGGTCTTCACGCCGTCCCCGCAGTTCAGCGGGTAGGTCGCGGCGGCCGGGTCGGGGGGTGCGACCGGTGCGGCGTGGGTGCTGCCCGCGGCCGGGGCGCGGCCCGCGGCGGCCGGCTTGCCGGGCGAGGCGTCGGCGGGCTGGACCAGGGCCACCGCGGCGACCACGGCGCCGAGGGCGGCGGCCGTACTGATCCAGTGGACGCCGCGGGTGCGGGTGTGCGGAAACTCCTGGCCTGCGGACGGCTGCACTCGCCTGTCTCCTGGGGTCGTTCTGCGGGATTGGCCAGCATCGTGCCACACGTCACATCGGGCCGTCTCGGCGGGGGCCGCCGAGCCGCGGCCGGGCCGTGAAAAAGCCGCCGCCGGCTGTCCGGAACGGACAAACCGGCGGCGGCTTGGCGAAGTTGGCCGAAAACCACCCGCTCCGGCGGACTCAGCGGTCGGTGCCGGCGCCGCCGCTCGCGCTGCCCGGTCCGGTGTAGTCCTCGCCGTAGGCGCCCTTGGCGGGCCGGCGGCGGCGCAGCGGGGGCTCCACTCCGTCGGCGAGCCGGCGGGCGGTGAGCAGGAAGCCGGTGTGTCCGATCATCCGGTGGTCGGGGCGGACGGCGAGGCCCTCGACGTGCCAGGTGCGGACCATGGTCTCCCAGGCGGCCGGCTCGTTGAAGCTGCCGTGCTCCCTGATCGCCTCGACGGTACGTGCCAGCTGCGTCGTGGTGGCCACGTAGGCGCACAGGATGCCGCCGGGCACCAGGGCCTTGGAGACGGGCTCCAGGCACTCCCAGGGCGCCAGCATGTCCAGGATCACGCGGTCCACGTCGGTGTCGGACAGGTGGTCCTGGAGGTCGCCGACGGTGAGCTGCCAGGCGGGGTGCGGGCCGCCGAAGTAGCGCTCGACGTTCTGGGTGGCGATCTCGGCGAAGTCCGCGCGGCGCTCGTAGCTGTGCAGCATCCCGTGGTCGCCGATCGCCCGCAGCAGGAAGCTGCTCAGCGATCCGGAGCCGACGCCGGCCTCGACCACGCGGGCGCCGGCGAAGATGTCGGCCATCGCCAGGATCTGCCCCGCGTCCTTGGGGTAGACCACGGCGGCCCCGCGGGGCATGGACAGGACGTAGTCGGGGAGCAGCGGGCGCAGCGCGAGATAGGCGACGTTTCCCGTGGTTCGGACCACGCTGCCCTCGGGAGCACCGATCAGCTCGTCGTGCGGGAAGGCACCCTTGTGGGTGTGGAACTGCTTCCCGGCTTCGAGCGTGAAGGTGTAGTGGCGTCCCTTGGGGTCGGTGAGCTGGACCTGGTCCCCGACTTTGAAGGGCCCGCGTCGGCGGGCGGCACCGGTCGGTTCGGACATGGGGATCACCTTATCGGGCTTTTCCGCCGCCCCTGACCGGCGAGTCCGCCGCCGGAGGGCCTGGCGGGCGCCCGGCGCGGGCCGCTCAGGAAGGGCGCGACATGGCGGCCAGGAAGGCCTTCTCGACGTCGGAGGTGGCCAGCACGCCGAAAATCTCACCGGTCGGCTCGACCACCAGGTATTCGGTGGAGGGAGTGGCCCGCAGGGTGTCGAGCAGGGCTTCGCCTGCCAGTTCCGCGGAGACCCGCATACCCGGGGTGAGGTCCTGGGCGAGGCCGCTGACCGCGACCCAGGGGCGGCGGTGCTCGGGGATGGTGACGATCGCGGACTCGCGGACGAGCGCCATGGGGGCGCCGCGGCCGTCGACCACGACCAGGGCCCTGGCGCCGGCCTCGTTGGCCTGGCGCAGCGCCTCGGACAGGGGGGTGTCGGAGGAGACCGGGACGGCCCTGCGGGTCAGGGTGCGGGCGCGCAGGTCGGGCAGCCGCTCGCGGAGCCTGGCCATCCGCAGGCTGTTGCCGGCGCCGGTCCAGATGATGGCGGCCAGGATCGCGGCGAGCAGCGCGTCGGTGAGCGAGTCGAAGCCGGAGCCGCCGCTGTCGCCGTCCCGGGCGTAGGAGAGCATCGGCAGCCCGATGAGCACCGCGAGGGCGAGCCCGCGGCCGACCCAGGCCGCGGCGACCGTGCCGGTCATGGCCTTGCCGCTGATCTTCCAGACCACGGCCCGCAGCATGCGGCCGCCGTCGAGCGGCAGGCCGGGCAGGAAGTTGAAGATCGCCACGATCAGGTTGCTGATCATCAGCCCGGCGAGCAGCACCCCGGGCACCGTCCCGGACTCGACCAGCTGCATGCCGCCGAAGAAGACGCCGGCGAGGACCAGCGAGAGCAGCGGCCCGACGAAGGCCAGCACGAACTCCCTGCCAGGGGTGTCGGACTCCTTCTCGATCTCCGAGACGCCGCCGAAGAACTGCAGCTGGATACGCCGTACGGGCAGCTTGAAGCGCAGCGCGGCCACGGTGTGCGCCAGCTCGTGGACCAGCACCGAGGCGTAGAAGGCCACCGCGAAGAACAGCGACACGAGGTAGCGGATCCCGCCGAGGTCGGGCAGCACGGTGTCGAGCTGGTCGCCGAAGACCCAGGTGATCAGGGCCGCGACCAGGAACCAGCTGGGAGCCACGTAGATGGGCACGCCGAAGAAGCGGCCCATCAGGATCCCGCCGCCGGGCCCTCGCGCGGAGGTGCCGGGGTCGCCGTTCTGGCCAGGGGCGTCGCTCTTCCGGGACGGCGGCCGACCGCTCTCGCTCACTGCTTCCCCTCGTTCGGAACCGACCTCGTACCGATCGCTCGGATCGAGGCCTCGCTGCCATGCTATTGCGCCGTTACGCCCGGCGGGCACCGGCTTGTCGGTGGCAGGCCGTAGGGTCGTGCCCCATGGGGACCAGCACCGAGAGCATTCCGCCGCGACCGCCGACGTCGCTGTCGCCGTCGCGCGCGGCCGACTTCATGCGCTGCCCGCTGCTCTACCGGCTGCGGGTGATCGACCGGCTGCCGGAGAAGCCGACCCAGGCGGCGACCCGCGGCACGGTCGTCCACGCCGTGCTGGAGCGGCTCTTCGACGCCCCGGCGGCGGACCGCACCGCCGAGCGGGCCAGGGACCTGGTGCCCGGCGAGTGGCAGCGGCTGCTGGCGGCCAGGCCCGAGCTCTCCGTGCTGTTCGACGCGGCGGAGCCGGCGGCGCTGGCCGGCTGGCTGGACAGCGCCCGCGCCCTGGTGGACCGCTGGTTCACCCTGGAGGACCCGACCCGGCTCGAACCGGCGGAGCGCGAGCTGTACGTGGAGACGGTGCTGGAGTCGGGGCTGACGCTGCGCGGCTATGTCGACCGGCTGGACGTCGCGCCGGCCACCGGCGACCTGCGGGTGGTGGACTACAAGACCGGCAAGGCCCCGCGCCCGGAGTACAAAGACGAGCCGATGTTCCAGATGTCGTTCTACGCGCTGGTGCTGTGGCGGCTGCGCGGGGTGGTGCCGCGGCGGCTGCAGCTGGTGTATCTGGGCAGCGGGGACGTGCTGACGTACGACCCGTCGGAGGCGGACCTGCTGCGTACCGAGCGCAAGCTGCTGGCGCTGTGGGAGGCGATCAGGGCGGCGACGGAGAGCGGCGACTGGCGGCCGCGCCGCACCCCGCTGTGCGGCTGGTGCGACCACCAGGCGTTCTGCCCGGAATTCGGCGGGACTCCGCCACCCTATCCGCTGGCGGCGACAGCCGGTGTCCTGCCCCTGGTGGGCGAGAATGGTCCGGTCTAGCGAAGACGGAGGAGTACCCGTGGCGATCCGCGTCCTGCTGGTGGACGATCAGCCCCTGCTGCGTACCGGTTTCCGGATGATCCTGGAGGCCGAGCCCGACCTGGCGGTGGTCGGTGAGGCCGGGGACGGCCAGCAGGCGCTGGACCAGGTGCGGGCGCTGCAGCCCGATGTGGTGCTGATGGACATCAGGATGCCCCGGATGGACGGGGTGGAGGCCACCCGGCAGATCACCGGGCCCGACCGGTCGGGGCCGGCGAAGGTGCTGGTGCTGACCACCTTCGACCTCGACGAGTACGTGATCGAGGCGCTGCGGGCCGGCGCCAGCGGCTTCCTGCTCAAGGACGCCCCGGCGGCCGAGCTGGTGCAGGCGATCAGGGTGGTGGCCGCGGGTGAGGCGATGCTCGCGCCGAGCATCACCCGGCGGCTGCTCGACAAGTACGCGGGCCGGCTGCCGTCCGGTGACGAGTCGGTGCCGCAGCCGCTGCACACCCTGACCGAGCGCGAGGTCGAGGTGCTCAGGCTGGTGGCCCGGGGGTTGTCCAACGCGGAGATCGCCGCCGAGCTGTTCGTCTCGGAGACCACCGTGAAGACCCATGTCGGGCATGTGCTGACCAAGTTGGGCCTGCGCGACCGGGTGCAGGCCGCGGTCTACGCCTACGAGAGCGGTCTGGTGCGCCCCGGCGCGAGCTGAGCCGCAAGCGTTCCCAGGCGCGAGCTGAGCGGCCGGAAAAGGCGGCGGGCCGCGGTCAGTTGTCCTGACCGCGGCCCGACTCCCGGGATTCCGGAGGGCGTCAGCCGCTCTGGCCCCGGCCCAGCTCCCAGAACTGGGTGGTGGTCGAGGAGTTCAGCGCCCACTCGACACCGGTGATGTTGCTGCGGGCGGCGATGTACTGCTTGCCCTGCCACAGCGGCAGCATCGGCACGTCAGAGGCGATCAGGTTCTGCGCCTTGGTGAAGTCCATGGCCGTGGCACCGCGCTGGGCCTGCTTGCGGGTGGCCGGCAGCAACTGGTCCTGGATCGTCTTGTTGTTGTAGGCGAGGTCGAGGAAGTTGTCCTTGTCGAAGAACGGCGCGATGTAGTTGTCCGGGTCCGGGAAGTCCGGCAGCCAGCTGAGGGCGAAGACGTCGTATTCGTGCTGGGTGGCCTTCTTGAGGAAGGTGTTCCACTGCTCGCTCTTGGTCGTGACGTCGAACAGCCCGCTCGCGTTGAGCTGCTGGGCGATCGTCTTGGCCTCGGCCTCGTTCATCGTGCCGCCGTCGTCGCGGCGGTAGTTGATGGTCAGCGGGACCTTCTCGGTGATGTCGGCGTCGTGCAGCAGGGCCTTGGCCGCCGGGACCGAGGGGTCCTTGTAGGTGTTGTAGAACGAGTTGGTGTGGGTGGTGATGCCCTGCGGGATCACCGAGTACAGCGGGTCGGCGGTCCGCTTGTAGACGTCGCGGGTGATCGCCTGCCGGTCGATGATCTGGGCCATCGCCCTGCGCACCGCGACGTTCTTCAGCTCGGGCGAGTCGGTGTTGAGGAACAGGAAGCGCGCCTCGCCGCCGGGCGACTCGGTGAGCTTGACGTCCGGGTCGTTGCTGCTGAGCAGGGTGCCGATCTGGTCCGGGCTCAGGGTGCGGGCCATCACGTCGATGGAGCCGGCCCGCAGGGCGGACTCCATCTTGTGGGGGTCGGTGAACAGCTTCAGTTCGATCGCGCTGTTGTTGACCTTCAGGGAGCCGGTGTAGTGCGAGTTCTTGGAGAAGTCGCCCTGCTTGGCCTGCACGAAGGAATTCAGCGTGTACGGGCCGGAGCCGACCAGCCGGAAGCCGGTGTAGGGCTTGTCGGCGGCGTAGACCTTCTTGTCCACGATCGCCGCGGCCGGGGTGGCGAGCTTGGCGGGGAAGGTCGCGTCCGGCGCCTTGAGGTGGAAGACCACCGTCTTGTCGTCCGGCGCGTCCACCGACTTGACGCCGGATATCAGCGTGGCGGGACCGGCCGCCCAGTTGATCTTCTGCATCCGGTCGACGGAGAACTTCACATCCTGCGCCGTCATCGGGTCGCCGTTGGAGAACTTCTGGTCCCCGCGCATCGTGCACTGGTACGTCACCACGCTGGCGTCCGTGTAGTGGCACTCCTTGGCCGCGTCCGGGCTCGGGGTGGTGCTGCCGCGCTGGTAGGTCAGCAGCATCTGGAAGGTGTTGTAGAAGACGTTCCAGGTGGCGCTGTCGTACGAGGTCGCGGGGTCGAGCGGCGCCGGGTTGTCCTTGGTCAGCTCGATGGTGTCGGTGGTGCCGACGACGATGGCCTTGCCGCCACCGCTCCCCCCGCCGGAACCGCCGCACCCGGTGAGCAGGGGTGTCATCACGCCCAACAGGGCGGGCAGCACCAGAAGCTTGCGGTTCATCGTCGTCGTTCTCCTCTTTATCCTGCTCATGTACCTGTGGTGCTCGCGACGGGCTCACGCAGATGGCAGGCCACCTGCACGCCGGTGGCCGGAATCAGGCTGAGACGCGGGTCCCGTGATGGCGCGAACTCCACCACGGCCCGGCCGTTTTCGGCGTGCAACGACACCACGCCGCGCCAGAACGGCTCACGCGGCTCGGCTTCCGATGCCTCCTCGCGCAGATGCCGGAGATATTCCAACACATCTTCGGGTGAGTGGCCTCGGCCGGGTGCTATTGCGACGGTGCTCAGGCCCTCGACGGCGAGCGAATCGACGTCGGCGAAGAGGGATTTCTCCCGCGTTGCCACTTCGGGGGCGAGTTCAAGCCACCGGCTCTCCAGCAGGGTGCGCAGGTCTCGCGCCTCCCAGCCGCACGCCTCCACCGCGACCGGGCAGCGCGGGTGGAAGGCGCAGCCCACCGGCGGCCTGGCGGCGTCGGGGATCTCGCCGCGCGGCAGTTCACGCGGCAGCGCGCGCTCCGGGTCGGGCTCGGGGATCGCGGCGAGCAGCGCCTCGGTGTACGGGTGCTGCGGGTTGGCGAAGACCTCCGCGGTGGGCCCGTACTCCACGATCCGGCCCAGGTACATGATCGCGATGGTGTCGCAGAAGAACTTCGCGCTGGCCAGGTCGTGGGTGACGTAGACATACGTGAGGTCGAGATCGCGCTTGAGGTCCAGCATCAGCTGGAGGATCTTGGCGCGGACGCTCATGTCCAGCATGGAGATCGGCTCGTCGGCGACGAGCAGTTCGGGTTCCGCGATGATCGCCCTGGCCAGGACGGCACGCTGCTTCTGGCCGCCGGACAGGTCGCCCGGGAATTTGCCGAGGTAGCGCTCCGGCGGGGTCAGGCCGACCCGCTCCAGCGCGTCGACGACCCTGGCCTCGTACTCCTGCTCGTCGGCGACCAGCTGGTGGATGCGCAGCGGGTGGCCGACGGCGGTGCGGATGTCCATCGCCGGGTTGAGCGAGGCGTGCGGGTCCTGGAAGACCATCTGGAGCCGGCGGCGCAGCGGGCGCAGCCCGCGCTCACCGAGCGCCGTGATGTCCTGGCCGCGGTAGCGGACGGTGCCCGCGGTGGCCTTGGTCAGGCCGATCAGGGTGCGGCCCAGGGTGGTCTTGCCGGAGCCGGACTCGCCGACCAGGCCGAGGACCTCGCCCTTGCGCAGCGTCAGGTCGATGCCGTCGACGGCGCGGACCGCGCCGCCGGCCCGGCCGGAGAGGCGGCCGAGCAGGCCGCCGCGCAGGCCGAAGTGCACTTCGAGGCCGCCGGCCTCGACCAGCGTCTCGCCGACCTGGGGGGCGGCTCCCTCGCCGGGCTCTTCGATGTCAGGCTTCGTCAGCAACGCTGATCTCCTTCACAGCGGCGAGCGGCTCGCGCCCGCCCGGTCCCAGCTCGTCCACCAGTGCGGGGTCCGCCTCGATCGCCTGCTGCCAGCAGGCGCTGACCACTCCGGTCGGCAGGACCACCTCGGGCGGCTCCACCGTGGCGCAGCCGCGCATGGCGACCGGGCAGCGGGGGTGGAAGCGGCAGCCCTGCGGCGGTTCCACCAGATCGGGCGGGCTGCCGGGGATGAAGTGCAGCCCGGTGGTGGCCAGCGAGATGGTGGAGCGGAGCAGCTCCTTGGTGTACGGGTGCTGCGGGTTGGCGAACACCTCGCGGGCGTCGCCCTGTTCGACGATGTGGCCGGCGTACATCACCGCGACCCGGTCGCACGCCTCGGCGACGATACCGAGGTTGTGGGTGATGAGCACCAGCGAGGTGTCGAAGTTCTTCCGCAGGTCGGCGAGGATCTTGATGATCTGCGCCTCGACCAGCACGTCGAGTGCGGTGGTGGGCTCGTCGGCGACGATGAAGGCCGGCCGCAGCACCAGTGCGAGCGCGATCATGATGCGCTGCCGCATGCCGCCGGAGAATTCGTGCGGGTAGCTGCCGTAGCGGCTCTCCGGGATGCCCATGCCGCGCAGCGCGGCCAGCGCGCGGGCCTTGATCTCCTGCTTGGGCAGGCCCTTGTGGTGGGCGCGCAGCGCTTCCTCGAAGTGCTGCGATATCCGCATCAGCGGGTTGAGCCGGGTCATCGGCTCCTGGAAGATCAGCCCGATCTCGGGGCCGCGCAGCCGCTGGATCTCCTTGGCGGGCAGCCCGACCAGGTTGCGGCCGGCGCCGCCGGGGCTGCGCAGCACGACCTCGCCGTCGACGGCGGCGGCCGCCGGGGTCAGGCCGAGCACACCGCGGCCGAGGGTGGACTTGCCGCAGCCGGACTCGCCGACCAGGCCGAGGGTCTCGCCGGGCCGTACGTCGAAGGTGACGCCGTCCACGGCTCGTACCGGGCCGCGGTCGGTGCCGTACCAGACACGCAGGTCGCGGACGGACAGGACGGGTTCGGTCACTTGACGGCCTCACCTTCGGAAACGTCGGGCAGCGCGGGAGCCGTGACGGTACGGCGCCGGGTGTGGGCGGGCAGCAGCACCTTGCGGATCCTGCGGCGCCTCATGGTCGGGTTGAGCACGTCGTTGAGGCCTTCGCCGAGCAGGGTGAAGCCGAGGATGGCGATCACCATGGCCAGGCCCGGGTAGAGGCAGGTCCACCACATGCCGGCGTTGACGTCGTCGATGGCGCGGTCGAGGTCGTAGCCCCATTCGGCAGCCTGGGTGGGCTGGATGCCCAGGCCCAGGAAGCCCAGGCCCGCCAGGGTGCCGATGGCGTCGGCGGCGTTCATGGTGGTGATGACCGGCACCGACTGGATGACGTTGCCGAACAGGTACTTGCGGATCACCACCGACGGCTTGGCGCCCATCGCGCGGGCGGCCTCCACGAAGGTGGCCTCCCTGGCGGACAGCGCCGAGGCCCTGACGACCCGGAAGTACTGCGGGATGTAGACCACCGTGATGGACAGCGCCGCGGTGACCACGCCGCCGCCGGCGATGCCGGAGAAGACGAAGCCGGCCACGATGGCGAGCAGCAGGTAGGGGAAGGCGAACAGCGCGTCCATCACCAGCACCAGGATGCGGTCGAGCCAGCCGCCGAAGTAGCCGGCGACCAGGCCGAGCAGCACGCCGAGGATCAGCGAGAAGATCACCGCGAGGATCATCACCTCAAGGGCGGTGCGGGCGCCGTAGATGGTGCGGGAGAGCACGTCGAGGCTCTGCACGGTGGTCCCGAACCAGTGGTCCCCGTCGGGGGAGCCCTGCTTGGGGAAGTTGTGGCCGCCGGACCGGTAGGTGTCGAAGCTGTAGGGCGCGATGAGCGGCGCGAAGACCGCGGTGATCACGAACAGCGCGGAGATGGCCGCGCCGGCCCACAGCATGAACTTCGGCACGCCGCGGGCCTCGCGGATCGCCGCGGTGATCCGGCGCAGGCCGCCGAAGCGGGCGCCCTTGGCGGACGCGTCGGGCTCGATCGGCCCGGTGGGGAGAGTCGTCGTGGCCATCAGTAGCGCACCCTCGGGTCGATCAGCGCGTTGACGAAGTCGATCAGCAGGCTGATCACGACGACGACCAGGGCGAAGACGGTGACGATGCCCTGCACGGCGACGTAGTCGCGCTGGTTGATGTAGTCGATCAACTGGCGGCCGATGCCGGGCCAGTTGAAGATCTTCTCGGTGAGCACCGCGCCGCCGAGCAGCATGGCGACCTGGAGCCCGAGCACGGTGATGACCGGCACCAGGGCGTTGCGGAAGCCGTGCCGGGCCACCACATGGCGCTCTCTGACGCCGCGGGCGCGGGCCGCCTCGATGTAGTCGCCCTGGAGCGACTGGATGAGGTTGATCCTGATCATCCGGATGAAGACGCCGACGATCAGCAGGCCGAGCGCGATGGACGGCAGCAGCAGGTGCTGGAGGATGTCGGTGACCGCGCTCCAGTCGCCGTCCAGGGCCGCGTCCAGGATCAGGATGTGGGTCTGGGTGGGCACGTTCAGCTGGATCAGCGGCGAGGCCTGGCCCGAGGTGGAGCCGAAGGCGAGCATGAGCAGCGGCGCGGTCACGAAGACCGGGGCGGCGTAGCTGATGGTGCTGGCGAGCCGGCTGATCACGTCGACGGGGCGGTCGCGGTAGCGGCCGGCCAGCAGGCCGACCGGGATGCCGATGACGGTCGCGAAGACCAGGGCGCCCGCGGTGAGGGTCAGGGTGGCGCCGCCGTTCTCGATGATGATGTCGCGCACGCTGCGGCGGTCGGAGAAGGTGGTGCCGAAGTTCAGGGTGACCACCGATTTCAGGTAGTCCCAGAACTGCTGGTAGAGCGGCGCGTCGAAGCCCGCCGCGTGCCGTCTCGCGGCCAGTTCCGTGGCGTTCAGCTTGCCGCCCTGCGACGCCGAGATCGGGTCACCGGGTGCCACCCGCATCATGACGAAGACCAGGATCAGCAGGATCAGGACCATGGGCACGGCGAGCGCGATCCGGGTGAGGATGTAGCGCCGCAGCGAGCCCGACTGCTTGCTCGTGTTGCTCATGCGGTGACTTTCCGGTGGCTGTCCGGTCTGGCCCGGACCGTGGACGACGGGATGCGCGTGGGGGTGCCGCGTGCCGGGGCCGGCCCGCGGGGGTCACTCCCCCGCGGGCCGGCCGTCGGTCACTTCGTGCCGAGTTCGTAGAACCGGAACATCGTCGGGTCGAGGGCCTTGTCGGCGCCCGTGACACCGTCGCGGATGACGACCGTCTGCTTGCCCTGCCACAGCGGGATGATCGGGACGTCCTCGGCCACGATCTTCTGGATGTCGGCGAAGGCCTGGTCGCGCACCGTCTTGTCGTCCGTGCCCTGCTCCTTGCTGAGCAGGGTGAGGATCTGCGGGTTGACGTAACCGGTGCCCAGGAAGGGCTCCTTGGTCAGGAACGGCGCGACGTCGTTGTCGGGGTCGGGCAGGTCCGGGTACCAGCCGATCATGTACGAGGCGTACGTGTCGGCCTTCTCGTCCTTCTGGTACTGCTGCCACTCGGTGGAGCTGAGGGTGACCTTGAACAGGCCGGTGGCCTCCAGCTGCCGCTTGATCGCGGTGGCCTCGTCGGCGGACGCGGCACCGTAGTGGCTGGGCGTCCAGGCGTACGCCAGCTGCACCGGGGTGGCGATGCCGGCGGCGCTGAGCAGCGCCTTGGCCTTGTTGGTGTCGGGGGCGCCGTACTTGTCCTTGAAGGCCTCGGTGTGGCCCTCGATGCCGTTGCCGACCATCGAGTAGAGCGGGGCCACGGTGTTGTTGTAGGCGTCCTTGGCGATGCCGGCCCGGTCGATGACCTGGGCGACGGCCTGCCGGACGGCCTTCTGGTCGGCCGGCTTCACCTTGGCGTCGAAGACCATGTAGCGCTTCTCGGTGCCGGTGCCTTCGAGCACCTGGACGCCCGAGGTCTTCTTCAGGTCATCGGTGTCGGTGGGCGACAGGCTGCGGAAGGCGGCGGTCACCGTGCCGTCCTTGACGGCCTGCTTGAGCGCGGACGCCTCGGAGAAGTACTGCAGCACGACCTGGCTGTTGTTCAGCTTGTTGGTGCCCTTGTACTTCGGGTTCGCCTTCAGCGACGCCTGCTGCTTGGCGGTGTACTTGTCCAGCGTGTACGGGCCGGAGCCGACGATGTTCGAGCCGTCGAGCAGCTTGTCGGCCGGGAAGACCTTCTCGTCGACGATGGCGCCGGCGTCGGTGGCGAGCACCGAGGGGAAGGTCGAGTCGGGGTTCTTGAGGTGGAAGACCACCTTGTCGGGACCGGTCGTCGTGGTGCTGTCCAGGTTGGCCAGCAGGCTCGACGGGCCGTTGGGGGCGGCGATCTTGAGCATCCGGTCGAAGGTGAACTTCACCGAAGTCGCCGTCAGGGCGTCGCCGTTGGAGAACGTCAGACCGGTCTGCAGGTCGCAGGAGTAGGTCTTCGGGTCGGTGAAGCTGCAGGCCTTGGCCACGTCCGGAGACGGCGTGGTGGCGCCGGTCGGGAAGTGCATGACCTTCTGGTAGACGCTGTCGATGATCTCCCACGAGCCGTAGTCGTACGCGCCCGCGGGGTCCAGTGAGGACACCGAGTCGGTGGTCCCGACGATCACGGCGCCCTTGCCGCCGCCACCGCCGCTGTCGCCGTTGCTGGAGGAATTGTCCTTCTTGCCACCGCATGCGGAGGCGCCGATGGCCAGGAAGGCCACGGCGGCTGCGGCGACGACACGCTTGTTTCGTGACATCCAGTGAATCCCCTTGCTCACATGCCGGTCGGTTGAGTCGGCATCGACCGTCAGGGACATTAGCGGGGCGGCCGTGGCTCACCGGGACACGGAGTGATTGAGGGGACATTACATACCGGTAACAGGACGTTCACCTCCGATATGCGGACGTGTGGGCTATCGACCCTCGGCACGTCAAAACGGACAGTTCGCCCGGGTAAAGATGCGGTAAGTGAAATCTCATCCAGTCGGGGGACCCGCTGTCGATGGGACGTCGTGTGACAATCATCACACCCGCCGGATTCCACTTCGTGAGATTTTATTCAGGCATCACACTCAGTGAAGATCCACGTTCATAGAGCGGCGGACCAGGGACCGCAGAAAAGGGACATTCACCTGGTCGAGCGATGTGACGACGGTACGCCCGGGGGCCGCTTCGATCGGCACCACCGACGGCACCGCGATCACCTGGCAGCCCGCGGCCTCCGCCGCCGCGACCCCGGTGGGTGTGTCCTCGACCACCACGCAGGCGGCCGGGTCGGCGCCGAGCCGGGCCGCGGCGGCCAGATACGGGTCCGGATACGGCTTGGTGCGGGCGATCTCGTCACCCGCGAGGGTGAAGGCGAAGTTCTCGGCGCCCAGGGTGCGCAGCATCGCGTCGATCGTGCGCCGGTGCGAGGCGGAGACCAGCGCCGTGGGCACCTGGTGCGCCGCCAGCTCGGTCAGCAGCCGCCTGGCGCCCGGCATCAGCGGGGCGCCGCGGGAGATCAGCTCCTCGAAGCGGGTGTCGATCGCCACCATCAGCTCCGCCAGCGTCGCCGTCGTGCCGGTCACCTCCATCAGGTGGCCGACGCTGCGGGCCATCGGCCCGCCCACCACGACCGCCTTGTGCACCTCGTCCAGCACATGGCCGAGGTCGGCGAAGACCCCGGTCTCCGCCGCCCACCAGATGCCCTCGGTGTCCACCAGGGTGCCGTCCATGTCCAGCAGCACGGCCTGCAGACCGCGGCCGTCCGCCGGACGGGTGTCGACGACGGGGACGCTGCTGGTCATAGGCTCACTCCTCGGCCGGGCTGCTGACCGGGCGCCGCAGTGGTGCCGACGTGCCCTTTCCTGGGGACACAAAGGCCGGTCGCCGCATCCCGCGAACGGGAAGGCGACCGGCCTCTGCCGGACCGATAAGTCTACGTCCCCGCGTCGCGGCACGCCCGGCGGGCACGCGACGCGCGGGTGACGACCCGGTGACGGGCCGGCGGCGCCCGGCCCTGCCGCCGCTCAGCGGGCGTTGAAGTACTTCGCCTCAGGGTGGTGGATGACGATCGCGTCGGTGGACTGCTCGGGGTGCAGCTGGAATTCCTCCGACAGCTTCACGCCGATCCGCTCCGGCTCGAGCAGCGCCGCGATCTTGGCCCGGTCCTCCAGGTCGGGGCAGGCCCCGTAGCCCAGCGAGAAGCGCGCGCCGCGGTATTTCAGCGCGAACATGTCCTCGACGTCGCCCGGGTCCTCGCCCGCGAAGCCCAGCTCGGAGCGCACCCTGGCGTGCCAGTATTCGGCCAGCGCCTCGGCGAGCTGCACCGACAGGCCGTGCAGCTCCAGGTAGTCGCGGTAGGAGTCGGCGGCGAACAGCTCGGCGGCCGCCTCCGAGATGCGGCTGCCGACGGTGACCACCTGGAAGCCGACCACGTCGGTCTCACCGGAGTCCTCCGGCCGGAAGAAGTCGGCCAGGCACAGCCGCCGCCCCCTGCGCTGCCGGGGGAAGGTGAAGCGGGTGCGCTCGGTGCCGTCCTCGTGCAGCACGATGAGGTCGTCGCCCTTGGACACGCACGGGAAGTAGCCGTAGGTGACCGCGGCCTCCAGCAGGCTCTCGGACTGCAGCCGGGTCAGCAGCCCGCGCAGCCGCGGCCGCCCCTCGGCCTCCACCAGCTCCTCGTACGTCGGCCCGGTGGAGCGGGCCTGCTTCAGCCCCCACTGGCCCTTGAAGAGCGCGCCCTCGTCCAGCCAGGCGGAGTAGTCGGCGAGCTGGATGCCCTTGACGACCCGGCTGCCCCAGAACGGCGGGGCGGGCACCGGGTTGTCGGTCGCGACGTCGGACCTGACCTGGCCGAGGTTGGGCTCCTCCTCCGGCTCCGGCTGCTCGCGCTTGGCCACCCGGCGCTGCTTCAGCTCGGGCAGCGCGGCGCCTGCCACCCCGCGCTTGACGCCGATCAGCGCGTCCATCAGCCGCAGGCCCTCGAAGGCGTCGCGGGCGTAGCGGACCTCGCCCTCGTAGATCTCGTGCAGGTCCTGCTCCACGTAGGCGCGGGTCAGGGCGGCGCCGCCGAGGATCACCGGGAAGTCGGCGGACAGGCCGCGCTGGTTCAGCTCCTCCAGGTTCTCCTTCATGATCACCGTGGACTTCACCAGCAGCCCCGACATGCCGATCACATCGGCCCGGTGCTCCTGCGCGGCCTCCAGGATCGCCGACACCGGCTGCTTGATGCCGAGGTTGACGACGGTGTAGCCGTTGTTGGACAGGATGATGTCGACCAGGTTCTTGCCGATGTCGTGGACGTCGCCGCGGACGGTGGCCAGCACGATGGTGCCCTTGCCCTCGTCGTCCGACTTCTCCATGTGCGGCTCCAGGTAGGCCACCGCGATCTTCATGACCTCGGCGGACTGGAGCACGAAGGGCAGCTGCATCTGCCCCGAGCCGAACAGCTCGCCGACCACCTTCATACCGGCCAGCAGCGTGTCGTTGACGATCTCCAGGGCCGGGCGCCCGGTCAGCGCCTCGTCCAGGTCCGCCTCCAGGCCGTTCTTCTCGCCGTCGATGATCCGGCGCTGCAGCCGCTCCTCCAGCGGCAGCGCGAGCAGCTCCTCGGCGCGGCCCGCCTTCAGCGACTTGTTGTCGACGCCCTCGAACAGCTCCATCAGCCGCTGGAGCGGGTCGTAGCCCTCGGCACGCCGGTCGTAGACCAGGTCGAGGGCGGTCTTGACCTGCTCCTCCTCCAGCCGGGCGATCGGCAGGATCTTGCTGGCGTGCACGATCGCCGAGTCGAGGCCGGCCTTCACGCACTCGTCGAGGAAGACCGAGTTGAGGACGACGCGGGCGGCCGGGTTGAGGCCGAAGGAGATGTTGGACAGGCCCAGGGTGGTCTGCACGTCGGGGTGGCGGCGCTTCAGCTCGCGGATCGCCTCGATGGTGGCCACGCCGTCGCCCCGGGACTCCTCCTGGCCGGTGCAGATGGTGAAGGTCAGGCAGTCGATGAGGATGTCCGACTCGTGGATGCCGTAGTTGCCGGTGAGGTCCTCGATCAGCCGCTCGGCGATGGCGACCTTCTTCTCGACCGTACGGGCCTGGCCCTCCTCGTCGATGGTGAGCGCGATCAGCGCGGCGCCGTGCTCCTGGGCGAGCGCGGTGACCCTGGCGAACCGGGACTCCGGGCCGTCGCCGTCCTCGTAGTTGACCGAGTTCAGCACCGCGCGGCCGCCGAGCTTCTCCAGGCCCGCCTGGAGCACCGGGACCTCGGTGGAGTCCAGCACGATCGGGAGGGTGGAGGCGGTGGCGAAGCGTCCGGCGACCTCGGCCATGTCGGCGGCGCCGTCCCTGCCGACGTAGTCCACGCACAGGTCGAGCAGGTGGGCGCCCTCGCGGATCTGGTCGCGGGCCATCTCCACGCAGTCGTCCCAGCGGCCTTCGAGCATCGCGTCGCGGAATTTCTTCGACCCGTTGGCATTGGTCCGCTCGCCGATCGCCAGGTAGGAGGTGTCCTGGCGGAAGGGGACGGTCTGGTAGAGCGAGGCGGCGCCCGGCTCGGGGCGGGGGCTGCGCGGGTGCAGGTCCTGGCCGCCGACCCGCTCCACGAGCTGCCGCAGGTGCTCCGGTGTGGTGCCGCAGCAGCCGCCGACCAGCGAGAGGCCGTACTCGCGGGTGAAGACCTCGTGGGCGTCGGCCAGCTCGCCCGGTGTGAGCGGGTAGTGGGCGCCGTCCTTGGTGAGAACCGGCAGGCCCGCGTTGGGCATGCAGGACAGCGGGATACGGGAGTGCTGGGCGAGATAGCGCAGGTGCTCGCTCATCTCGGAGGGGCCGGTGGCGCAGTTGAGGCCGATCATGTCGATGCCGAGCGGCTCCAGCGCGGTGAGCGCGGCGCCGATCTCCGAGCCGAGCAGCATGGTGCCGGTGGTCTCCACGGTCACCGAGCAGATCAGCGGCAGGCTCACCCCGGCCGACTTCATGGCGCGGTGGGCCGCGATCACCGCGGCCTTGGTCTGGAGCAGGTCCTGGGTGGTCTCCACCAGCAGCGCGTCGGCGCCGCCGGCGATCAGGCCCGCGGCGTTCGCCTCGTAGCCGTCGCGCAGGACGCCGTAGGGGGCGTGGCCGAGTGTCGGCAGCTTGGTTCCCGGGCCCATGGAGCCGAGGACCCAGCGGGGGCGGCCGTCGGCGGCGAAGCCGTCGGCGACCTCGCGGGCGATGCGGGCGCCGGCCTCGGACAGCTCGTGGATCCGCTCGGGGATGTCGTACTCGCCCAGCGCGGAGTGGTTGGCCCCGAAGGTGTTGGTCTCGACGCTGTCGACGCCGGCCTCGAAGTAGGCCTCGTGCACCGATCGGACGATGTCCGGGCGGGTGATGTTGAGTACCTCGTTGCAGCCTTCGAGCTGCTCGAAGTCGTCGAGGGTGGGTTCCTGCGCCTGGAGCATGGTGCCCATGGCGCCGTCGGCGACCACGACGCGGGTGGCGAGGGCCTGGCGCAGAGCGGCGGCGCGGGCGTTGCTCGCGGCGGCGGGTGCGGCGGACGAAGGGGACGGCGAGGCCATGGAGATGCTCCCTGGGATGCGACGGCTGTCGGCTATGCGCCGTCCGCCCGCGAGGGGCGGAACGCACACCACGCCAGAGTAGCCGCCAGGGGTGCCGCGACTCGAAGGCATTCCGAAGGGCGGACGAGTGGTGCGAGACTCGTCTCTGCGATGATGAGGGTCGACAATGCCGACCACCCCCCGTTTCCCCGATGTCCGTCCATTTCCGTCCCTGGAGTGCATGCGATGCCCGGTTCGATCCAGTCGCTGGAGCGCGCGGCCGCGGTTCTGCGGCTGCTGGCCGGGGGTGAGCGGCGGCTGGGCCTGTCGGACGTCGCGTCGTCGCTGGGCCTGGCCAAGGGCACCACGCACGGCATCCTGCGCACCTTGCAGCAGGAGGGCTTCGTGGAGCAGGAGCCGGTGTCGGGCAAGTACCAGCTGGGCGCGGAGCTGCTGCGGCTGGGCAACAGCTATCTGGACGTGCACGAGCTGCGGGCCCGCGCGCTGGTGTGGACCGACGACCTGGCCAGGTCAAGCGGCGAGGCGGCGTATCTGGGGGTGCTGCACCAGCACGGGGTGCTCATCGTGCACCACGTCTTCCGCCCGGACGACGGCCGGCAGGTCCTGGAGGTCGGGGCGATGCAGCCGCTGCACAGCACCGCGCTGGGCAAGGTGCTCTCGGCCTTCGACCCGGTGGCGCACAACGAGGTCGCGGAGGGCGAGCTGGCGGCGCTGACCAACCGTACGGTGACCGGCGCCGCCGACTTCGAGTCGCTGCTGGACCTGACCCGGGCCCGCGGCTGGGGCGCGGACCTGGAGGAGACCTGGGACGGCGTGGCGTCGGTCGCGGCGCCCGTCTACGACCGGCGGCGGATGCCGGTGGGCGCGGTGGGCGTGACCGGCGCGGTGGAGCGCGTCTGCGACGCCGACGGCATCCAGCCCCGCCTGGTGGCGGCGGTACGGGACTGCGCCCGGGCCGTCTCCCGCGATCTGGGCGCAGGACGCTTCTAGGGCCTGCCCCGCCCTTGCCCGCCCGGTGGCTCCCACCCCTCCCGCCGGGCGGCTTCCGCCTGCCCGGCCGGCCGCGCGGGCTCTCCCGCCTCCGGCGAGTTATGCGTCACATCCCTCTTGACCTGCGTAACCCAAGGGGAGAAAACTCTCGTCCTGCGATCGACAATGTCGAACACCGGACGGATTGTGACAAGGGAGTCGCTGTGTCCAACGGCCATATCGTCATCGGCGAGCTATTCGGTACCGCCGTGCTCATCCTGCTCGGCGGCGGCGTCTGCGCCGCCGTGACACTCAAACGGTCCAAGGCCAGGGACGCCGGTTGGCTGGCGATCACCTTCGGCTGGGGATTCGCCGTCCTGGGCGGCGCCTACATAGCCAACGGCTACTCCGGCGGGCATCTGAACCCCGCGGTCACGCTGGGTATCGCGATCAAGACCGGCGAGTGGTCGAAGGTGCCCTACTACCTGCTGGGTCAGCTGATCGGCGCACTCATCGGTGCTTTTCTGGTCTGGGTCGCCTACCTGGGGCAGTTCCAGGCCCATCTGACCGACCCGGAGGTCCTCGCGGGCCTGGACGCCGACCCGGCGGGTCCCGCCACCGGGAACAAGGCCCAGCCCGGCGGCCCGGTGCTCGGGGTCTTCGCCACCGGCCCGGAGATCCGCAATCCGCTGCAGAACCTGCTCACCGAGGCCGTCGCCACCGCCGTCCTGGTGCTCTTCATCCTTACGCAGGGCATGACGGCCGGTCTGGCGGAGAATGGAATGGGCATCCTGCTCACGGCGCTGATCGTCGTAGGACTGGGTCTGTCACTCGGAGGGCCCACCGGCTACGCGATCAATCCCTTCCGGGATCTCGGCCCGCGGATCGTGCACAGCCTGCTGCCGCTGCCGAACAAGGGCGGTTCCGACTGGAGCTACGCGTGGATCCCGGTGGTGGGCCCGCTGGCCGGCGCCGCTATCGCGGGCGGACTTTACCGGCTCGCGTTCACATAGAGCCGTACGGGACCACTGTCGTCAGCCGGACCACCGAGCGCAGACCCGACGAGGAGCACACCATGACCGACACGCCCAGCAGCAGCCACGGCACAGGACCCTTCATCGCGGCGATCGACCAGGGCACCACATCGAGCCGCTGCATCATCTTCGACCGCGACGGCCGGATCGTCGCCGTCGACCAGAAGGAGCACGAGCAGATCTTCCCGAAGCCGGGCTGGGTCGAGCACGACGCCGCCGAGATCTGGACGAACGTCCAGGAGGTGGTCGGCGGCGCCATCACCAAGGCCGGCCAGGACATCGCCGGCTTCACCCCGTCCGACGTCAAGGCGATCGGCATCACGAACCAGCGCGAGACCACGATGCTGTGGGACAAGAACACCGGCGAGCCGGTGCACAACGCGCTGGTCTGGCAGGACACCCGCACCGACGCGCTGTGCAGGGAGCTGGGCCGCAACGTCGGCCAGGACCGCTTCCGGCGCCAGACCGGGCTGCCGCTCGCGTCGTACTTCGCCGGGCCGAAGGTCCGCTGGCTGCTCGACAATGTCGACGGGCTGCGGGAGCGGGCCGAGCGCGGCGACCTCCTGTTCGGCACGATGGACTCCTGGGTGATCTGGAACCTCACCGGCGGCGTGAACGGCGGCAAGCACGTCACCGACGTCACCAACGCCTCCAGGACCCTGCTGATGGACCTCAAGACCCTCCAGTGGGACGCGAAGATCTGCGAGTCCATCGGCGTCCCGATGTCGGTCCTGCCGGAGATCAGGTCGTCCTCCGAGGTCTACGGCACCACCGACGTCGCCGGCCTGGACGCCGTCCCGGTGGCCTCCGCGCTCGGCGACCAGCAGGCCGCGCTGTTCGGCCAGACCTGCTTCGCGGTGGGCGAGGCGAAATCCACCTACGGCACCGGCACGTTCATGCTGATGAACACCGGTGAGACCCCCGTGAACTCCTACGCGGGCCTGATCACCACCGTCGGCTACCGGATCGGCGACGCCAAGCCGGTCTACGCCCTCGAAGGCTCCATCGCGGTGACCGGCGCGCTGGTCCAGTGGATGCGCGACCAGATGGGCCTGATCAGCACCGCCCCCGAGATCGAGACGCTGGCCTCGTCGGTGGAGGACAACGGCGGCGCCTACTTCGTACCGGCCTTCTCCGGCCTCTTCGCCCCCCACTGGCGCTCCGACGCGCGCGGGGTGATCGCCGGACTGACGCGGTACGTGACCAAGGCGCACATCGCGCGGGCCGTGCTGGAGGCGACCGCCTGGCAGACCAGGGAGATCGCCGACGCGATGTTCAAGGACTCCAGCACCGAGGTCACCACCCTGAAGGTGGACGGCGGCATGACGTCGAACAACCTGCTCATGCAGACCCTCTCGGACTTCCTGGACGTGCCGGTGGTGCGCCCGATGGTCGCCGAGACCACCGCACTGGGCGCGGCCTACGCGGCAGGTCTGGCGGTCGGCTTCTGGCCGGACGTCGAGGCCCTGCGGGCCAACTGGAAGCGCGCGGCCGAGTGGACCCCGCAGATGGACGCCGGCCAGCGCGAGAAGGAATACAAGCAGTGGCTCAAGGCAGTGCAGTCCTCCATGGGCTGGCTGGACGAAGACGAGGACTGAGGTACTACTCATGACCACCCCGCAGAGCGCCCCCGCACCGGGGACGCATCCGACTGCCGGCGCGAACCCGGGACGGGCCGAGACCCGGGACCTGCTCGGCCGCGCCACATACGACCTGCTGGTGATCGGCGGCGGCATCCTGGGCATCACCACCGCCTGGCACGCCGCGCAGTCGGGCCTGCGGGTGGCGATGGTGGACGCCGGCGACTTCGCCGGCGCCACCTCCTCGGCGTCCTCCAAGCTGCTGCACGGCGGGCTGCGCTATCTGCAGACCGGCGCGGTGCGGCTGGTCGCCGAGAACCACCTCGAGCGGCGTGCGGTGTCCCGGGACGTGGCGCCGCACCTGGCCAATCCGCTGACCTTCTACCTGCCGGTCTACAAGGGCGGCCCGCACGGCGCCGCCAAGCTCGGCGCGGGCGTCTTCGCCTATTCGGCGCTGTCCGCCTTCAGGGACGGCGTCGGGCATGTGATCAGCCCGTCGAAGGCCGCCCGCGAGGTGCCCGAGCTGCGCACCGACGACCTGCGGGCGGTCGCGGTCTACGAGGACGGGCAGATGAACGACGCCCGGATGGCCCTGATGACGGTCAGAGCCGCGGTGGACGCGGGCGCGACCGTGCTCAACCACGCCGAGGTGACCGGGCTGCGCTTCACCCGCGGCCGGGTCACCGGGGCCGAGCTGCGGGACCGGATCGACGGCACGGACTTCGGGGTGGACGCCCGGCTGGTGCTCAACGCCACCGGGCCGTGGGTGGACCGGCTGCGGCGGATGGAGGACCCGGCGGCCGACCCGTCGATCCGGCTGTCCAAGGGCGCCCACCTGGTGCTGCGCCGCACCGCGCCCTGGCGGGCGGCGCTGGCCACCCCGATCGACAAGTACCGCATCACCTTCGCCCTGCCGTGGGAGGACATGCTGCTGCTGGGCACCACCGACGAGGTCTACGAGGGCGACCCGGCCGACGTGCGGGTCACCGAGGCGGACACCGCGCAGATCCTGGACGAGGCCGCCTTGTCGGTCCGCGACCAGCAGCTGTCCAGGGACCTGATCACCTACGCCTTCGCGGGGCTGCGGGTGCTGCCGGGCGGCCCCGGCGACACCGCGAAGGCCAAGCGCGAGACGGTGGTCACCGAGGGCCGCGGCGGGATGCTGTCGGTCGCGGGCGGCAAGTGGACGACCTTCCGGCACATCGGCCGCACGGTGATGAACAAGCTGGCCGAACTGCCGGGCCACCCGCTGGCCGACGGCATGGAGCCGATGTCGTCGCTGCCGCGCCGGGCGCCGCTGCCCGGTTTCGCCAGCCGGGGCGCGGTCGCCCACCGCCTGCAGGCCGACGCGGGTGTCCCGGGCCCGCGGATGGCACCCGACACCGCCAGGCACCTGGCGGGGCACTACGGATCGCTGGCCTTCGACATCGCCCGGCTGGCCGCCGAGGACCCGGCGCTGGCCGCCCGCATCCACCCGGACGCGCCGGAGATATGGGCGCAGGTCGTCTACGCGCGCGACCACGAGTGGGCGCAGGGCGTGGACGACGTCCTGCGGCGGCGTACGACGCTCACGATCCGCGGCCTGGACACCCCG
Organism: Streptomyces sp. NBC_00433; assembly: GCA_036015235.1. NCBI lineage: Bacteria > Bacillati > Actinomycetota > Actinomycetes > Kitasatosporales > Streptomycetaceae > Streptomyces > Streptomyces sp. NBC_00433. The sequence continues at coordinate 7,610,756 of CP107926.1, read as the reverse complement.
GAGATACGGGCGCGGGTGGAGCGGCTGCTGGCCGTGGGCGACTGACCCGGTAGGCGCCTTACGCGGTCAGCCGGTCCAGTTCGGCGAAGAGCGCGGCCGGCGGTTCGCCGCCGGCCGCGGCCAGCAGGGCCAGCCAGCGCTCGCGGCCCTCGCGCCACAGCGACGCCGGGGAGGACTCGGCGACGGCCGCGACCGTACGGGCGGGCAGTTCGGCCTCGGCGGCGCGGGACGGGGTCAGCCAGTGGGCGGTGCTGTCCTCGGCGAGCCTGGCCATCCACAGCAGGTGGCGGGCGGCGTGCCCCAGCGCGTCGCGGGCCCGCAGCAGCTCGCCGCGGGCCGTCACGTGCAGGGCGAGCACCAGCCAGTTGGCGAACCTGCCGCACAGGTCGGCGATCTCCGCCGGGTCGCCGGGGATCGCCGGGTGCTCGGGCAGCCCGGCGAGCACCGGGGCGAGCCGCCCGTCCCTGTCGACCACCACCATCGCGTCGACCGCGGCGCCGCGGGCCGGCCAGTCGGCGACCGAGCCGATGTCGCCGGTCGTGGCGAAGTGGAATTCGCCCCGCACAGGGCCGGGGAAGAAGGCGACATGGGTGCCGAACTCGTTGCGCACCACCAGATTCACCGGCGCGACCTCCGCGCACCAGGCGGCCGGGTCGAGCGCGGCGCGGGCGGCGGGGTCGAAGAACAGCCAGAACTCGATGTCGCTGTGCTCGTCGCCCTGCCCGGCCGCGAACGAGCCGTACATCAGGGCCGCGCGGACGCCGGGGTCCGCGCGGCACAACTGCCTCACCGCGGAGACGAGGTCGTGTTGGATCATCCGGCCCAGTATGGGTCGCGACCGGACAGGGCGACAGCGGTTTCCACGTCGCCCGCGGCCGCCGGGACCTCCACCGGCTCGCCGAAGCCCTTGTACTCGCGGTACATCTCAGCGTATTCGCGCACCGAGGCGAGCAACCGCTCCGCGGTGGCGTCGGCGACCCGGTAGTCCTGCCCGCTGGCCTTGGCCAGGTCCCAGCCGTGCAGGCACAGTTCGAGGAAGAGCATGGCGGCCACACCGTCGGCCGGCGTGGAGTTGATCTCGCCCTCCCAGACGGCCGGGTCCGCCCAGGCGGCGACCGACCGGTCCAGCTGCTCGGCATATTGCGCCGCCCACCGCGGATCGGCGGTGAAGTCCCGGGTGGCGAGGTCCTCGGGGTGCGGCTCGCGCCTGGCCCGCAGCTCCATGCCGATCCCTGTGTAGGCGACCAGGTGGTTGACCAGGGCGCGGGTGTCGTAGTCGGGGCAGGGCGTGGGCCCGCCGAGCCGGTCCTGTCCGACCCCGGCGGCGATACGGGCCGCCTCCCGCGCGCTGTCGGCGATCTCTGCGTGGAAGTTCATGCCCACGACGCTACGCAGCGCCCCGCGGCCCGTCTTGAACAAACGCGACACGGCATAGGCTGGGCCCATGAGCAGGCACGGCTTGGGCCGCGGGGTGCTGCGGCCGGACCGGGCGGCAGGCCTCCTCGACGTGCGGCAGCAGGCCCCGGCGCCCGGCCTCGCCGGCCTGGTCGACTTCTACTGGAATCCCCGCTGGGACCTGCGCGGCCGCGACCCCTACGAGCAGAAGGTGCTCGCGCACCCGAACGTGCACCTGGTCTTCGAGCCGCACGGGCCGACGGTCTACGGGGTGCAGCGCGGGGTCTTCGTGCGGCGCCTGGAAGGTGCGGGGCAGGTCTTCGGGGTGAAATTCCGGCCAGGCGCCTTCCGGCCCTTCGCGCAGGGCCCGGTCGCCGACCTCGCCGACCGTACGGTGCCGGCGGCCGGCGTCTTCGGGCCCGGGGTCGCCGAGGTGGGCCGGCGGATCCTGGCGCTGGACGACCTGGCGGACATGGCCGCGCAGGCCGACCGCTTCCTGCTCGGCCTGCTCCCCGGCCTGCCGCGGGACCCGCAGGTCGCCGAGGTCGCCGAACTCGTCGAGACGATCACCGCGAGCCCGCAGCTCTTCCGGGTGGACGAGCTTGCCCGAGAGCTGGACATGCCGGTACGCCGGCTCCAGCGGCTCTTCGCCGAATACGTCGGCGCTTCGCCGAAGTGGGTGCTGCGGCGGGCGCGGCTGCACGAAGCCGCCGCCAGGGCCGACGAGGGGGCCGGCATCGACTGGGCCGTCCTCGCGGCCGACCTCGGCTACGCCGACCAGGCGCACCTGACACGGGACTTCACCGCCGCGGTCGGCGCGCCGCCCAGCAGGTACGCCGGTCGCTGAATTCCCGTTTCGTTAGGTGATCGGGCTCTCCGGGCACATAATGAGGCCATACATCGGAGGTCTGGCGGCGCTGCGGGACCGGAACATGGGGAGGGCGCGATGGCGGTCACCGACGAGGCCATTGAGAAGATCAAGGAGATGATCGTCTCCGGGGCCCTGCGGCCCGGCGACCGCCTCCCCAAGGAGAGCGAACTGGCGGCCGAACTCGGCCTGTCCCGCAATTCGCTGCGCGAGGCCGTGCGTGCCCTGTCGCTGATCCGGATCCTCGACGTCCGCCAGGGTGACGGCACATATGTCACCAGCCTCGACCCGCAGCTGCTGCTCGAAGCGCTGAGCTTCGTGGTGGACTTCCACCGCGACGACACGGTGCTGGAATTCCTGGCGGTGCGCCGCATCCTGGAACCCGCCGCCACCGCGATGGCGGCGCTCCGCATCCCCGCGGAAGAGCTCGACGTCCTTGAGGGCAAGCTCGACGCGCTCGGGCCCGAGCCGTCCGTGGAGGAGCTGGTCGCCTCCGACCTGGAATTCCACCGCGGCATCGTGCAGGGCTCCGGCAATTCCGTCCTGTGCTCACTTCTCGACGGCCTCTCCGGGCCCACCACCCGGGCGCGGGTCTGGCGGGGCCTCACGCAGGAGGACGCGGTGTCGCGGACGCTGCATGAGCATCGGGCGATTCTGAGCGCGCTCAGGGATCGTGACGCGGAGGCCGCGCGATCGTGGGCCACGGTCCACGTCGCGAGCGTCGAACAATGGCTCCGCTCCACCCTCTGACCGCCGGGGGCCCCGCCCCCGGCCCCTGATTGCCCCTTGCGGCACGCTGCTTACCTGCGGCCCGGTGGGGGCTGTTCGCGCAGTTCCCCGCGCCCCTGGGTGGGTGCCACTTGCGGTGGTGTTCGCATCTTTCCCGCCTCTTCGGCGGGGCGCGCAGTTCCCCGCGCCCCTGAAAAACGCTCACCCTCCTGCGCGCAGAGCCCCTGCCAGGGGCAGAGGAAACGCTGGGCGCAAGAGGACGCAGGCCAGAAGGGGCGCGGGGAACTGCGCGCCCCATCACGATGCACGCGCAGGCAAGCAACGCACCGCAAGGGGCAATCACCCAGGGGCGCGGGGAACTGCGCGACAAGCCCCCACCGGGCCGGAGGCAGGCGGCGCATCGCCGGGCCCCCGGGGCTAGCGGAGGGCGTAGATGTGGGTGGCCGTGGTGCCGAAGACCGCGGCGGACTCGGACGGGGAGAGCCCGGCGGTGGCGGACTCCGCGAGGGCGACCACGTCGCCGTAGGGAGCGGCAAGCGTGCAGACGGGCCAGTCGGAGCCGAAAAGGGTTCGGGCCGGCCCGAAAACGTCCAGCACGTGCCGTGCGTACGGCAGAAGGTCGGCCGGCTCCCAGCCGGACCAGGCGGCCTCGGTCACGAGCCCGGACAGCTTGCAGCTGACATTGGGCAGGGCCGCCAGCGCGAAGAGCTGCGCGGCCCACGGCTCCCACCCGCCGGAGGCGATGCGCGGCTTGGCCGCGTGGTCGAGCACGAAGCGCAGCTCGGGCAGCGCCGCCGCCGTCTCCAGCGCCGCGGGCAGCTCGCGCGGGGTGACCAGCAGGTCGTAGACGAGGCCCGCGGCGGCGACCGTGGCCAGGCCGCGGCGGACCGCGGCGCGGGCGAGCCACCAGGGGTCGGGCTCGTCCTGGACCTGGTGGCGTATCCCGACCAGCGGGCCGCCCAGCGAGGCCAGGACGTCGGCGAGGGCGGGGTCGGTGAGGTCGGCCCAGCCGACGACGCCGGCGACGCGGCCGCCTGACCCGGCCGCGACGGCGAGCAGCTCGCGGGTCTCGTCCAGCGACGAGCTGGACTGCACGAGCACGGTCGCGTCGATGCCGTGCGCGTCGAGCAGCGGTTCCAGCTCGGCCAGGTCGAAGGTGCGGGCGATGGGGTCGAGCGCGGCACCGGTCAGCCAGGGCTGCGGGCGCCGCGCGAGGTCCCACAGGTGGTGGTGCGCGTCGATCCGCACGGGCTACTCCCCCACCGGGAGGTTCGCAGCGAGCGGCAGCGGCACGTCCTCGTCGAGCAGCCCGCGCTCGACCAGCGCGTGCCACATCGCGTCCGGGATGTCGTGGTGGAACATCGCGGTGTTGTCGCGCACCTCGTCCGGGTTCGCGGCGCCGACGACCGCGGAGACCACGCTGGGGTGGGCGAAGGGGTAGCGCAGGGCGGCGGCCCGCAGCGGGACGCCGAATTCGCCGCAGACCGCGGCCATCGCCAGCGCACGGTCGAGGAGTTCCTGCGGCGCGGCGGCGTAGTCGTAGTGCGCTCCGGGCCTGGGGTCGGCCAGCAGCCCGGAGTTGTAGACGCCGCCGACGACGACCTTGGTGCCGCGGCGCTCGCACTCCGGCAGCAGGTCGTCGTAGGCGGTGCGTTCCAGCAGTGTCCAGCGGCCCGCGCACAGCACCACGTCGACGTCGAGGTCGGCGACGAGCCGGGCCAGGACGTCGCTGTGGTTCATGCCGAAGCCGATGGCCTTGACCATCCCCTGGTCGCGCAGGTCGGCGAGCGCGGGGAAGCCGGTGGCGTAGACGTCGGGCAGGTGGTCCTCGACGTCGTGCAGGTAGACGATGTCGACGGCGTCCACGCCGAGCCGCTCCAGGGAGCCCTCCAGCGTGGCCCGGATGCCGTCGGCGGTGAAGTCCCAGACCCTGGCCCGTTCGGGGACGTCGGTGAAGCCCTGGCCGTCGGGCAGTTCTCCGGGCCCGAGGTCGCGCAGCCGGCGCCCGACCTTGGTGGACAGCACGTAGGACGCGCGGTCCCGGCCGGCCAGCGCCCGGCCGAGCCGCTCCTCGGAGCGGCCCAGGCCGTAGTGCGGCGCGGTGTCGAGGTAGGTGACGGGCCGCCCCGCGTCGAAGGCGGCGGCCACGGTGGCCTGCGCCTCCTCGTCGGTGATGGCGCGGTAGAGATTGGCCAGCGGCGCGCAGCCGAGGCCGAGCCGGGGCAGTTCCGGTACGGGCATACGGGGTGTCCTTCTGCTGGGCTGGGCCGGCTGCGCTGCGGTCGGACCGTCGGGGCGGGTACGGGGTCGGATACGGGTCGGGGCCCGGGTCAGTCCTGCTTCTCGCCGCCGGCGAAGCGGGAGATGATCAGGGCGACGATGATGATGGCACCGTAGAGGAACTTGTCCCACAGCGGCGGCACACCGCCGAGGGTCGTGACGTTCACGACCAGTTGCAGGCTGACGACACCGGTGAGGGCGCCGAAGAGCGTGCCGCGGCCGCCGTTGAGGCTGACCCCGCCGATGACGGTGGCGGCGAAGACCTGGAAGATCCAGCCGTCGCCCTGGGTGGCGGAGATGGCACCGTAGTGGCCGGCGTAGAGCACGCCGGCGAAGGCGGCGATCAGGCCGCCGAGCGCCAGCACGATCCAGGTGATCCGGTCGACGCGGATGCCGGCCGCCCTGGCCGCCTCGGTGTTGCCGCCGATCGCGTAGAGGGCCCTGCCGTGCCGCAGGTAGCCGAGCGCCAGGCCGCCGATGACGAAGAGCAGCAGGCAGATCCACACCGCGGCGGGCGCGCCCATCCACTCGGTCTTGCCCAGGTAGGAGAAGGACGCCGGCACCGCGACGATGGACTTGCCCTGCGCGACGCCGTCCTGCAGGCCGCGCAGCATGGTCAGCATGCCCAGTGTCGCGATGAAGCCGTTGACCCGCAGCTTGAGGATCAGGAAGCCGTTGACCGCGCCGATGACCAGGCCGACGGCCAGGCAGACCGGGATCGAGGACCAGGTCGGGAAGAGCCCGATGCCGTGGAAGGTGGCGGGGCCGCTGCTGGGCAGCACCAGCCACATCGCGATGACCGGCGCGACGCCGATGGTGGACTCCAGGGAGAGGTCCATCCGGCCGCATATGAGGATCATCGCCTCGGCGAGCACCAGCAGGCTCAGTTCGCTGCTCTGCTGGAGCACGCCGATCAGGTTGTCGGAGGTCAGGAACACCGGCGACACGATGAAGCCGATGACGCCCAGCACGAAGATCACCGGTATCAGCGACAGGTCGCGGAAGCGGGCGAGCCGGAAGCGCGGTGCCGCGGCACGGGCTTTGCCCGGCACGGCCAGGTCGGGGGTCAACTGGGTGGTCTCACTCATTCCTCGGCTCCCTTGTCGCCGCCCGCGCCCGCGGGCAGCCCTTCCATGGCCGAGACCAGGTCCCGGTCGTTCCATCCGCTGCCGAACTCGGCGATCACCCGTCCGTGGAAGAGCGCGATCACCCGGTCGCAGACCCGCAGGTCGTCGAGTTCGTCGGAGACGATGACGGCCGCGTCCCCCCGGTCGGCGACCCCGCGGACCACGCCGAGCAGCGCGTCCTTGGACTTCACGTCGACTCCCGCGGTGGGCCGGATGGCCACCAGCACCCGCGGGTCGCGGGCCAGTGCCCGCGCGATGACGACCTTCTGCTGGTTGCCGCCCGACAGGTCGGAGACCGGCTGTGCGGGTCCTGAGGTCTTGATGTCCAGCGAGTCGATCATCCGCTGGGCGAAGTTGCGGGTCCGCGACGGCAGCACGGTGCCGTAGGGCCCGAGCTGGTCGGTCACGGTGAGCGTGGCGTTTTCCGCCACGCTGCGGCCCAGCACCAGGCCCTGCCGGTGCCGGTCCTCGGGGACGTATCCGATGCCGGCGTTCAGGGCGTGCGGCACGCTGCCGGGGCGTACGCCCTTGCCGTCGACCGACGCCCTGCCGCCGGTGGCCTTGCGCAGGCCCACCAGCGTCTCGCCGAGCGCGGTGTTGCCGCTGGCGGTGGCGCCGGCCAGGCCGAGGACCTCGCCGGCGCGTACCGCGAAGTCGATCGGCTGGAAGGCGCCCTCCAGGGCGAGCGCCTCGGCCCGCAGCACGGTGTCGTCCGACGGGCCGGCGGGCGTGTCCGCCGGCGTCCCGGCCGCCGCGGACCTGGCGTGCCAGGTCGTGGCGGACTGCCCGGTCTCGCCCGTCACGGCCGCCACGAGGTCCGCCTTGCCCAGGTCCGCGACGGGCGCGGTGAGGATGTGGCGGGCGTCGCGGTAGACCGTGACGGTGCTGCAGAGGTCGTAGACCTCCTGCAGGTGGTGCGAGATGAAGAGGAACGCGACGCCCTGCTGCTGCAGTTCGCGCAGCTTGGTGAACAGCCGCTCGATGCCTGCCGCGTCGAGCTGCGCGGTGGGCTCGTCCAGGATGATGAAGCGGGCGCCGAAGGAGAGCGCTCGCGCGATCTCCACGAACTGGCCCTGCTCCACGGTGAGGTCGCCGGCCCGGGTGGCGGGGTCGACGTCGACGCCGTACTCGGCGAGCAGGCGGGCCGCGTCGGCCCGCAGTGCGGACCAGCGGATCCGGCCGCGCTCGAACCTGTTGAGGTACAGGTTCTCGGCGACCGTCAGCTCCGGCACCACCATGGACTTCTGGTAGACGCAGGCGACCCTGGCCTGCCAGGCGGCGGTGTCACCCGGAGCGGGCGCGGGTTCGCCGAGGAAGGCGACCCGGCCCGCGTCGGGTGCGTGCAGCCCGGTCAGCACCGACACCAGGGTGGACTTGCCCGCACCGTTGCGGCCGACCAGCGCGTGCGAGTCGCCGACCGCCACGGTGATGCCCACCTGGTCCAGCGCGACGGTGGGACCGAAGCGCTTGACGACGCCCTCGGCGTGCACCGCGGGAGGAGGGGTTGAGGCCTGACCGTTGCTCATGTGCGCTCAGCTCTTTCCGAGCTGGTTGGCCCACAGGCTGGGGTCGTCCACGTTGTCCTTGGTCACCAGCGGCGCCGGCAGCTGGTCCTCAAGGCCGTTGGGGATGCTGACGATCGTGGAGTTGTGGTCGGTCGGGCCGGGCTTGAAGGTCTGTCCGGCGAGCGCGGCCTTGGCGTAGTACAGCGCGTACTTGGCGTAGAGGTCGGCCGGCTGGGAGATCGTGGCGTCGATCTGGCCCGCCCTGATCGCCTTGAACTCGTCCGGGATGCCGTCGTTGGAGATGATGGTGATGTGGCCGGGGGTACCGGGCGGCTTGAGCAGGTGCTTCTGCTCCAGCAGGGCCAGCGTCGGCTGCAGGAAGACGCCGCCGGCCTGCATGTAGATGCCGTTGACGTCCGGGTCGGAGGCGAGCGTGGTCTGCAGCTTCGCCGACGCGACGTCGCCCTTCCAGTCGGTGGCCAGCGCGATCACCTTGATGGCCGGGAACTTGGTCTTCATGCAGGACGCGAAGGCCTCGGAGCGGTCCCGGCCGTTGATCGAGTCGAGGGCGCCCTCGAACTCCACGACCTTGCCCTTGCCGCCGAGCTGCTTGCCCAGGTAGTCGCAGGCGTTGGTGCCGTACGCCTTGTTGTCGGCGCGCACCACCATGTAGACCTTGCCCTTGTCGGGGCGGGTGTCGACGCTGATGACCGGGATGTTCTTGCCGGCCAGCTTGTCCAGGGTGGACGCGATGGCGCCGGTGTCCTGCGGTGCCATCACGATGGCCTTGGCACCCTGGTCGGTGAAGGTCTGCACGTTGGCGACCAGCTTGCCGATGTCGTTCTGCGAGTTGGTGCGGGGCAGCGCGGAGACCTCGCCCGCCTTGACGCCCTTCTCGATGTAGCCGTTGTAGGAGTTCCAGAAGTCGCTGTCGGAACGCGGCAGGTCGATGCCCACCTTGCCGGACGTGCCGGCCTTGTCGTCGCTGCCTCTGTTGCAGCCCGCGAGCGCGGTGACCGCGAGGAGGGCCGCGATGGCGGCGACGGTCGTCTTACGCAGTCTCATCGTCGAGTTCTGCCCTTCGGAAGTGTGTCGGCTCATGGTGGTGCGGTGCTCAAGGGGTGGTGAGGGTGGCCAAGGGGTGGTGCGGGTCGTTCAGTCGGCGGGACGCAGGCGCAGGCCCTGCATTCCGCCGTCCACGGCGAGCGCGGTGCCGGTGACGCTCGCCGCGGCCGGTGAGGCCAGGTAGGCGATCGCCGCGGCGACCTCGTCGGCGGACACCAGTCGGCCGAGCGGCTGGCGGGCGTCGAGTGCCGCGCGCTCGGCGGCCGGGTCGTCGGCCTGGTCGAGCAGCCGGGCGATCCACGGGGTGTCGGCGGTCCCGGGATTGACGCAGTTGACCCGTACGCCCTCGCGTACGTGGTCGGCGGCCATCGCCAGGGTCAGCGAGAGGACCGCGCCCTTGCTCGCGCTGTACAGGGCACGCTGCGGCAGCCCTGCCGTGGCGGCGATGGAGCAGGTGTGGGTGATCGAGGCACTGCCGGGCCGGGCGGCGGCCGCCTTCCTGAGGTGCGGCAGCGCGGCGCGGGCGGTGCGGACCATGCCGAGGACGTTGACGTCCAGCACCCTGGTCCACTCCTCGTCGGCGTTGTCCTCGACGGTGCCGACGGAACCGATGCCGGCATTGCCCACCAGGATGTGCAGGCCGCCCAGTTCGCGTACGGCCGCGGCGACCGCGGCGCGCACCTGGCTGTCGGAGGTGACGTCCGCGGCGACCGCGAAGGTGCCCTCGGGGGCGCCGGAAGGGTCGCGGTCCAGCACCGCGACGCGGGCGCCGCGGGCGGTGAGCAGTGCCGCGGTGGCGGCGCCGATCCCGGAGGCGCCGCCGGTGACCAGGGCGGTCAGTCCGGCGAAGTCCTGCGGGAATTCCCGGGCGTCGCTGCGGGGGGTCGTACCGGTCATCGGGTCAGCTCCTGTCGCTCCTGCCGCTCCTGCCACACCGGGCCGTCGGGGAAGCGGTAGTCGGCCAGCGTTTCCGGCACCATACGGGCGGAGAAGCCGGGTGCCGAAGGGGCCTGGTAACGCCCGTTCTCCACCACGACGGGGTCGGTGAAGTGCTCGTGGAGATGGGGAACGTACTCGATGACCCGGTCTTCGAGGCTGCCGGAGACCGCGACGTAGTCGAACATCGCGAGGTGCTGGACCATCTCGCACAGGCCCACCCCGCCGGCGTGCGGGCAGACCGGGACGCCGAACTTGGCCGCCAGCAGCAGGATCGCGAGGTTCTCGTTGACCCCGGCGACCCGGGCGGCGTCGATCTGGACGAAGTCCACGGCGCCGGCCTGGAGCAGCTGCTTGAAGACCACCCGGTTGGCGACGTGCTCGCCGGTGGCGACCCTGACCGGCTGCCCGGCGCGGACCGCGGCGTGCGCGAGCACGTCGTCGGGGCTGGTGGGCTCCTCGATCCAGTAGGGGTCGTACGGGGCGAGCGCCTTCATCCACTCCAGCGCCTCGGCCACGTCCCAGCGCTGGTTGGCGTCCACCGCGATGCGGATGTCCGGGCCGACCGCGGCGCGGGCCAGCCGCATCCGGCGCAGGTCGTCCTGGAGGTCGGCGCCGACCTTGAGCTTGATCTGGGTGAAGCCGGCGGCGACCGCCTCCTTGGCCAGCCGGGTCAGCTTCTCGTCGGAGTAGCCGAGCCAGCCCGGCTCCGTGGTGTAGGCGGGGTAGCCCTCCTTGCGCAGCTTCTCGGCGCGGGCGGCCCTGCTCGGTTCGGCGCGGCGCAGGATGTCCAGCGCCTCGTCGCGGGTCAGGGCGTCGCTGAGGTAGCGGAAGTCGACCAGGTCGACGAGCTGGTCCGGGCTCAGGGACGCCAGCAGGTCCCACACGGGCCGTCCTGCCTGCCGGGCGGCCAGGTCCCAGGCGGCGTTGATCACCGCCCCGGCCGCCATGTGCATCACGCCCTTCTCCGGGCCGAGCCAGCGGAGTTGGGAGTCATGGGTGAGCAGCCGGTAGAAGGCGCCGAGGTCGCCGGTGACACTGTCCACCGAGCGGCCGACGACATAGGGTCGCAGTGTGCTGATCGCCGCCGCGACGACGTCGTTGCCGCGGCCGATCGTGAAGCACAGACCGTACCCCGCAAGACCGCCGGGGGAATCCGTACGGAGCACGACATAGGCGGCGGAGTAGTCGGGGTCGGGGTTCATGGCGTCCGAGCCGTCGAGCTGCTCCGAGGTCGGAAAGCGGATGTCGTACACGTCGACCTCGGTAATGGTCGGACTCATGCACACTCCCGTCGCGAGACATCGGATCTTTTCTTGATGATCCGATGTATAGCGGCGCGCAAGGGTGCTCGTCCAGGGGAAAGCCGGAAGTTGTTGATAACAGATCGGATGTCTCGACGTCTCGCCACGGTGTCTGGCCTGACCTGGCTGACATGGCTGCGACGTGCGGCGATGACTTTGGCGGTAGTGGCGGTACTCGCCGTGCTGGCCGCGACGGCCGCGCTGCGGCTGGAATTCCGGGGCGATCCCGCCGCCGCGGGGCGCAGCCGCGGGCATGACGCGGTCTGGCTCGGCCACGCCTGGGTCGACGGCCGCCGCACACCCGCCGACCTGGAGGCGCTGCGGGCGCACCTGGCCGGCACCGGTGTGCACGACCTGTACGTGCACGCGGGGCCGCTGGAGCACGACGGCAGCCTCGACCCGGCCCTCTACCCGCGGGCCGCGCGGATGATCGCCGACATGCACCGGGTGCTGCCGGGCGTCCGGGTGCAGGCCTGGCTCGGCGACAGGATCGCCCAGGGCGGCGAGCCGGGCCTGCACCTGTCGGATCCCGCCGTACGTGACCGCGTCCGCGTGTCGGCCGACCAGATTCTGGACGCCGGCTTCCAGGGCGTCCACCTGGACCTGGAGCCCGTCGCGGACGGCGACAGCGGCTACCTCCAGGTGCTGGACTCGGTGCACACCCTCACCGCGGTGCGGGACGTGCCGCTGTCGGTCGCCGTCCCGCAGATCGACCCCCTGCCCGGCCTGCACTCGATCGCCCACCTGCCCTTCAGCCACCCCAAGTGGTGGTCGCAGGGCTATTTCGCGCAGGTCGCCAAGCGCTGCGACCAGATCGCGGTGATGGCCTACGACACCGCGCTGCCTGCCTCGTCCCTCTTCGGCGGCTACATCGCCCAGCAGACCGCCCTGGCCCTGGAGGCGACCCCGCAGGGCACCGACCTGCTGATCGGGCTGCCCGGCTACCACACCGAGAACATGGGCCACCACGGCTACGCCGAGACGGTGGCCGCCGCCGTCCGCGGCGCCCGGGTCTCGCTCGCCCGGCACGCCCGCGACCGGCAGGCCTTCGGACTGGCCCTCTATGTGGACTTCTACGCCACCGAGAGCGACTGGACCGCCTTCCGGGACGGTTGGGGCACGTAGGCTTGGTGGCGCACGCAGGAAGAGCAGCACAGCAGCAGCCGGTCAGGGGACGGCACGCCCCCGCCGGCCGGAAGGAGGCGCCGGGTGATCGAGCTTGAGGGGGTACCCGAGCTGATCGATCCGGTCATGGTCGCCGCGTTCGAGGGCTGGAACGACGCCGGGGACGCCGCCTCCACCGCGGTCGGGCACATGGACCGGGAGTTCAAGGGCGAGGTCTTCGCCGCGCTGGACGCGGAGGACTACTACGACTTCCAGGTCAACCGGCCGACGGTGTGGATGGAGGACGGCGTCCGCAAGATCACCTGGCCCACCACGAGGCTGTCGGTGGTCAGGATCCAGACGCCCAAGCCCCGCGACCTGGTGCTGGTCCGCGGTATCGAGCCCAGCATGCGCTGGCGCTCGTTCTGCAACGAGATCCTGGGCTTCGCGCACGAGCTGGGCGTCGAGATGGTGGTGGTGCTGGGCGCGCTGCTCGGCGACACCCCGCACACCCGCCCGGTCCCGGTCACCGGCGTCACCTCCGACGCGGACCTGGCCACCGCGCTGAATCTGGAGGAGTCCCGCTACGAGGGGCCCACCGGCATCGTCGGCATCCTCCAGGAGGCCTGCACCCACGCCGGCATCCCGGCGGTCAGCCTGTGGGCCGCGGTGCCGCACTACGTGTCGCAGCCGCCCAACCCCAAGGCGACCCTGGCACTGCTCAACCGGCTGGAGGACCTGCTCGACCTGCGCATCCCGCAGGGCGAGCTGCCCGAGGACGCCCGCGCCTGGCAGGTCGGCGTCGACCAGCTGGCCGCCGAGGACAGCGAGGTCGCCGAATACGTCCAGACGCTGGAGGAGGCGCGGGACACCGCGGAATTGCCGGAGGCGTCGGGCGAGGCCATCGCCAAGGAATTCGAGCGCTATCTGCGGCGCCGCGATCCGCAGCCGGGCGATTACGCCAGCGAGGGCGGCGACGGCGTACCGCAATTCCGTGACCTCGGCAGGCAGCCGCGGCAGGAGGAAAAGGATTCCGCCGACGGCGCGGAAAGCGGCGAGGAAGGCACCGAGCACGGGGGCGCGGACGACGGGGCCTCCTGACGGGTCATGGGGGCGGGCCTTTTCCGGTGCCGTCAGCCCCCGGCCCGCTCAGTCCCGGCCGGCCGGCTCGTGCAGCCGGCCCAGCGCGAGGTGCCGGTAGTCCTTCGGCGGAATGTCGTAGGCGGCCCGGAAGGCGCGGGTGAAGGTGGCGTGGTCGTTGAAGCCCCAGCGGGCCGCGATGCGGTGTACGGGTACGCCCCGCAGCGCGGGCTGGCCCAGCTCGCGGCGGGCGTGTTCGAGGCGCTGGCCGCGTATCCAGGCCGAGACGGTGGTCCCCTGCGCCTGGAAGAGGCGGTGGAGGTAGCTGACCGAGATGTGGTGCGCCGCGGCGATGACGCCGGGGGTCAACTGCGGGTCGTGCAGGTGCTGCCGGATGAAGGTCTGCACCCGCAGGTGGAGCAGCCGGCTGCGCGACTCCTGCGGGGCCTGGCCGGCCGCCTCGACGTGGTGGGCGAGCGTCGAGGTCAGCAACTCGACGGCGATGTTGCCCAGATGGGGGATGTCGGCCGGCCCGTAGGGCGAGGTGTCGGCGGTCAGCGCGGTGAAGAACTGCGTGAGCAGCGCCCCGAATCCCTGCGTGGCCGGCAGCGGGACCGCCAGGATCCGGTCGATCCGGTTCGGGGGCAGCGCCAGCAGCGCGCGCGGCACATGAATGCGCATCAGCGTCACGTCGGCCTCCTCGTCGGCGGCTATGCGCAGGTCGAACGGCCGTGAGCTGTCGTAGACGGCGAAGTGGTCCGCGCCGAGCACGGCGTCGCGGCCGAGCTGTGCCAGCCGCAGGCCGCCGTCGCGGCAGAAGATCACGGACAGCAGCTCCGGGTCGGCCGCGCGGATCAGCCGCGCGGTGCGCCAGACCTCGGCGGACGAGCAGGTCAGCTCGACGGCGTTGACCGAACTCAGCTCCAGCTCCCGCGCCGTGGCCCGGAATCCCAGGTCGTCGTCGCTGCGCACCCGCATCGGATGGATGCTCGTGGCCTGGAGTTCGTCGAAGCGGGCCAGCCGCTGCGCGGGTGGAAGGTCGTCGCTGCGGAATACGGTCCTGATCATCCCTCGCCCTTTGTCGTCCGACGCCGCCGTCACCCCCGGGCCGGGCAGTCCGGCACCCGGCCACGGATCGTCAAGCTCCTGTGCACGCAGTGCCAAAGCCACCCTACAAAGGCCTGCCAGTCTCTAGGGGTCGGCCGGTAGCGGGTATTCCGGCAGCGCAGACCGGACAGGAAGGAACAGATGTGATGATTACGCCCCGCGCGTCGGGACCACCGCGTCACATCTGTCACACCGCCCGCCCGTTCTCGCTGTCGCAACGCCGCTGCCGCGCGTTACCATAAGACGGTTCATTCCTTTGGAACGTTTTCCCCGGGGGGGGATTATGGCAATCGACGAACATATGGACGACGTGGATTTCCGAATTCTTGCTCTCATGCGCGACGGGCTTTCCGACGCCACGATAGGAAGAAGATTGTCACGCGGACATCGGACGATTCAACGGCGTGTCTGCCACATGATGGCCAGCCTCGGCGTCTCCGGACGCTTCGCGCTCGGGCTCAAAGTGGCGGAGCTCAATTTACTGGCCGGCCAGGACGCGACCGGGCATGCCAGGGAACTGACCGGCCTGCGCCAATAAGCACGTAGCAGGCCGAGGTCTTCCTCGGGAGCGGGGGAATTCCGGCGGACCGGGGGGGATACCGGGGGCCTCCGGGATCAGTCCCGAGGAGGGGGGGACGGAGGGGCGGACACCGCGTGCTCAGCGGTGGCCGCCCTTCCGACGTGCCGTCGGCGGCTTGTTGGCCGGACAGCCGACAGCCCCTAGAGCGCCACCCCCAGCAGCGCGTCCACCGCGCGCGAGACCAGTCCGGGCGCCCCGGTGTCGGTGCCGCCCTCCGCCTGCTGCGTTGTCGCCCAGCCGTCCACGGCCGCCAGGGCGCGCGGTGCGTCCAGGTCGTCGGCGAGCGCATCGCGGATCTCCTCGACCACCGCCTCGGCCGGCGGTCCGTCCGGCCGGGACACCGCGGCCTGCCAGCGGCCGAGCCGGGCCAGCGCCTCGTCCAGGACGGCGTCGGTCCACTCCCAGTTCGCCCGGTAGTGGTGGGCGAGCAGCGCCAGCCGGATGGCGGCGGGCGCGACGCCCTCGCGGCGCAGGGTGGAGACGAAGACCAGGTTGCCCCGGGACTTCGACATCTTCTCGCCGTTCAGCGCCACCATCCCGGCGTGCACATATGCCTTGGCGTAGGGGAAGCCGCCGGTGAGCACCTGGGCGTGCGAGGCGCCCATCTCGTGGTGCGGGAAGACCAGGTCGGAGCCGCCGCCCTGGACGTCGAAGCCCATGCCGAGGTGGTCGAGCGCGATGGCGACGCACTCGATGTGCCAGCCGGGGCGACCGGCGCCCAGCGAGGCGCCGTCCCAGCTGGGCTCGCCCGGACGGGCCGCCATCCACAGCATCGGGTCGAGCGGGTTCTTCTTGCCAGGGCGGTCCGGGTCGCCGCCGCGCTCGGCGGACAGCAGGCGCATCGCGCCGGCGTCGAGCCGGGAGACGCCGCCGAAGTGCGGGTCGGACTCGACGGAGAAGTAGGTGTCGCCGTCCAGCTCGTAGGCGGCACCGGCCTCCCTGAGCCGTTCGATCAGCGGCACGATGCCGGGGACGGCCTCGACGGCGCCGATGTAGTGGGTGGGCGGCAGCATTCGCAGCGCGGTCATGTCCTCGCGGAACAGCGCGGTCTCGCGCTCGGCGAGCGCGGTCCAGTCCTCGCCGATGGCGTTGGCGCGCTCGAGCAGCGGGTCGTCGACGTCCGTCACGTTCTGCACGTAGTGGACCTGGTGCTTCGTGTCGAGCCACACGCGCTGGACGAGGTCGAACGCGTTGTAGGTGGCCGCGTGCCCCAGGTGGGTGGCGTCGTAGGGAGTGATCCCGCAGACGTAGAGGCGGGCGACCGGTCCGGGCTCGACGGCCACCAGGCCGTCGGTCGCGGAGTCGTGGAGACGGAGTGCGCGTCCAGTGCCGGGAAGGGCAGGGACGTCGGAAGCGGGCCAGGCATGCATGTCATGAGATTAACCGGGCGGCTCCGGGTCAAACGACTGGGAGCAGCGCGTTTCCGCCGACCCCCTACCGGACCGGGCACGCGGGGTGCCGTCCGCAGGTCAGACGGGGGGCCATGGTATGGGCGGCCACAGGCCGCTCGGCTCCGGGTGCAGCCCGGTCTCCAGCAGCCGGCCGACCCTGGCCCTGAGCGCGTCGGTCTCGGCGAGGGTGATCAGCGAGGTCAGCCGCTCGCCCAGCTCGGCGTCCAGGGCGGTGCCGAGCCCGGCCAGCACGGTGACGGCCTCGGCGGGCAGCGGTTCGCCCGCCCAGCCCCACAGCAGGGTGCGCAGCTTGTCCTCGGTGTGGAAGGTCACCCCGTGGTCGATGCCGTAGAGCCGGCCGTCGGCGGCGGGCAGCAGATGGCCGCCCTTGCGGTCGGCGTTGTTGATGACCGCGTCGAGCACCGCGAGCCTGCGCAGCCGCTGGTCGTCCGCGTGCACCAGCAGGGCGGTGCGGCCGGGCGCCACCTGCGCCTCGCCCACCGCCTTCCAGCCGGCCGCCGGCTCGTCGTCCTCGGTGAGGGCGAGCAGCTCCGCGTCCTCGGCGGCGGACTCGATCCACAGCTGGACCATGCCCTCGCCGTACGGCCCGTCGCGCAGCACGGTCGGCGGCACCAGGCCCCAGCCGGTGGCCTCGGAGACCAGGTAGGCGGCGACCTCGCGCTGCGCCAGGGTGCCGTCGGGGAAGTCCCACAGCGGGCGCTCCCCCGCGACGGGCTTGTAGACGCACGGCAGGGCGCTGCCCTCGTGCGCGATCTCGCAGTACAGCACGGCGTTCGACGCGCCCTGCACCCGGCCCTTCACGGTCAGCTCGCCGTCGGCCAGTGCCGCGGTGGCGGCGCTCAGGCCGACCTCCGGTACCCGTTCTGACGCGGGCATACGTGTCCTTCCGGATCCAGGGGGAGGCTGCACAGCGGGCACGGCGGCCGGCCGGCCGACACCACGTCGAGGGCGCGCTTGGCGAAGGAGCGGGCCTGGGCGCCGGTCAGCAGCACCCGCAGCAGCGGCGGCCCGTTCTCGTCGTCCTGGAGCATCTCCTCCTCGGCCGCCTCCAGGTCGTCGTCGTCCTCGCCCGCCAGCTCGACCAGCGCCTGCGCCTCGATGACCATCCGGTCGTGGGCGCCGTCCCAGGCCAGGGCCATCGTGCCGACGCGGAACTCCTCCTCGACGGGCACTTCGAGGGGCGCGGTGTCGTGCATCTCGGTGGGGGCGACGGCGGGCACCGGGGCATTGCCGCCGCTGCGCCGCACGACCTCGTCGAGCAGCTCGTCGACGCGCTCGGCCAGTGCGGCGACCTGCGTCTTCTCCAGGGCCACACTGGTGGTCCTGCCGGACGCGGTGGCCTGCAGGAAGAACGAGCGCTGGCCCGGCTGTCCGACCGTCCCGGCCACGAAGCGGTCCGGGTGCTCGTAGAAGAAGACCTGGCGGGGCACGTCCTGCTCCGTTTGCTCGGCTGCGTGTCTGTGGTGCGCGGTCCGCGGTGCACTGCGGACGGCTGTCGTTCTGGCGGTGCGGTGTCGCCTGTGCGGTGTCGCCGTCACCGTCGAAGCGGTGTGGCCACCACCCTACTGCGGAAGCTGATCACGGGGCGCCGGTGGAACCGCCGACCACCGCGTCTTCCGCGGCGCCCTCGGGGGGCGCGGGCGGCACGAGGCCGCCCAGATCGCCGGTGTCGCCGAGACGCAGCAGGAACGGGCGGTGCGGGGTGTAGCGGATGACGGTCACCGAGCACGGATCCGTGCTGATCCGCTGGAAGAGGTCCAGATGCATGCCGAGCGCGTCGGCGGCCACCGACTTGATGACGTCGCCGTGCGAGCACAGCACGTACATCGCCTCCGGGCCGTACTCGGCCTCGATCCGCGCGTTCCAGTCGCGGACCGCGTCGACCGCGCGGGCCTGCATGGCGCGCAGCGACTCGCCGCCCTCGCCGGGGAAGACCGCCGCGGAGGGGTGCCGCTGCACGGTGGCCCACAGCGGCTCGTCGGCCAGTTCGGCCAGCTTGCGGCCGGTCCAGTCGCCGTAGTGGCACTCGCCGATCCGGTCCTCGGTGTGCAGCGGCAGCCCGGCGCGGGTGTCGAGCAGCGGGCGTACGGTCTCCTGGCAGCGCTGCAGCGGGCTGCTGACGACGGCGGCGAGCGGCAGGGCGGCCAGCCTGGCGGCCAGCGCGGTGGCCTGCGCACGGCCGGCTTCGTCCAGGGCGACGCCCGGACTCCAGCCGGCCAGCACTCCCTCGGCGTTGGCGGTGGACCGGCCGTGCCGGACAAGGATCGCGGTGGGCATGTCCGCCACCGTAACCCTTCCGCGCGCTCTCCGTTGTGCTGGGTGACGGCCGTGGCGGGGATGATCCCCCCGAGCCCCCACCACGGCCGCTGGATTCCTGTGGCACCGCCGCGATATTCCTTACGATCCGCTGTCCCCGGCATAGGTCCCGCCGTACCGCCCCCTGGGTAAGGTGCAGCAGAGGTCGAGGGGGCCTCAGGAGTCGGTATCGCGAAGCGGGTGGAGATGTTCAGCAAGGCGACGAGGAGCCGCCCGGCTGCGAGCGGGGCGCGCCCCGCCGGCACCGACTGGGCTCCGTACGGTCGGCTGGAGGACGCCGCGGAGGTGTACTTCCTGCACGCGGACGTCGCGCTGGACGCCATCGAGGGAGTGCTGGGCCGGCGCCGGGTGCGCGGCTTCACGCTGGAGCGGGTGGTGGACCTGACCGAGGCAGGGGCCTCGGTGTGGCAGGAGGCGGCGGTGTGCGACGGCCGGCGGCTGATCCTGTGGCACAGCGAGGAGCTGGCCGACGCCAAGGCGCCCGGCGGTACGGTCCTGGACTCGTCGGTGCAGGTGCTGCCGCTGGACTCGATCGGCCACGTCGGGATGCGCACCCTGGTCGGGCACGACGAGCTGGGCCGGCGCATCGACCGCGGGGTCTACGTGGTGCTGGCCACCGCGATGCCGCACGAGCTGAGCGCGGTGCAGGCCGACCCGGACTCGCCGCTGCCGGTGGCCTCGGCGAAATTCCGGCCCGAGGCCTTCCGGTTCAGCAAGTCGCTGGACGACGGGGGCGCCGGTCAGATAGCCCGGCTGATCGCCTTCGGCCGGCTGCTCGGCCGGCTCGTCCCCAGCTGAGGGCTCCCCGCCGCGTCCGGGCGGCGCCCTGTGCCAGTCCGGCCCCTACGCCAGTCCGGCCAGTTCCAGCGCCTCGACGCCCGCCCGCAGCCCCGCGACGCGCTCCTGGAGCGTGAAGCCGGCCGGGGCGAGGGTGAGCGTGGTGACCCCGGCCTCCGCGTAGGCGCGCATCCCGTCGGCGATGCGGGCGACCGGGCCGAGCAGGCAGGTGGAGTCGATGAGCTCCTGCGGTACGGCAGCGGCGGCGCCGTTCTTGTCGCCCGCCAGGTACTTGTCCTGGATCTCGGCGGCCTGCTTCTCGTACCCCATGCGCTGCGCGAGCCGGTTGTAGAAGTTCTGCTTGCGGCTGCCCATGCCGCCGACGTAGAGCGCGGTGTACGGGCGGAAGACGTCCGCGAGCGCCGCGATGTCGTCGCCGACCGCGAGCGGCAGGGTCGGGCAGACGTCGAAGCCGTCGAGGGTCAGCCCGGCCTTCTCGCGGCCCGCGCGCAGGTGGCGCAGCGCGGTGTCCTCCAGATGGGCGGCGGAGGGGAAGATCAGCAGGGCGCCGTCGGCGATCCCGCCGGTCTGCTCCAGGTTCTTCGGGCCGATCGCGGCGATGTAGAGCGGGATGTGCTCGCGCTCGGGGTGCACGGTCAGCTTGATCGGCTTGCCGGGGCCGCCGGGCAGCGGGAGCGTCCAGTGCTCGCCCTCGTAGCTCAGCCGCTCGCGGGCCATCGCCTTGCGGACGATCTCGACGTACTCGCGGGTCCGCGACAGCGGCTTGTCGAACTTCACGCCGTACCAGCCCTCGGAGACCTGCGGTCCCGACACGCCGAGGCCGAGGCGGAAGCGGCCGCCCGACAGGGAGTCCAGGGTCGCGGCGGTCATCGCGGTCATCGCCGGGGTGCGGGCCGGGATCTGGAAGATGGCGGAGCCGACGTCGATCCGCTCGGTCTGCGCGGCCACCCAGGACAGCACGGTGGGGCCGTCGGAGCCGTAGGCCTCGGCGGCCCAGCAGACGGAGTAGCCGAGGCGGTCCGCCTCCTGGGCGACGGCGAGGTTGTCCGAATCCATACCGGCGCCCCAGTAGCCGAGGTTGATCCCGAGCTTCATCGCACTCCCCTTGTACTGGTCAGTAACGTCGTTGTCCCCCCGGACTGTAGCGCGCGGCGCCGCCACGGGGGCCTGTCGGGTACGTCACTGCCGCCCATGAGGGCGGTGCGGGCAGTAATCTCAGCGCCCATGGAGCATAGGCACCTCGGCCGTACCGGGTTGCGCGTGTCCCGGCTCGGGCTCGGCACGCTCACCTGGGGGCGCAACACCGGCGAACGCGACGCCGCCGACCAGCTCAAGACCTTCTGGAACGCCGGGGGTTCACTGGTCGACACCGCGGACGTCTACGCGGACGGCGGCGCCGAATACCTGCTCGGGCGCCTCATCGAGGACCTGGTGCCGCGCTCCGACCTGGTCATCGCCACGAAGGCGGGCAGCGTGCCCGACCCCGACCGGCGCTTCGACACCTCCCGCGGCCACCTGCTGTCCGCGCTGGACGCGTCCTTGCAGCGGCTCGGCACGGACCACGTCGACCTGTGGCAGGTGCACGCCTTCGACCCGGGCACACCGCTGGACGAGACGCTCCAGGCGCTCGACATCGCCGTCAGCTCCGGCCGGGCCCGCTACGTCGGGGTGTCCAACTTCTGCGGCTGGCAGCTCGCCAAGGCCGCGACCTGGCAGCTCGCCGGGTCCGGGCGGACCGCGCTGGCCAGCACGCAGATGGAATACTCCCTGCTCCAGCGCGGAGTCGAACGCGAGGTGCTGCCCGCCGCCCTCGACCTGGGGCTCGGGCTGCTGCCCTCCTCGCCGCTGGGCCGCGGCGTCCTCACCGGCAAATACCGCGGCGGCACCCCGCAGGACTCCCGCGGCGGCTCCGAGGACATGGCGCCCTTCGTCGAGCCCTACCTCGACGAGACCGCCGCCCTCATCGTGGACGCGGTGGCCATAGCGGCCGACGGCCTCGCCGTCTCCCCCCTGCACGTCGCCCTCGCCTGGGTACGCGACCGCCCCGGCGTGGCCGCACCGCTGCTCGGCGCGCGCAACGCCCAGCAGCTCACGGCGGCGCTGTCAGTGGAGGCCCTTACGCTTCCCGATGAGATCCGCCAGGCGCTGGACGACGTGTCAGCGCCGCTGCACCGCTACCCGGACCACGACTGGAGCACGCTCTGAAGCCGCGCCCCGCTCCCCCGACGGAGGCCGCAATGCCCCCCACCGCCCCGCCACCGCCTCCGGCGGGCCCCGCCCCCGAGCGCCCTTCGGTGAGCCTCGCCGACCTCGCGGCGGCCATGCGCTCCATCGAGCGCGGCGAAAGCCCCGCCGCTCCGGCCCCCCGCGGCGACGCGGCGGAGGCCCGCCGCAAGCGCCGCGAGGCGATGGCGGCGGAAGTGGCCGCCTTGCAGGCGGCTGAGGCAGCCGAGACCTCCACCCCGGCCCTTGGCGGCCCCGACGCCGCTCCTGCGCCGGGCGAGGGCCCCGGTCCCGCCGACAGCCCGGACCCGGCCCTGGACGGCGGCACGGATTCCGCTGGGGCCGACGCCCCGACTGACGCTGACGGAGGGGCGGACGAGCCTGCGGCCGGAGCGTCCGCCGCCGCGGCGGACGACTCCGCCGAGCCGTCCGCCGCTGGAACAGCGGCCCAAGGCGCGTACGCCGCCCGGCCGGGTGGCAGCCCGGCGGGCGACTCCGCCGGAACAGCCGCCCAAGGCGCAGACGCCCCGGGCTCGGACGGCAGCCCGGCGGGCGCCGACCGCCCGGCGACCGGCGCTGCGGCATCTGCCCACCGGCCCGGCAGCGGGCCGGTGGGCCCAAGCGCGGACTCCGCCCGCCCGCAGGGCGGCCTGGCGGCCGGCTCCGCCGGGCAACCCGGCACCGGGACAGCAGACGCGAGCGGGGGCGGCGCCCTGCCGCAGGGCCCGGCCCGCGGGCCTGCGGGTGACCCCCTCGGGCACCCGGGCGCCGGGACCGCGGCCCCGGACCTGGACACCTCCCGGCCGCAGGGCACCGCCCCCGGTCCTGCGGGCGACTCCCGCCCGCTCGGTGGCCGACAGGTCGGGGCAGGTCGGGACGCTGCGGGGCGGGTGAGGGTGGATGCCGGGGCCGTGGCCGCGGCTGCTGCCGTGTTGGTCGAAGGCGGGGCGCCCGGGGAGTTGGCCGGGGAAGTGGTGCGGGTGCTCGGGGAGGGGGCCGCCGGGCAGTTGCGGGGGGATCCTTGGCTGGTGCTCGGGATCGGCGGGGTGCGGGTCGAGCAGGGGGACGCGTTCGCCCGGGGGCTGCTCGGGGGGGCCGTCGGGCCCGGGGACGAGCGGCGGGGCCGTGCGCTGGTCGCCCGGGTGCTGGAGGACGCCGCCCTGCGCGGGCACACCGCGCTGGCGCCCGCCGACCTGCACGCCGCGCTGGGCGGATACTCCGTGCCCGACCCGGAGGCCGCGGTCGCCGGGGCCGTCGCCGACGGCCAGGTGCTGGTCTTCCAGGAGGGCGAGGAGGATGCGGAGGACGCGGGGGACGTCTCGCTGCTGCTCGGCCTCGACCGCTACGCGATGGCCGAGGAGAGCCTCGCCGAGGGCTTCTTCCGCCTGCTGCGGTCCCTGGAGGACGCGGACGCGGGCTGGGCGGGGGCCGCCGCCCCGACGCCGTCGGCCGCCGAGCTGATCAAGGCCGCGGCGGGCAGCGGCCTGGTCGTGCACTCCGGCGGCGAGGCGGCCCGCGCGGAACCCGCCGCCCTGGTGGCCGCCGCACGGGCCGCCGGCCTGCGCGCGTATGCCGCCGCGTACACGGAGAACGGCCGCCGCAGGCTCGCCGCCGCGGTGGGCGAGGACGCGGCCGTGACCGTGGACGGCCTGCTCTCGGGCGCCGAGGGCCCCGGCCGGGCCGCGGACGGCAGCCTGGACCTCGACCTGCTGGCCGTGCTCGACGCGCCGCAGCTGTCCGTCGAGGAGGCCACGACCCTCGTGGAGTCGGTCCCCGACGGCGCCCGGCTGGTGCTCAGCGGCGACCCGCACGCCCTGTGGTCGGCCGGCGCCGGCCGGGTCTTCGCGGACCTGCTGGCGGCCCGCGTGTGCCCGCGGGTGGTGTCCCGCACGCCGGACCCGGGGCCGATCGGCGAGCTGGTGTCCTGCGTGGGCGAGGGCGAGCTGACCGCCGTGGACGCGCCGGACAAGGAGGTCGTGGTGGTGCCGGTGCGCGATCCGCGCGAGGCCGTGCACCGTACGGTCCAGCTGGTCGCCGACTCGGTCCCGCGGGCCTTCGGCGTCGAGGGGGCGCAGGTCCAGGTGGTCACCACCGGCCACGGCGGCCCTGTCGGCACCCGGGCGCTCAACACCGCGCTCAAGGAGCGCCTCAACCCCGGCCCCGGCCGCTTCGGCGGCTTCGACCCGGGCGACCGGGTCGTGCACGTGCCCGTGCCCGGTCGTACGCTGCCCGGCACGGTCACCGGCGCGGAGCCGGACGGCCTGCGGCTGGAGTGCGAGCGGGGACCGGTCGTCGTCCCCCGCGAGGACGTGGCGGCGACCGTACGGCACGGCTGGGCGGTGACCGGGCACCAGGCGGCCGGCATGCGCTGGGCCGCCGCGGTGGTGGTCGTACCGGGCGACGCGGGGCCGCTGCTGACCCGCTCCTGGGTCTATACGGCGTTCGGCCGCGGCGAGCGCCACCTCTCGGTGGTGCAGGGCGCGGAGCAGCACCTGGCCCAGGCGGTGGCGGGCCCGCCGGCGACGGAGCGCACGACCCGGCTGGTGTCCGTCCTGCGCGAGCTGACGGCGCGGGGCTGACGCGCAGGAGGACCTGCCGGCGACAGCGCGGCCCCGGGGGCGCAGTCCCCGGGGCCCCGGCGGGGGTCAGTCGCGGTCGAGCACGCCCAGCTCGTCGTCGAAGACCGCGCTGACGTCGAAGCGGCACACCACCAGGTGCGGGTCGGCCTGGTCGAAGGGGGTCTCCAGCCACTCCCCCGGCTCGGCCGGCTCCACCGCGGAGACCCACACGGTGGAGTCGCCCTCCTCGAAGCCGAAGTCCTTGTGCCGCTGGGCGATCTCGTCGGGTTCGTACTCCCCGAAGATCACTCCCAGCGCCGCGTTGACGGTCGCGGTCGCCGACCCGTCGGTGTCCTCGCTCGCATGTCTGGCCTGCGAGAAGAGCCGGTCGGGTGCCACGATCGTGTAGTCGCGGCGGATCAGCACGCTGATCGCCTCGGGCTCCTCGGGACCCTCGTACTCCGGCATCGAGCCGCCGGTGGGCACTTCGAGCGGGGTCACCTCGTCGTAGGCGTCGTACAGCAACTCGTCGTACGACTCGGCGGCCGAGGCCAGCGCCTCGAACGCCTCGTGAACGGCGGGGTCGTCCTCGCCGCTGCGCTTCTCGATCGCGTCGAGATGCCGGTCGAGCGCGGCTTTGACCGCCTCGACTGCGGCACGGACCTCGGCCGCCGTGGGCTGCACGTCATCAGACATGAGGGAGACGCTATCCGCACCGGGGCGTTGCTTGCACAATAGATGCGATGCCGGAATACGAATTCAGAGAGATGTACGTGCCGCGTGGGGTCTCCCGCAAGGACGCGACACGGTTGCTGACCGACGAGGCGGAGTACGGACACTGGGAGGTCGACCGCCTCCGCCTCTATCCCGACGGGAGCAGACGCGTACGGCTCAGGCGCCGGATCATCCGTCAGGTGCGGGCCACCTGGTGAGGTGACCCGCTCAGGCCGGTCCTGCCGCGGACCGGCCCGGTGGCCGTGCCCGCACAGGCTCAGCCCCGGGCTCCGCGGCCGCGGCGGTAGAGCAGGGCGCCGCCGAGCAGCAGCGCGCCGGCGGCGAAGGAGCTGAGGGCCATGCCGTCGGCGCCGGTGTGCGCGAGGTTGCCGGCGCCCGTGCCGGGTGCGGTGGGCGTGCGGTGGGTGACCGGTGCGGCCGGGGTGCCGGGGGTACCCGGGTTCACCGGGGTGCCGGGGTTGCCGGGCGTACCCGGGGTGCCGGGGTTACCAGGCGTACCCGGGGTTCCGGGCGTACCGGGGTTGCCCGGGGTGCCGGGAGTCCCCGGGGTGCCGGGAGTCCCCGGGGTGCCCGGGTTGCCAGGCATACCCGGGGTGCCGGGCGTACCGGGGTTGCCCGGGGTGCCGGGAGTCCCCGGGGTGCCCGGGGTGCCCGGGGTGCCGGGCGTACCCGGATTGCCCGGGGCTCCCGGGTGGCCGGGCGGCGTGCTGACGTTCGCGCAGTTGTTCCCGAGTGCCGAGTTCAGCGCGCCAACCACCGTCACGGCGTTGCCGCACACGTCGACCGGGACGTGCACCGGTGCCTGGACGGAGTTGCCGGAACCGACGCCCGGCGAGCCGTGGGCGCCGCCGTGTGCGACGGAGCCGCCCGAGCCGACGCCCCGGTGGGCGGAGACGTTGGCGCAGCGGTTGCCGAACACCGGGTTCAGCAGGCCCACGACGTTGACGGTGTTGCCGCACAGGTTGACCGGGACGTGCACCGGTGCCTGGAGCTGGTTGCCGGCCAGCACGCCCGGCGAGTCCGCGGCTGTGCCGAACGCGCCCGCCTCGGCGTACGCGAGACCGCCGGTCGCGGCGATCACGCCGCCGGTGGCGACCGCGGTGAGCAGGCCCTTTGTTGCGACCTGTCGCATGTGTTACCCCTAACCTTCCCCCGCGTGCGGGGACTTGCCTGGAAATGGCGAGTGGCCCCGGAACGCAGGTGGGTGCGCCCGGGGCCGATCCTGCGTCGGCCGCACCGGGGGGCGCGGCCGCGGCGGCATCAGTCGTTGACGCAGACGTTGTCGAAGGCGGGGTCGAGCAGCCCGATCACGGAGACCGTGTTTCCGCAGAGGTTCACCGGGATGTGGACCGGGACCTGGACGGCATTGCCCGACAGCACACCGGGGGACTGCACCGCGGCGCCCTGGGCACCGGAGTCGGCGGCAGCGATGCCCGCACCCGCGAGCACGAGACCGCCGGTGGCGACCGCAGCGGCGACGACCTTCTTGATCATTCTCATTCCTCCTCATGGACAAGTGCGGTCCCAGCCTGCGGACCACACCGTCGTAACGACGTCCTGAGGAATTGCGCTACGAAAGCACCGGGCCGTTCACCCGTACCGGCGAAGGAGATCACCGGTACGGGTACACACGACCGACAGGTCAGCTGTGTTCGATGAAGCGGTCGAGCACGCGGACACCGAAACGCAGGCCGTCGACCGGCACCCGCTCGTCCACTCCGTGGAACATCCCGGCGAAGTCCAGCTCGGGCGGCAGCCGCAGCGGCGCGAAGCCGAAGCAGCGGATGCCCAGGTCGTCGAAGGACTTGGCGTCGGTGCCGCCGGAGAGCATGTACGGCACCGCCCGCGCCCCCGGGTCCTCGGCGACCAGCGCGGCCTGCATCGCGTCGACCAGGGCGCCGTCGAAGTCGGTCTCGACCGCCTTGTCGCTGTGCAGGGACTCGCGCTTGACGCGCGGGCCGAGGATGCGGTCGAGGTCGGCCAGGAACTCGTCCTCGTAGCCGGGCAGGAAGCGCCCGTCGACGTGGGCGGTGGCCTGGCCGGGGATGACGTTGACCTTGTAGCCGGCGCCGAGCATCGTGGGGGCGGCGGAATTGCGCAGCGTGGTGCCGATCATCTTGGCGATGCCGCCGAGCTTGGCGAGCGTCGACTCCATGTCCTCCGGGTCGAGTTCGGTGCCGAGCGCGTCGGACAGCTCGTCGAGGAAGCCGCGGACGGACTTGGTGACGCGGACCGGGAATTCGTGCCGGCCGAGCCGCCCGACCGCCTCGCACAGCTCGGTGATCGCGTTGTCCTTGTTGGTCATCGACCCGTGGCCCGCGGTGCCGTCCACGGTGAGCCGCATCCAGTGCATGCCCTTCTCCGCGGTCTCGATCAGATAGAGCCGCAGGTCGTCGTTGACGGTGAAGGAGAAGCCGCCGACCTCGCCGATCGCCTCGGTCACGCCCTCGAAGAGGTCCGGGTGCTTGGCGACCAGGTGCTTGGCGCCGAAGGTGCCGCCGGCCTCCTCGTCGGCCAGGAAGGCCAGCACGATGTCCCGCGGCGGCTTGCGCCCGCTGCGCAGCCGGTCGCGGATCACCGCGAGCGTCATCGCGTCCATGTCCTTCATGTCGACCGCGCCCCGGCCCCACACGCACCCGTCGGCGACCTCGCCGGAGAAGGGGTGCACGGTCCAGTCGTCGGCGTTGGCCGGTACGACGTCGGTGTGCCCGTGGATCAGCAGCGCGGGCCGCGACCGGTCCACACCCTCGACCCTGGCGACCACGGAGGCACGGCCCGGGTGGGACTCGAAGATCTGCGGTGCGAGCCCGACCTCGGCGAGCTTCTCCGCCACGTATTCGGCCGCGGCCCGCTCCCCGGGGCCCGAGTGGTCGCCGTAGTTGCTGCTGTCGATCCTGATCAGCTCACTGCACAGGTCGACGACCTCGTCCTCACCGGTGACTTTCCCGCTGTCCGCACTGCCAGGCCTGGACTCGCTCACGCTGTCTCTCCTCCTCGTCGCCCACCCGCCCGCCGCACGCGGCGGATGCCTCCCCCATCCTGCCCCGCGCCCCCCGCGACCCCCAAGGCTCACCCCCGCCAGCGCGCCCGGCGGCGGTGATCGGCACCTCCTGATCTTTGCTATGGTTTACCCCGTCGCCACGGCCGCGAGGCCGTGTCGTCACACCCGTCCGGGTGGCGGAATGGCAGACGCGCTAGCTTGAGGTGCTAGTGCCCTTTATCGGGCGTGGGGGTTCAAGTCCCCCCTCGGACACCAGCAGGAAACCCCTCCGAGCAGGGGTTTTTCTGTTTTCAAAGATCACTCGCCCGCCTAGGGTCTTCCGCATGACTCTTGCTTACGACGCGGCCGGGGACGGTCCCGCGCTGGTTCTCCTGCACTCCGCGGTATGCGACCGGAGGATGTGGGACCGGCAGTGGCCCGCCCTGGTCGACGCCGGATACCGGGTGGTGCGCTGCGACTTCCGGGGCTTCGGCCTGAGCCCCTTGCCGGACCGGCGCCACAACGACGCCGAGGACGTACTGGACCTGCTGGACGCCCTCGGCGTCGAGCGGACTGCGCTGGTCGCCTCCTCTTACGGCGGACGTGTCGCCCTGGAGATCGCCGCACGCCGACCGGACCGGGTGTCCGCCCTGGCGCTGCTGTGCGCCGGGCAGCCCGGACGTGAACCCACCGACGAGCTGCGGGCGTTCGGCGAGCGGGAGGACGCGCTGCTCGCGGCGGGCGATGTCGCGGGGGCCGTGGAGCTGAACGTGGACACGTGGTTGGGCCCGGACGCCGAGGAGGCGGTCCGGGAGGAGGTGCGCGCGATGCAGCGGCACGCCTTCGAGGTGCAGCTGGCGGCTCCCGAGGGGGCCGGGCGCATCGGGATCGAGGTCGGCCTGTCGGCGGTCAAGGCACCCTGCCTCGCTCTTTCGGGCGGCCGCGACCTGGCGGCCTTCCGGCAGATCGCGGCCCAACTGCCGGACCTGCTGCCCGACGCCCGCCACCTCGAACTGCCCTGGGCCGGCCACCTTCCCAGCCTGGAACGCCCCACCACGGTCACGGACCTGCTGCTCGCCTTCCTGCACGAGACGGTTCCCACCGGCTGAGTCCGACGGCCTGCGGCCCGGCTCAGGGTGCCTGCTCAGGCCGTGGCCGGCGCGACCTCGTACTCGTTGCCCTCGGGGTCGGCGAGGGCGGCAGGGCCGTCCCCGGCGACCAGGAAGCGCAGCCGGTTGGGGCCGGTCCTCGCGGTGGCGGGCGGGCCCATCACCAGCGCGGGGCCCGTACGGGCCGGGTCGCGCAGGCATACGCCCCACGCGGCGCGCTCCACCACCGCCCAGCCGGTCGCCGCCGCCCAGAAGGGCCCCTGCGTGTCCGGGTCCGCCGCGTCCAGGCACAGGTGCACGAGCCGGGCTCCCGCGGGACCGCGGTGCTCGGGCAGCACGCAGAATTCGTTGCCCTCGGGATCGGCGAGCACCTCCCACGGCACCTCACCCTGCCCGATGTCCGCCCGCACGGCGCCGAGCCCCAGCAGCCGCGCCACCTCGTCCGGTCCGCCCGCGAGATCCGGATGCAGCCGGTTCTTCCCCCGCTTGGGTCGCCCGCCCGCCCTGAAGCGCAGCTCCACGCCCCCTCCGGGCGGCCGTACGGCGCTCCCGTCCGCGTCCGCCGGCCACCCCAGCGCCGCCGCCCAGAACCGCGCAAGCGCCTCCACGTCGACCGTGTCGAAGACCACCCCGGTCAGCTCTGCCATCAGCTCCCCACCCTCCGCATCCCCGTTGGTCCCTGTGGCATATCACGGCAGCAGTACGGCGGCGCCGTTCACGTGGTCGGCGGCGAGGTCGGTCAGGGCGCGGGGGGCGGCGTCGAGGGGGTAGGCCGTCACTGTCGGGTGGAGGCCGATGCGGGTGGCGGTCGACAGGAAGGCGGCGCCGTCGTCGCGGGTGTTGGACGTGACGCTGCGGAGGTCGCGCTCCTGGAAGAGGTGGCGCTGGTAGTTCAGCGGGGGGATGTCGGTCAGGTGGATGCCGGCCACCGCGAGGCTTCCGCCGCGGTCCAGGGCCGCGAGGGCGACCGGGACCAGGTCGCCGACCGGGGCGAAGAGGATGGCCGAGTCGAGGGGCTCGGGCGGTTCGTCGTAGGCGTCGCGTGCCGAGGACGCGCCCAGGGACAGGGCGAGGTCGCGGGCGGCCGGTGAGCGGGTCAGTACGTGGACGGTGGCGCCGTCGGCGAGGGCGACCTGGGCGGCGAGGTGGGCGGAGGCGCCGAAGCCGTAGATGCCGAGCCGGCCGCCCGGGGGGAGGTCGCTGCGGCGCAGGGCGCGGAAGCCGATGATGCCCGCGCAGAGCAGGGGCGCGAGCCGGGCCGGGTCGGCGTCGCCGGGCAGCGGGTAGACGTAGTCGGCGGGCAGCAGGGTGCGGTCGGCGAAGCCGCCGTCGGCGTCCCAGCCGGTGTAGACGGAGGAGGGGCACAGGTTCTCCCGGCCCGTCCGGCAGTAGCGGCAGACCCCGCAGGTGCCGCGCAGCCAGGCGCCGCCCACCCGGTCTCCCGCGCCGAAGCGGGTCACGCCCTCGCCCGCGGCGAGCACCCGGCCGACGATCTCGTGCCCGGGGACGGTCTTCGGGCGGTGCGGTCGCAGGTCGCCCTCGGCCAGGTGCAGGTCGGTACGGCACACCCCGCACGCCTCGACGTCGACCAGCAGCTCGCCAGGGCCCGGGGGGCCGATCGTACGGTCGACCGGCACCAGCGGCCCGCCGCCGGCCGGCCCCGGCGTACCGACCGCCCAGCCGCGCATCCGCGCCGTCCCGTCGAGCGCCATACCTCCAGCATGCGGCCGGGGCAGGACCCCGGCAATCGGCCCGGCTCAGACCGCGATGCGGTAGCGGGCCATCATGCAGTCGTCCTCGTGGTCGAGGATGTGGCAGTGCCACACGTAGCCCTGGAGCGACGCGCCGCTCGCCGCGGTGAAGGACGCGTCGGGGTCGAAGCCCACGTCGGCCGCCGCGGGGAAGCGGACCAGCACCCGGGTCACCGTCCCCGGCGGGCAGCCGATCGTGTCCTTGGCGCCCGCCTCCCAGGCCGGCGGCGGCTGCGCGGCCCCCAGCAGGTACGCGTCGGGGGACGGCGCCCACATCGTGCCGGGCTCCGGGCGCGGGTTGGCCTTGCGGTAGGCCGCCACGTCGAAGCGCTGCCGGTCCACGATCCGCATGTGCACCAGGTGCAGATGCATCGGGTGCGCCTGGGAGGAGGTGTTCACGAACTCCCACACCTCGGCCGTGCCCTGCCGCGGGGTGAGCGTCGGCCCGTCGTCGTACCGCAGGTTGTTCATCATCATCCCGGCGAACGGCCAGCCGGCGGACATCGCGGAGGTCAGCGTCACGATCCGGCGCGGGAGGCTGCCGGGCGCGGGCATGGCGGGCAGCGCCGCGGACAGGCCCGCGGCGCCGCGCAGCACGGTGGGCGGCGAGCCGGTGAAGCCGCGGACGCCGGTGCCGACGAAGCGCATGATGTCGGCGGGCGGCACCACGCCGGTGGCGGCCACCACCTCCGGTGACTCCTGCTGGTCGTTGGTCAGGTCCACGTGGTCGCCGGCGGCCAGGGAGCCGAAGTCCACGACGAGGTCGAGGCGTTCGCCGGGCGCGAGCCGTACGGAGGTGGTGCGGGCGGTCGCGTCGAGCAGTCCCGCGTCGGTGCCGACCACCCAGAAGGACATCCGGTTGCCGAAGAAGAGGCGGTAGGCGCGGGCGTTGGAGGCGTTGAGCACCCGGAAGCGGTAGAGGCCGCGGGCCACCTTCAGATACGGCGACACCACCCCGTTGACCGTCATCAGGTCGCCGAACATCCCGCCCTCCCAGTGCCCCTGCGGCACCTTGCGGGTGGTACGGAAATTCAGCGACCCGTCGGCCCCGAAACGGCGGTCGGCGAGCGTCAGCGGCACCTCGAACTCGCCGCTGGGCAGCCCCAGCGCATTGCCGGCGGCGCCGGTGTCGTACGCGTCCCGCAGCAGGTACATGCCGGCCAGGCCCGCCACCGCGTTGAGCCGGGTGATGCCCATCGCGTGGTCGTGATACCAGAGGTGGGCCGCGTCCTGCCCGTTGGGATGGCGGTACGTCATGCTGCCGCCGGGCCGGAAGGTGTTCTCCGGGTGCCCGTCCGCCTCCGGCGGGGTGACCGCGCCATGCACATGCACCGACGTGCGCGGCTGCGTCCGGTCCAGCTCCGAAGCGCCCTCCAGCGTCGGATCGACGTCGGCGGCGAACAGGTGCCCGCCGGCGAAGCCGTTGCTGAACGTCAGGGCCAGCGGTACGCCCTGGTGGGCTTCGACCGTCGGCCCGAGATACGGCTGCCCGCCGTACGACCAGGTCTTCGCGACCCCGAGGTCCCGGTGGAAGCGGTGCGCGGACTCCCCCATCGCGATGGTGCGGTCGCCCGCCAGCACGGGGGGTACGGGCAGTTCGTCCACATACGGCGTCAGCTGGGGGGAGGCGAAGGTCAGCGCGTCCGCCGGTGCCGCTGCGCTGGCGGTGAGGAGGTTCGGGGCGGTGAGCCCGCCCAGGACACCGGCGGCGCCGAGGCCTCCGGCGGTGAGCAGCGAGCGGCGGGACGGGCCTTGCGGCATGCGGGCTCCTCTGGGGGTGGGCGCGCTCGACGATAAGCATCCATATGGCACATCGTCAACCATTTCCGACCGTGTCGGGCACCCCTGCCGCGAGTGCGGCTGCCCTTCGCGGTGGGCGGTCACCTTTCCCCCGGTGGGGGCTGCGCGCGCCGTTCCCCGCGCCCCTGGGCTGGGTGCCACTTGCTGTGGCGTTGCCTTCTTTCCCGCCTCTTCGGCGGGGCGCGCAGTTCCCCGCGCCCCTATTGGCCTGCGTCCTCCTGCGCCCAGGGTCTGCCCCTGGAGGGTGAGCGTTTTCCAGGGGCGCGGGGATCGGCGGCCCGTCCGTTGGGAGGGCCGGGTCAGGACGTCGACGGGATGTGGAAGATCTCCCACAGGTGGCCGTCGAGGTCGTGGAAGGCGCGGGTGTGCATCGGGGACGCCTCCTGCGTGGCCTCGGCGGGCTTGCCGCCCGCGGCGGACGCGGCGGCGCCCATGCGGTCGACCGCGTCCACCGTGTCCTGCGAGACCGCGACGATCACCTCGGTGGTCGTGGAGGTGTCGGCGACCGGGCGGCCGGTGAAGGACGTGAAGTAGGCCTCGGTCAGCAGCATCACGAAGTTGCTCTCGCCGACGACCATGCAGGCCGCCCTCTCGTCGGTGAAGGCCGGGTCGAAGGTGAAGCCGAGGGCCTCGAAGAAGGCCTTGGACGCCGGCAGGTCCTTCACCGGGAGGTTGACGAACATCTTGCTGGGCATGCTTCCGCCTCTGCTCGGGTCGGGCACCGGTGTGTGCCTCACGGGGGCAGACCGGTGTGGTGCGCGGAATTCATCGGGAGCACCGGTGGCAACCTGTCAGCCGGCCAGCAGGGTGTCCACGACCCGGGAGAAGACCAGGCGTCCCGCGCCTCGGGTGAGGCCGTCGAAGGCCCGGGGCAGCCAGGGCAGCCGCAGGTCCTCCTCCCAGCGGACGGCGGAGCCCGCGCCGTCGGGGCGTACGGCGATCTCGGCCCAGCCGGTGACGACCCGTCCGGTCTTCACCAGCCGGCACCGCCCGGGGCCGCCGCCGGCGGTGGGCGGTTGCCACACGGCGACCCGCATGGGGTCGGCGAAGGAAGCGCGGCCCGGACCGGTGCGGGCGACGAAGACCGTGCCGGCGCCGGAAGGGGGCGGGGTCAGCACGGTGATACGGGTCAGCGGCACGGTGGCGGTGTGCTTCTCCCACGCGGTCAGCCGCCGCCACGCCTCGACCGGCGGCAGCGCCGTACGGCGTTCGACCGTGAAGCTGGGCACAGGCCGAGCGTACCGGGGCGGGTCGGGGCGCCCCGGCCGGAACACCCCGCGCCACGCGGACGGCCGTCAGTCCGCGAGGCGGCCGCCCGGCCCTGGGCCGCCTGGGAGGGGCGGGGCCGAGGCCTGCCACGTCGTCGCGGCCCGCGGCGATCGTGCGCCAGGAGTGGAAGGCCGCGGCCCGCTTCTCGGCGACGGGCCGTACGTCGATCGGGCAGGGGGCGAGGAGGGCGGCGAGTTCGCCCACCGCTGCCATGACGCGGGCCAGTTCGGCGGGGCGCCAGGGCTGCGCGGGGGTGCGGCCGTCGATGTCCTCGAAGAGCAGCGCCACCCAGCCGTCCTGGTCGAAGGACGCGGGCAGCCGTGGGGCGGGCACCCGCGCGGGAAGGGCGCGGGCGACGGCGGCCTCCGTGCGGTGGATGCCGGGGCTTTCCGGCTTCCGCGCCTCGCTGACGGCCTTGACGAAGGCCCGCCGCCCGTCGGCGAGCCGCAGCCTGGCGGCGAACTCCTGGCGGGAAGCCGCCGCGCCGCGTCTCGGCGGCGGCGACGCGCGCCCCGAGGCGGTCCTCGACGGCCGCCCGCAGGGCGCCGGGCACCGCCGGCCAGCCAGTCCGCGCGCACTC
The DNA here is from genome assembly GCA_036015235.1 of Streptomyces sp. NBC_00433. NCBI lineage: Bacteria > Bacillati > Actinomycetota > Actinomycetes > Kitasatosporales > Streptomycetaceae > Streptomyces > Streptomyces sp. NBC_00433. The sequence continues at coordinate 7,576,145 of CP107926.1, read as the reverse complement.
CCGTCGCGGGCCGGGGCCGGCGCCCGGTCGCCCTCCGCCGTGTCCGTCCCGCCCGTCACGCACGTCCCGTCGTCCATCGGGCCATGGCCACCGCGGGCGGCCCGCGGGGGCCACCGGTTGTCCAGGCCGCGGCGGGGTCACCACGCGGCGGGGGCGTAGTCCTTCAGGAAGCAGCCGTAGAGGTCCTCGCCCTGCTCGCCGCGCACGATCGGGTCGTACACGCGTGCGGCGCCGTCGACGAGGTCGAGGGGGGCGTGGAAGCCCTCGGCGGCGAGGCGGATCTTGTCGGGGTGGGGGCGCTCGTCGGTGATCCAGCCGGTGTCGACGGCGGTCATGAGGATGCCGTCGGTGTCGAGCATCTCCTGCGCGCTGGTGCGGGTGAGCATGTTGAGCGCGGCTTTGGCCATGTTGGTGTGCGGGTGGCCCGCACCCTTGTAGCCGCGGGAGAACTGGCCCTCCATGGCGGAGACGTTGACCACGTATTTGCGGCGGGCGGCCGCCGCGGCCATTGCCGGTCGCAGCCGGCTGACCAGGACGAAGGGCGCGGTCACATTGCACAGCTGGACTTCGAGCAGCTCGACCGGGTCGACCTCGCTGACGGTCTGCACCCAGGTGTTGGTCGCGTCCAGGTCGGGCACCAGGCCGCCGGCGTCGATGGCGGTGCCGGCCTCGATCCTGGCGAGCGAGGCGGACCCGCTGACCAGCGCGAGGTCGGTGACGTCCTGCGCGGTGAGCGCCTCGCCGCGGGGGGCGGGCAGCGCGGCGGCGGTCTGCGCGCCGCTGCCGAAGGCGCCGAAGACCTCGGTGGCGGGCAGTTCGCCGGCCGGCAGCGGGGCGGCCTCCGCGGCGACCAGTTCGCGGTAGGCGCCCGGGGAGCGGCGTACGGTCTGTGCGGCGTTGTTGATCAGGATGTCCAGCGGGCCGTCGGCGGCGACGGAGTCGGCGAGGGCGACCACCTGGGCGGGGTCGCGCAGGTCGATGCCGACGATCTTGAGCCGGTGTATCCACCGGTCGCTGTCGGGCATGGCCTTGAAGCGGCGGACGGCGTCGCTGGGGAAGCGGGTGGTGATGGTGGTGTGCGCGCCGTCCCGCAGCAGCCGCAGCGCGATGTACATGCCGATCTTGGCGCGGCCGCCGGTGAGCAGGGCGCGGCGCCCGGTCAGGTCGGTGCGGGCGTCGCGCCTGGCCCGGTTCTCCCGGGCGCAGTCCTGGCAGAGCTGGTGGTAGAAGGCGTCGACCTCGACGTAGCGGGTCTTGCAGACGTAGCAGGAGCGGGGGCGCTCCAGGATGCCGGCGATCTCGGTGCTGACCGAGGCGGTCAACTGGATGCCGAGCGTCTCGTCGTCGATGCGGTCGGCGGCGCCGGTGGCGGTGGCCTCGGTCACGGCCTTGTCGTTGGCGGTCTTGGCGGCCCTGCGCTCCTGGCGGCGGCGCTGCTTGACCATGCGGTAGACGCCGGCGGTGGCGCGGCGGACGGCGATGGCGTCGGGGTGGTCGACGGGCAGCTCGTCGAGTTCGGCGAGCACGGCCAGGCAGACCTCGAGGCGTGCCGGGTCGATGCCGGGCGCGTCCTCCTCCGGTCCGAGGTCGTGGAAGTCCTGGATTGTCGCCGTCATCCCGCCGCTGCTCTCCCTGTCCGCCCGGGTCCTCGCGGGTCCCGGGGCAGCCCGGGTACGCCCCGGGTCTCCCGGCGAACTTTACGTTTGACCTGCGGGCAGCTCCAAACCCGGCGGTGGCCCCGGCCGGTAGTCTCGGGGCGGCCGCGCCGCCCCGCACTGGAGGTCCGTTGAGCACCGAGAGCCCGTTCACCGTGCCGCACGACGATCCTTTCGGGCCGCACAACCTGCCCTACGGGGTCTTCCGCACCGCCGCGGAACCGCGCCCGCGCATCGGGGTCCGCTACGGCGACCGGGTGCTGGACGCGGGGGCCGCGGCACGGGCGGCGGGTGCGCCGCCCGAGGTCGCGGAGCTGCTGGCCGCGCCGGTGCTGAACCCGCTGCTGGCCGCGGGGCGCCCGGCCTGGACCCGGGTGCGGACGGCGCTCACCGCGTGGCTGACGGGCGAGGCGTACCGCGAGGCGGTCGGGCCGCTGCTGGTGCCGCTCGCCGAGGTGGAGCTCCAACTGCCCTTCGAGGTCGCCGACTACGTCGACTTCTACGCCTCGGAGCACCACGCGGTGAATGTCGGCCGGATCTTCCGGGCCGGGGCGGACCCGCTGACGCCGAACTGGAAGCACCTGCCGATCGGCTACCACGGCAGGGCGGGCACCGTCGTGGTGTCGGGCTCCCCCGTGGTGCGGCCGTGCGGGCAGCGAAGGGCGGCGGGCGAGGCGGCGCCGTCGTACGGGCCCTCGCTGCGGCTGGACGTCGAGGCGGAGCTGGGCTTCGTGGTGGGCGGCGCCTCCGAGCGCGGCTCGCGGGTCGCGATGGCCGACGCGGACGACCACGTCTTCGGGGTGTGCCTGCTCAACGACTGGTCGGCGCGCGATGTGCAGGCCTGGGAATACGTGCCGCTCGGGCCCTTCCTCGGGAAGTCCTTCGCCACGTCGGTCTCGCCGTGGGTGGTCCCGCTGGAGGCGCTGGCCCACGCCAGGACGGCCCCGCCGGCGCGTGACACCCCGCTGCTCCCCTATCTCGACGACAGCGCCGTGCGGCCGCCCTGCGGCCTCGACATCGCTATGGAGCTGCGGCTCAACGGGCACACGGTCTCCCGGCCGCCCTTCGCCGCGATGTACTGGACCTACGCGCAGATGGTGGCGCACATGACGGTGAACGGGGCGAGCCTTCGCCCCGGCGACCTCTTCGCCTCCGGCACGGTCAGCGGGCCGGCCGCGGACAGCGTGGGCGCGCTGATCGAGCTGACCCGCGGCGGCGAGCAGCCGGTGGAGCTGCCGGACGGCAGCAGCCGGGCCTTCCTTGAGGACGGCGACGAGGTCGTCATCAGGGCGACCGCGCCCGGTCCCGGCGGTGTGCGGGTCGGCCTCGGCGAGGTCGCGGGCCGGGTCGAGCCCGCCCGCTGAGCCGGAGCGCGCCCGCTGGGCCCGAGCCCGCCCGCCGGGGTCACCGGGAGGTCGACAGCCCGGTCTCGTCCATGTCCGTGCCGGTGCGGGTGCGGGCGGCCACCACCTCGATCAGCCAGGTCAGCGTGCCGTCGGCGACCGGGGCGCCGTCGTAGGAGATGTCGGCGACGGCCTGGTAGGTACCCGGCGCGGTGTCGGGCGGGACGGTCACCTTGAAGGCGCCCTGCGCGGGCGGCTCCGCCGCGATGAGTTCCCTGCCGGGGAAGGTGAGGGTGCCGGTGCCGCCCGTGGCCGGCGCGAGCGGCGGCAGCGGCCGGAAGACGACGGTCGCCTTCGCGCCGTACGCGGGGGCGGCGGTGCGGTTGCCGACGGCGAAGGTCAGCGGGATCGTCTCGTCCGGCTCGGCGGTCACCGGGCTGCCGGTCACCGTGCCGAAGAGGACCGGCGGCCGCGTACGCCCGTCGCCGGTGGCCAGGGCGAGGCCGGTGATCAGCGGGGACAGCGCGCCGGGGAGGCCGGCGCCGAACTCGACGGTCACGTTCGCACCCGACGGGGTGAATTCGACCGAGCGGCGGACCCAGGCGGGCCCCGCGCTCACGGCGGGCGCGAAGGCCTCCTTCGTCAGGCCCGGACCCTTGGGCGTCTCGACCGGGCGGACCACCACCGCGTACTCCTGCTCGGCGGCGCTCGCCTCCGGCCGCCCTGCGGGGTCGGGCGACTCCATCCAGCTGATGGAGGTCTTGCGGCCCGGGGTGGTCGGCACGGTCTGGCTGACAGCCCCGACGTGCCCGGGGTCCTCGCCCTTGAGCCGCAGCGCCTGTCCGCCGCCGGACCCGGCGGGGCCCGCGCCGGGCGCCAGCGCGACGAGCTGGACGGCGTCCTGGGTGACCTCCCAGCCGGGGATGCCGTCGGCGTTCTTGACGGTGAAGACCTTGTGCTTCGGCGCGACCCCGATGCCGGGCTCCGCGAAGTCGGGGTTGGTGATGTCGCCGGCCATGGCGGTCCTTCCGTAGGTGGCCGTGCCCCCGATACGGCGGTGCGGCCTCCCCTGAACACGGAGAGTGGTCATACGGCCAGTCACGATTCCACCAAGCGCGGCGGCCGCCCGCAACACGACACGGACGGCCCCCCTCCTGCCGACAGGATGCCCCGGTAGCGGCGGGACGGCGCCGCCTGCCGCTTCCGCCTGCCGGCCCCGGGCCGGGACCCGGGCTCAGCGACGATCTGGGACTCAGCCGCCGGGGGCCTTGTCGGCCTTCACCGCGTCCTTGCCGCGCTGCGCGGCCTCGGTGTCCAGGGTGTCGGCCACAGTGCGCGCCCTGCCCTTCCACACGGACAGTTCGCCCCTGACCCGGTCGGCCTGCGGGCCCGACCAGCGGCTGTCGCCGGCCGCGCGGTCCTCGGCGAGCGTCGCGGTGGCGTCGAGCAGGCTTCGTACGTCCGCGGCGAGCCGGGCCAGACCGGCCTGCTCGGTGCGCAGCCTGTCGCCCTCGGTGCTCATCCCGCTCCCGCCGTGTCTCGCGCGATCACGCCAACTCCGGTGCCTCGGACGCCAGTATGGCTACCGTACGTCCGCATGGGGATAGTGACGGTGGATCCGGGCATGCTCGACCGGCTGGCCGATTCCTGTGAGGGCAAAGCCCGGGACGACATCCCGCGGGCCCTCGCACGGGCCGCGGCACTGTCCGCCGCCGACAAGGTCGCGGGCCTCAAGCCGCTCCAGTCCTATCTCACCGACACCGCACGGGACCTGCGTGCCAAGGCAGGCGGCCTGCGCGACCCCGGCACGGACCCCTTCGCCTCGCTGGCCGCCTTCGGCCTGCCCACCGGATTCGCCGCCGGCTCCCCCGATGCCGACCGGCTCAAAGCGGACCTGGCCGGTCTGCTCGCGGCCCACGGGGACGACCCGCCCGCCGTCAGGGCCCAGGCCGTGAAGGACTTCTTCGGCACCCTCACCCCGCTGCGACAGGCCGAACTGGCCGACGCCGAGCCCGGAGTCGTCGGCAATCTCGACGGTGTCCCGCCCACCGTCCGCTTCGCCGCGAACCGCATCGGCATCCAGCGGGAATACGCCAGGGAGTCGGCCTACTTCCGGACGCTCCGGCCGGACGACCCCGCGTACAAGCGGACCGGCGCCCGTGTCGACACGCTGCGCGGCTTCCTCAACCCGCGTGAGCAGAAGCTCGTCGACCCGGGGACCGGGCGGATCGCCACCCGCGAAGTCCCCCGACAGTTCCTGGTCTTCGACCCCGCGGCCGGCAGCGTCGCCGACCCCGAGGCGGCGCCGTATCCGGACGGCCGGGTGGCCGAGGTGGTCGGCGATCTGACGACCGCCGCGCATGTGGCCTTCCGGATTCCCGGCATCACCAACCGCCTGGACAATTTCGACGGGTTCGGCGAGGGCGGCTACAACCTGGTGCAGGACGGGGCGAACGGCGTCGAGCAGCAGGACACCGCCGTCGTCAGCTGGCTCGGCTACGACACACCCGAGCTCGGCGACTCCGTCGACCCGTCGAAGGCGGTGGCCGGCGGGCGGGCGCTGGCCGACTTCACGGCCGGGATATCGGTGGACCTCAGACCGGACGCGACCACGGACGTCTTCGCGCACAGCTACGGAACCCTGTGCACCAGCAAGGCACTTCAGGACGGCATGCGCGTCGGCGCCGTCGTGTTCATGGGCAGCCCCGGCCTCGGCCCGGACATCACGTCGGCCGCCGACTTCCACCTGCCGGACACGCGCTTCTTCGCGATGCGCGCGCCGGAGGACCTGGTGTCGTACACCCAGGGCCTGGGCAGCGACCCGGCGGACTTCCCCGACATCACCCGGCTCGCCACGAGCGGCGCCACCGCGCACTCGGACTACTACGACAAGGACACCGAGGCGCTGGCGAACCTCCAGCGCGTCCTCTTCGGCGGCGCCCAGGGCCTCACCTTCACGCACACCACCCTGGACGAGGAGATGACCGGCGCCGCGGAGATACGGGAGCTGGTGTCCTTCCTGCACGCGAGGGTGCCGCCCGGCGTGGTCGCGCGGATGGGCGCCGACCTCGACCCGATCCTGCAGGACGTCCTGGCCGGGCGCACCTCGTACGCCGCCGCGCTGGAGCCCGTCAACGCGGTGCTGAACTCCCACGGCATGCTCGACCGCGTCACCCCCGACGACCTGCGCGACGAACTGGTCGGCCTGGCCGGGGACCTGGCGTACAAGCAGGCCTACCAGGCGGCCAGGGAACGGGATGTCCCCGACCCGGTGGCCAGGTCCCTCGCCGCCACGGCGGAGTTCACCGCGCGCGGCGCGGCCTTCGCGGTGACGGTGCCGGTGGTGAAGGTGCTGGAGGCCGACCGGTCGCAGAACGACGTCCGGCAGCTGTGGACCGGGGTGGCCCGTGACGCGGGCCGGGTCGCGGACGACGGCGCCGGCGCGTGGCGGGACCTCACCTCGGGCGACCTGCCGGGGCTCGCGCGGGACGCGGGCGACACGGTGGACGCCGTCGCCGACGCCGGGAGGACCGCGGCCGGCAGGGGGGCGGACCTCGTCAGGTCCGCCGGGGACTTCCTGAACCCGTTCGGCTGACCGCGCGCTTATGAAGGGACACCGGGGAAGAAGGAGAGCTGTGAGCGACGACCAGGACCGTGCCCGATTCGCCGAGCGGATCAGGGGATATGTCAGCGCGGCCATGCCCGGGGCGGCCTTCCTCGACCTCGCCCCGGTCCTCGGCGAGGACAGCGTGTCGATGTCGGCCTACGACGAGGACGACCGGCGCCCCGCGGCCGAGATCGTCGCCGCGCTCGACGCGGCGGTGCGGGCCGACGGCTGGCGGTCCGTACGGTCGGGGGACGGCGCGACCGCGGGCCTGAACGTCGCGCGGGACCGCGTCGGCGGCGGGGTCTTCGGGGTGCAGACCGGGGTGGTCTCCTTCACCGGCGTCCCCGACTACGGCGAACCCGGGCCCGCCGCGGCCGAGCGCCCCGGGCCGACCGGGCGGCAGCTCGGCGTCTCCCGCGACATCCGGGCCGCGATCCGCTCCGCCGCCCCCGGGGCCGTCCACCCGCGGGACGACTTCGACGGCGACCGGGTCCGGGTCGCCGGCTGGGACCCGGACGGGCGCGGGTCCGACGAGGCGCTGCTCGGCAAGGCCGGCGCCTTCCTCGCCGGCCACGGCTGGCAGGTCACGCCCGACATGTGGACCGACAGCGACGACCGCTCAGCGGTGGTGGCCAAACCGGGCCTTGCCGCCGGCCGCCTGCTCGCCTCCGACGGCGGCCTGACCTTCGTCGGGAGCCTCACCGGCGGCTGACCCGCCGGGGGCCCGGCGCCCCCCACGGGTGCCGGGCCCCCGCTCCTGGTGCGGCCGCTCTCAGATCCCCCGCTGCCCGTGCACCTGGTATCCGGGCGCGGGCACGTCCCGTACGGGGACGCCGCCCGCGACGGCGCCCAGCAGGGTCAGGGCGGGCGCCGGCAGGCCGGCCGGGGTGGTGCCGTCGGTGAGGACGGCGAGCGCCAGGGAGTTGGAACCGTCGGTACGCAGGATGCCGTTGGGCAGCACGAAGGTGTGCTGCGGGCCGACGTCGTTGGCGTACTGGCCCAGATTCCAGCCGTTGAGGAATATCTGCACGCGGTAGGCGCGGGCCGGGTCGTCGGTGAGGGTCAGGCCGATCGAGGCGTCGGTGCCGCGGTCGATCCGCAGGGTGAAGTCGGTGCGGTACCAGGCCACGCCCTGCCGGGAGTCGGTGTGCGGCAGGGCGACCGGCGACCAGTGCCGGTCGGGGAAGCCGGGCAGGTGCCAGCCGGCGCGTTCGCCGTACAGGCCGCCGGTGTTGAGCGGGCCGCGCACCGGGTCCTCGGTGCCGGTGGCGCCCTGGATGCGCCAGGTCGGCGCGGCGCCGTCGAGGGTGGCGGCGAGCAGGCCGCGGGCGGCCTTGAAGGCGTCGTTGGCGCCGCCGTCCTCCGCGTGGGCCATCGGCCTGACCAGCACCGCCACCGTGTGCGGCCCTTCGCCGCGCAGGTCGGCGGGCACGGCGAATTCCGCGCTGCCGGTCCAACTGGCCACCGTGTCCTGCGCCTTGGTGGGGGCCGGCAGCCGGTGGGTGCCCAGCGGGCGGCCGTCCCACCAGGCCATGAGCAGGCCCAGCGTGCCGCCCTGGTAGGTCAGGGCGAGGGTCCGCGCGTCGGCGGCGCTGTCGACCGTGGCGCGGTACCAGACGTCGCCGTAGTGGAATCCGTAGTCGTCGGCGAACAGGACGGCGGGCTGCCCGGCGGGCACGGCGGTGGAGCTGTGGGAGGCGGTCAGGTCGCACACCCGCCAGTGGCGGTCGTCGAAGCCGGCCTCGGCCTCGGGGCTTTCCGCGGCATACCGCCAGCCGGTGAGCGCGGGCAGCTGCACGGCGGCGGGCCCGGCCAGCGTGCGGTCGGCGGCGAGGCTGCCGTCCCGGGTGGTGTGCACGGACGCGCGCCGGCCGTTCCAGCCGACGTGCTTGACGTGCTGCGGTGCCCACACCTCCAGCGGGGCGGGCGCGGCGGTGTCGCCGGTCAGGTCCAGGTTCGCGCCGTGGACCTCGGCGGTGCGCAGCAGCGCGGGGCCGCGGACCAGCACCGGGCCGTCCGGGGTGTCGCGGGGCCACAGGGTGGCGGCCGCGGTGTCGTCGGCGAGCAGGAGCAGCAGCGGTACGGCGCTGCCGCCGTCCTGGACGCGGATGCGGGTCAGGCCGTCGAGGACCGCGTTGACCCGCAGGGTGCCCGCAGCCTCGTCGTAGACGGCGTCGGCGCTGCCCGCGGTGACCGTGGCGGTGGGGCGGCTGCGGCAGACCAGGACCGTCTCGACCGGGTCGCCCGGCCTGCCGGTGAGCAGGGCGATGTCCTGGTCGTCGCCGGCGGCCCGCCACATCGGCTGGGCGGTGGTGTAGAGCAGGGCGCGGCGGCCCAGCGACAGGTTGGCGGCGACGACCTTCATGTCCTTGCCGGCGACCCGCATCCCGCCGGGCGCGGCGGGCACGGTGACGGTGCCCGCCGCGGTGGCCGCCGGCAGCGTGACGGTGGCGTCCTGGCTGCTGTCGTTGCGCAGGAAGTACAGGTGCGAGCCGCGGTCGGGGTCGGCCAGGTGGTAGACGCGGACGGCGCCGCCGGCGGCCGCGGTGTCCTCGGCGCGGTCCAGGTGCGCCAGGTCGGGGAAGGCGGCGAGCATGGAGCCGATCTGCCGCATGGGAAGCAGCTTGGACGTCTGGTTGCGCGCCTCGTCGATGGCGGCGCCGTAGTCGTAGGAGGTGTAGACGACGGGGGCGGGCAGCCAGCCCCAGGAGGTGCCGCCGAAGGTCATGTAGACGTTGTGGATCTTGATGCCGTTGGCGAGGTTGGTGAGGTAGAAGCGCCGCTCGAAGGCCGCGTCCCGGGTCCTGCGGGATTCGGCATAGCCCAGGCCGCCGAATTCGGCGCCGCCCCACGGGTCGAACCAGCCGCCGCCGAACTCGGCGGTGAAGCCGGGGGTTTCCGGGCTGGCGGTGGTGCCGCCCTTGGCGCCGCCGGTGCCGAAGTAGCCCCAGTCGGGCGGGGTGCTCGACGGCGAGGGGTAGCCGTCGAAGGCGTAGAGGTAGCGGCCCTGCTCGCCGCCGGTGTCGAAGCTGCCGGGGATCCAGTAGCCGTTGCGGCCCTTGTCGTTGTGGAAGAGCGGTACGTCGATGCCGTCGGCGCGCACCTTCGCGTAGAGGTGCGCCATGTAGTCGGTGCCGGTGGAGCTGGTGGTGAAGGAGGCGTACTCGTTCTCCAACTGGTAGAGCACGACGGTGCCTTCGCCCTTGGTGTACAGGTGGCGGCCGATGACCCGGTTGACCGCGGTGAGCCACTCGTCGGCGTGCGCGAGGTAGGCCGGGTCGCTGGTGCGGGCCCGGCCGGGGGCGGTGGCCAGCCAGCCCGGGTAACCTCCGGCGTCCACTTCGGCGTTGATGTACGGGCCGGGTCTGGCGATGACGTACAGCCCGGCCTCCGCGGCCAGGTCGAGGAAGCGGTCCAGGTCGCGGACGCCGGTGAAGTCGTAGCTGCCGGGGGCCGGGGAGTGGTAGTTCCAGGCCACGTAGATGCTGACCGCGTTGTAGCCGTTGGCCTTCATCTTGTGCAGGACGTCCAGCCACAGCGAGGGGCTGGGCAGCCGGAAGGGGTGGACCTCGCCGGACCAGATCGGCACCCGCTGCCCGTCGATGACCAGCGCGTAGCGGTCGAAGGACACGGTGTGCGCCGGGCCGTGCCCGGGGTGTCCTGCGGCGGGGGTGGGCGCGGGCCCGGCGGGGGCCGCGGGCGCCGCCGCGTGGGCGGCGGCCGGCAGGGCGAGTGCGGCGGCGGCGGAGCCGGTCAGGGTGGAGAAGACGCGGCGGGATATGTCCACGGGGGTCCCTTCGACAGCGGTTGCGGTGGGAAGCGCGCCGCCACCACCTGCGCCGGGGCGGGCTTGAATCGTCTTAACGCGCTGGAAAGGTAGCCCCGGGGCGTTCGGCGCGCAAGACTTCGCACACAATCGCTCACGCGAGGGCGCTCGCCCAGCGGGCCGCGAAGGCCGGCCGGAGCGGCGGGAAAAGCTGCAGGGATCAACGAAACACCTGGTCAGACGGCGGTATACGGATGGCCCCGACCGGATCGCGGATGGCTCCGCGACCCATCAGGTTCCGACACGTTCCATCAGGCAGCACCAGCACCCATCGGGCGGTTGAACGCTTTCAAGCGGCGCGGATTCATCCGGCCAGGAGGAGCACGACCTCGTCGATCTCCTCGTTCCTGGCGTTCGCGAAGCCCCGATCGTGACCCGTCACCACGAAGCCGCACCGTTCGAGCACCCGGATCGAGGCGGCGTTGTCCGCTGCCGCGCGCCCGCGCAGGGGGCGCGCGGGTTCGAGGGCGAGCAGCCCGCGCAGGGCGGCGGTGGCCGCGCCGCGGCCCCAGAACTCCCTGCCGATCCAGTAGGTGACCTCGCGCTCCCCCCGCGGGCCGTAGACCGCCGCGTGGCCGACGATCTCGCCGGCCGGGCCGACGACCGTGCGGGCCATGATGTCCGGGTCCTGGCGGATCCGCGCCCAGTGGGCCGCGAAGCGCTCGCGGTCGGCGGGGTCCTTCGCGGTGAAGGCCGCCATCGCGATGGCCTCGGGGTCGATCGACTGGACGTAGAGGACGGGCAGGTCGCCGTCCCGCACCTCGCGCAGCGTTATCTCCATCAGGGCCTCCCGCGTGTCGTTCTCCGCCGTGCCGGATGGTACGTCAGGCGGGGCGGTCCGCGGCGGGGCGGCGGCGTACGGGATCGGCGTCCGGGAGGTCGAGGCGGTGGTGCGGGTCGGCCCTGAGCCTGGCGTCCTCCCACACCTTGCGCAGGACCAGCGGGTCGGCGCCGCAGGCCAGCGCGAAGCGCTCGGTGAGGCCCCAGTCGGGGAAGCGCTCGCCCGACAGGATCGCGGCGGCGTCCGCGGCCGCTATGCCCAGCCTTGCCGCGAGGGCACGCAGCGGCATGCCGGAGGCCCGCTTGAGTTGGCTGAGGACCGGCGCGAGGTGGGAGCGGGCGGGCAAAGGGCGTCCCTTCCTCGGAGTGCGGTGTCTCAAGCGTGCCCCACGCCGGGTGCGGTCCGCTGCCGTCCCTGACGGGGAGCCGGCTCCCGCGGGGCGGCCAGGCGCCCGCCTCGACGGACGAACCGGGTCCTTCAAAGCCTCATGTGGTAGGGGCTGTCATGCCGCCTCGCGCGGCGGGTAGGCGCTGGTGGACGGCAGGGCGATGGGTGCGCACGCGGCCTTTCGCGCCGGGGTGCGGCATCGCGGCCGGTAGTCCACCGGCGCTTCCCGGCGCTCCGGCGCGAGGCGGGGAAAGAAGTTGCCTCGGGCGCGCATTTGCAGATCCTCCTGCTTCCGGCGGAGCACCCTTGTATCCGCCGGGTCCACCGGCCGCGCATGAAGCCGGCGGCAGCCGGTCATCCTTTCCATGGGGCCGTATCACCTGCATTTGCAGACGGCCCGCTTGATCATCGGTTCCGGCACGAAAAGAGGACACATGACCGATCACGACCACCGCGAGGGCCAAGGGAAACACCTGATGGGAGCGGACGGTCCCGGCGGCTTAGCCGTCGCGTGGCGGAAAAGCTCCTACAGCAACCACCAGAGCGCCTGCGTGGAAGTGGGCGCAATCGGTCGGGAGTTGATCGGTTTCCGTGACTCGAAGGACCCGGAAGGCGCGGTTCTGACCTTCGAACGGACCGCGGTACGGGCATTCGTTGCCGCCGTGGCCGCGGGCGAGTTCACTGAGGTTCGGTAACCGGACGCCCTGGTCGGCAACTTCCGATCTCATATGACTGAGGCAGGATGAGGGGGTCCAGATCGCCGCCCGCTCAGCGCGAGGGAGAGTCCGCCCGTGCCTGCCCAGCCGTCCCGCGCCCCGCGCGGAGTCCGCCATGTCCGTCCGCTGTCGGGCCGGGCGCCGACCGCGCAGCGCATGATCTTCGGTGAGACGCTGCGAAAACACCGCGAGGCGCTCGGTCTGACGGAGAAGGAGGTCGCGCACGAGATCGGCGGCTGCTCGGCCTCCAAGATCAGCCGGCTGGAGAGCGGCGAGCACGACTTCAAGGAGAAGGACGTGCTGTGCCTGCTCGACGTCTACCAGGTCGTGGACCCCGCCGAGCGCGCCCGGCTGCTCGAACTGTCCCAGCAGGCCAACGAGAAGGGCTGGTGGGAGGCCTGGCGCGATGTCGCGCCCAAGGAACTCCAGACCTACGTCAGCCTGGAGGACATCGCCGCGCGCATCCGCTCGTACGAGAGCGGGCAGTTGCTCGGCCTGCTGCAGATCCCCGACTACACCCGGGCCCTGGTCAAGGCGAACTCGCTGGAGCCCGGTGTGCGGACCGCCGAGCGGATCATGGAGCTGCGGGCCATGCGGGCCCAGCGCTTCCTCCACGAGTCCGCGACCCAGCTGATCTGCGTCGTGGACGAGGTCACCCTGTCCCGCGGCTACGGCACGAACCCGATCATGCGCCGGCAGATCGAGCACCTGATAGAGCTCGCGGGGCACGAGCGGATCAGCTTCCGGCTGGCCCCCTCCGCCCGGCTCAACCTGCCGGTCCAGATCGGCACCACCACGGTCTTCGACTTCGCCGCCGACCAACTGCCCGCGATCGTCTACGTCGAGCGCTGCAACGGGGGCCTGTACCTCCAGGACCACCAGGAGGTCGACGCCTACGAGCGCGGCTTCGACCGCCTGATGGTCAACTCGCTGGGCTCCGCGGCCTGTCTGCAGAAGCTCAAGGACTACTGCCAGAAGTACCGCTGAGCCCGCGCCCCCCGCGGCTCAGGAGGGCTTGCGCGCCACACCCGCGTAGAGCGACGCGTCAGCGTCCGAGATCAGGCTCGGCCCGCTGGCCGGCTCCGGATTCCAGCGGTGGGCCACCTCCACGCCCGGGTCGAGCAGGTCCAGGCCGGTGAAGAAGTCCAGCACCTCGCTGCGGCTGCGGACCTGGAGCGGTGTGCCGCCCTTGGTGTAGACCTCCACGATCGCCGCCCACACCTCGGGCGCGAAGTCCGGGGTGCAGTGCGAGATCGTCAGGTACGAGCCGGGCGCGAGCGCCCCGACCAGGGTCTCCACCACCCCGTAGGCGTCCTGGTCGTCGGGGACGAAGTGCAGCAGCGCGTTCAGGCTCAGCCCCAGCGGCCGCTCCAGGTCCACGCAGCCCTCCCGCCGTACGACGTCCAGCAGGCGCACGGGGTCGGTCACGTCGGCCTCGACGTAGCCGGTGGCGCCCTCCGGGGAGCTGCGCAGCAGGCTGTCGGCGTAGACCAGCACGATCGGGTCGTTGTCGACGTAGGTGACCCGGGCGGCGGGCTGCTCGCGCTGGACCACCTCGTGCAGGTTGGGCGCGGTCGGTATGCCGGTGCCGATGTCGAGGAACTGCCGGATGCCGTGGTCGCGGGCCAGCAGGCGTGCCGAGCGGTGCACGAAGGCGCGGTTCACGCGGGCGGCGGTCCTCACCGCGGGGAAGGTCACGATGACCTGCTCGGCGGCTTCCCGGTCGACCGCGTAGTTGGTGTTGCCGCCGAGGTAGTAGTCGTACATCCGGGCGCTGTGCGGCAGGTCCTGCCGCAGCCGGTCCTGTGTGATCTGCGGTAATTCGTCGCTCACGCCACTGCCCCCATCCATCGCGCCCTCGGGCCGCGCCGGGCGCCGGGAGCGGAACTGAGCCGGATCTGCGCATCCGCTGCGATCACTTTATGCACGGGCGGGCCGATCCTGAATACCGCGGCCGCGTCAAGGTGTTCGGCTGCCGGCGGCCTTCGGGCCGTCCTCCATGAGGACCAGGACGCGGAGCCGGTCGCCGCGCAGCGGCCGCAGCTCGACGATCCGCACCGCGACCTCCCGGCCCTGGTGGAAGGGCAGCCGGAGCCGGCGCAGGCCGCCGTCGCCGCTCTCGCGGGACTCCTTGCGGTGCCACAGCTCCCGCGCTCCCGGGGTGTTCGCGAGGACCTCGCGCTCCAGGGTGCGCAGCGCTCTGCTCCTCCGGTCGTGGGCGCGCGCGAAGCGGAGCTGGGCCACGTACGAACGGGCCCAGTCCTCCCGCCAGTCGACCAGCTGCTCCCGGGCGTCCCGGCCGAGCAGGGCCCAGCGGAGCATGTTGCCCTGATGGGCCGTCCACGGGAACCAGTCGCGCATCGGCTGGTTGTGCCCGACCGCGTTCCACGCCGCGTCCATGACGCAGGCGGGGTGCCACTGGTTGTCGACGAAGCGCTGGAGGACGTCGTCCATCTGGACCGCCGCCTCCGCCTGCGGGATGGCGGCGGAGCCGGGCGGCCGCCCGACCGCCCGCTCGTAGAGCGTGCCGCGCTCGGCCGGGCTCAGCCGCAGGGCGGTGGAGAGCCGGTCGAGGAAGTCCTCGGTGCAGCGGTACGCCTCGCCGCGCTCCAGCGAGACGTACCACTCCTCGGTCACCCCGGTCAGCCGGGCGACGTCGGCGCGGGACAGGCCGGCGCCCACCCGCTCGGGGGCGGCCCCCGGGGTCTCGTACAGGACCGGGGGCCCGAACGGCTCGGCGCGCCGCCGCCAGGCGGGCAGCAGCCTCGACAGCGGCTCGCCCCCGGGCCGCTCCGGCCCGCCTCGGCCGCTCCAGGAGTCCACAGGCCGACCCTAGGCACCGCCTGCCGCCCGCCCCTGGCCGCGACACCCGGCGGCGCGCGATCGCGGGCCAGGAACCGTCGTTCGGCGTAGCCGGGTCGCCGACCGCGGCCGGGCGCGGAAACAGCCGGCGAGCAGCGTGCCCGGGTGCTACACCGCCTCGCCGTCAGGGCCGGCGACCAGCCGGGGCAGGCCCGCGTGGTCGCAGCCCGCCTTGAGGAAGATGTCGGACAGCAGGCGGGTCACGACCGCGTCGGAGGCGCCGAGCGCCTCGGCTATCCGGGCGTTGGACCAGCCTCCCGCGGCCCACTCCGCGACCGTGCGCTCCTGGACGGTGAGGGAGTCGGCGTCGGCGGTACGCGGCTGGAGCGGCCACAGGCCGGTGGCGTCCAGTTCGGTGCGGGCCCGCGCGGCGAGCGCGTCGGCACCGCACTGCACGGCGCCCTCCAGGCCCCGGTGCAGCTGTTCCGCGGCGTGCTGTGCGAGTCCGGTACGCCGCAGGGTGGCGCCGTGGTCGACCAGGGCGCGCGCCAGGTCGTAGCCGGACGGCGACCTTTCGAGGTGCGCGACGGCCTCGGCCAGTACGCCGGCCCTGCGCGTCATCGGAGTGACCGCGGCCAGGGCGTGCAGCGCCTGGCCGATGGCGGACTGCGTACCGAACCTGCGGGCCCTGCGCACCCCTTCCTCGGCGACCTCCGCGGCCCGCTCCGGGTCGGTGACCTCCTTGGCCAGGGCCAGGTGCAGCGGCCAGGGGCACCAGGCGGGATTGCGCATGCCGCGGGCGTCGAGGCGCTCGCCGACCCGGGTGAGCTGCTCCTCGGCCTCGCGGTGCCGGCCCAGCGCGAGCAGCAGTTCGCCGAAGACGGCCTGCGCGTCGGGATAGACCACGGCGCTGGGCGTGATCTCGCCGTAGCGGTAGGTCGCGGCCAGCTCCTGGGCCTCGTCGGCGCGGCCCTTGGCGAGCAGGATCTCGATGAGGATGCCGACCGCGAAATACTGCGCGGGCACCTGGTGGCCGACCCGGTCGGCGATCCGCAGGCCGTCGCGGACCATGGACTCGGCGGAGCCGAGCCGCCCGCGCCGGAAGCGGATATAGCCGAGCAGCGTGTAGCCGAAGGACAGGTGCGCGCCGCGCCAGCCCCTGGCCTGGCATTCCACGATGCCCCGGGTGAACAGCTCCTCGGCCCGCCCCGGCTGGTCGGCGTACATGAAGGTGAGGGCCACCAGGACCGGCACCTCGAAGCCCCACTGCTCGTCGGTCCAGGGCAGGCCGTCGCCGAGTGCCTGCTCCGCCCAGTGCAGCGCGGTCGCGGCGGGCTCGCCCCTGACCATCGCGTCCCAGGCGCGCAGGCCCAGGATGTAGCGCTCCGCGGTGCCGCGCCCGGTCAGGTGGTCGGCGAGGCGGGCGAGCTTGCGGGAGCGGGCGGTGGAGTCCTGCTCGTCGGCGCGGAAGGCGTTCCACATGAACTGCTCGGCCTGGAGGTGCAGCCGGGTCTTGACGTCGGTGGCCCAGCGGGTCGCGTCGGCGACGGTCTGGGCGGCCTCCGCCGTCCGGTCGGAGTGGCCGAGTGCCTGCGCCAGCCGGTAGACGATCGCCTCGCGCAGATCCGGGGTCAGGACGGGTTCGTCCAGCGCGGCCCGCAGGTGGTTGACGGTGATCGCGGGTTCGGTCAGCAGGGCGGAGCAGCCCAGCTCGTAGAGCACCTGGGCGCGGTCCTCCATGGCCGGGGGCTCGCGCAGCGCCCGCGCGAGGCAGCGCCTGGCGGCGTCGGGGGCGCCGGCCCGCTGGTATTCGCGGGCGGCGTCGGACAGCTGCTGCACCACCCACGGGTCGCTCTCGGGGTGGGTCTCCAGCAGGTGCCGGGCGACCGCGGTGGAGCCGAGGCCGGCCTGCGAGACGACCGCGGCGGCCTGGCCGTGCATGGCGACCCGGAAGGCCGCGGGGATCGCCCGGTAGACGGCGGTGGAGACCAGCGGGTGGAAGAACTCCAGTCGGCTGTCGGCCGCTTCGAGCAGGTCGTGGGAGGCCGCCGCGAGAATGCGGGCCTCGCGCAGCAGGGCGACCGCGGCGGCGGATTCCGACTCGCCCAGTCCGCCGACGCTCGCCGCCCGGCTGCGGGACGCCTCGGCGCCGAGCACGGCGACGCTCCAGGCGAAGCGGACCGCGGCGGTGCCGAGCCGCTCCAGCCGCTCGACCAGGCCGCCGCCCTTGACCGCGGAGGCCAGCTCCCGCAGCTCCGGCAGGTTGGCGACCTGCGGTTTGAGGCCGCGGTCCGCGACCCTGGCGGCGACTTCGACGGCCTCGAAGGGATTGCCGCCGGTGACCGCCCAGGTCTCCCGGCAGAAGGCCTCGTCGGCGTCCTCGCCCAGGGTGTCGCGGACGATCCGGCTGACGGCGCCGGGGGTGAGCGGCGCGAGGTCCAGGGTGCGCGAGCCGTGCCGCTCGGCGAGCCTGCCGAAGGCCATGGCGTCGCGCGGCAGTTCGTCGGGCCGGTAGGCGATGACGAGCAGCATCGGCAGCTCGTCGGCGCGCGGCGCGAAGCCGGTGAGCCAGGCCAGCGACTCGGCGTCGGCCCAGTGGGCGTCGTCCAGCATCACCACCAGCGGGGCGCGCTGCACGGCGAAGCGGGTGACGATCCAGTCCAGGCCGTCCCTCACGCCCTGCGGGTCGGGCGAGCCGTTCGCGGCGCCGGCGACCAGGCCCACGGCGGGCGCCACGATGTCGTACCAATTGCCCAGCGCCTCGCGGTGCTCCGCCTCGGTGCCGGTGGCGAGCAGCGGCTGCAGGAGGTGGCGCACGACCTGGAAGGCGACGCCCTGCTCCTGCTCGCCGCCGCGCGCGGACAGCACGGTGCAGCCGCGGGCCGTCGCCCTTTTGCGCACTTCGCCGAGCAGCGTGGTCTTGCCGAGTCCCGCGGGTCCCGCGAAGACCAGCAGGCCACCGGTGCCGAGGGCGACCGCACCCTGGGAGGGGCCGCTCAGATCGGCGAGCAGGGCCTCCAGCGCGGCCGTCTCCGTCTCGCGCTCCAGCAGCAGTCGCTTCCGCCGAGGCGGTTGATCAGCGGTGTACGCCATGTCAGTTCCCTCGAACACGCGGTGTCCCCTTCACCCGTCCCCCGGGTAGGCACAGCGTACGCACGTGGACACGAAATGCGGTCTGCCGCGGGCCTTCTTCGGCCTGCTTGGGGCGAGTCGGTGCGCTGCCGTGGCGCGGCCGCTACCCTCCCTTCCGAACCGGGGTCGTCCCGGGGGCGCACGAGGCGGGGTGTGCGCCGGTCGCGCCCCTTGTGGCGCCCGCGCGCCGCGGTCCCCCGGCGTGCGCGGCGCCTACGCTCTCTGCACGGCGATCCGAACGGCACCCGGCACACCTCGGGCCCGCACCGCGGCAGGCGGCCGGGCGCTTCGCGGCACCCTGGAGGGCTCATGTCAGACGAGACCGCCGCCGGCCCGGCTCTGCCCGGCGGCCCGCTGGACCCGACCCGGCGCGCCGCGGCGATCAGGATCCCCTTCCCCGCCCGGCTGAACCTGCACGCCGAGCGGGCCAGGCAGCACACCCTGCAATGGGCGCAGGGCATGGGCCTGCTCACCGGGGACGTCGCGGTGGCCGAATACGACGCGCTGCGCCTGGAGCGGCTGATGGCGTATTTCTATCCCGACGCGAGCGCGTCCGACCTGGAGCTGGCAGCGGACTTCAACGCCTGGTTCTTCATCTTCGACGACCAGTTCGACGGCGGTCTCGGCACCCGGCCCGACGAGATACGGCAGGTGGTCGCCGCCCTCGTCGACGCGATGGCGGTGGGCGGGCCGGAGCCGGCGGCCACCGGGGACACCCCGCTGGTGCGGGCCTTCCGCGACATCTGGCTGCGGTCCACGGCGGGGACGCCGCCCGGCTGGCGGTTACGCTTCCGCGAGCACTGGCGGGCCTATCTGGCCGCCCACGAGGGCGAGGCCCAGCACCGCACCGCCGTCCGGCTGCCCTCCCTCGACCGCTTCCTCGACGTCCGGCGCGAGACGATCGGGGTGCGGCCTTGCCTGGACTTCGCCGAGCGGTGCGGCGGCTACGCGCTGCCCGACGAGCTGCACGACTCGCCGGCGCTGCGGGAGATGCGGGAGATCACCGGCGACGTGGTGATCTTCGTCAACGACATCGTGTCGCTGACCAAGGAGCTGGCGGCGGGCGACGTGAACAACAGCGTGGTCGTCCACCGCACGCACAAGGGCTGCACGGTCGAGGAGTCCGTCGAGCACGTCAGCGCGCTCGCCAACGCCCGCACCGCCCGCTTCGCCCGGGTCGCCGCCGCCCTGCCCGGCACGCCCGCCCTGCGCGGTGCCGCCCGCGAGACGCGCGAGCACGTCGACCACTACGTGGACGCCATGCGGCATCTCATGGCGGGCAATCTGACCTGGTCACTGGCGACCTCCCGCTACGACGAGACCGGCATCGCGGCGGTGAGCGACGGCCGCCGGCGCCCCTGGAGCCTGCTGACCGCGGCCCTGGAGACGGCCGCGCCGCCGTACCGCAGCGACCTTCAACCGGTCCCGACGCATTCCAACCCTCGGGGTCGGGCACAGGTCGGAGACTCTCCGGACACGGTTCAACCACGATGACCGGGCGCTCATATCCGCCTAAAAACGGTCATTCCGCGAGCCCGACCGCACCCTTCCAAACGAAGGCGGTCATTCCGCTTCCGGCCACCCCTCACGCTGCGTGCCCGGACCGGCACGGCGGCGGCAGGTTGCAGAAGCCACTGATTCAGGCGGCCGCCGTCCGGGCACGCCGCCCGAGATGTGACAAGTCCCATGATCGCGCCGCCACCTGGCTTTCCACGCTGACGCCCGCGTCCCGGACCAGGCAGCCGCTGGCCGCCGTGGACGACGACGGCCGGCTCACCGGCGTCATCCCCCGCGACGCTCTGCTCGCCGCGCTCGGCGACCAGCCGTCGACCGTGGTCGGCGCGCACCGCTCGGCGTGTGGGCGGCGGCCAGCCGCGGCGCCAGCGTGGTGGTGCGGCCGGTGCTCGACGTCATGCAGACGCTGCCGGCGTTCGTCTACCTGATCCCGGCGATCATCTTCTTCAGCCTCGGCACGGTCCCCGCCGTCATCGCCACCATCGTCTTCGCGATGCCGGTGGGCGTGCGGATGACCGAGCTGGGCATCAGGCAGGTCGACCCCGAGCTGGTCGAGGCCGCCGACGCCTTCGGTACGACCCCGGCCCGCACCCTGCTGCGGGTGCAGCTCCCGCCGGCGCTGCCGACGATCATGGCGGGCGTCAACCAGGTCATCATGCTGGCCCTGTCGATGGTCGTCATCGGCGGCATGGCCGGCGCGGAGGGCCTCGGCTCGACCGTCTTCGGCGCGATCAGCCAGGTCGACATCGGGCTCGGCTTCGAGGGGGGCGTGTCCGTCGTCGTCCTGGCCGTCTGCCTCGACCGGCTCACCGGCGCCATGGGCGAGCAGGTCTCCGCGCTCGGCCGCCGCGCGGCGGCCCGCTCCCGCGGCTCCCTGCGCGGCTTCGCGGTGCTGCGCTACCGGCCGCGCCCCGCGGTGGGCCTGTCCTGCGTCGTCGCGCTGGCCCTGGTGGCGGGCGGCACAGGCGTCTTCGCCGGCAACAGCCCGACCGCCGCCCCCACGGCGGCGGGCGCCGACACAGGCAAGGGCCGCAGCGTCACGATCGGCTCCTTCAACTGGGACGAGTCCATCGCGTCGGCCAACCTGTGGAAGGCGGCCCTCGACGCGCGCGGCTACCCGGCCCAGGTGAAGACGTACGACCCGGGCGCGGCCTTCACCGGCCTGGCCCGCGGCACACCAAGCTGGGCCGACCCGAAGTCCCTGTGGGGGCCCGGCGACTCGATCCACGACCTGGCGGGCAGGTCCGCTGCCACCCGGCTCCCCCAGGTCAGCTCCTGGATGCGGAACTTCCGGATGACCGAGCCGCAGCTCAGCTCGCTGGGGGCGGCCATCCAGGCGGCGGGCCGGGGCAACACCGCCGAGGGCGTGCAGAAGTGGATCGCCGCCAATCCCCGCGTCATCGACGCGATGGCCCCGGTGGGCGCGGGCGGCTGACCCGCGCCCTGCGCCGGGGCGCGGTTGCGGGGGGTTCCGGCGCGGGTCAGGCGCGGGTGAGGCGCGGTTCCGGCGCGGGTGAGGAAAGTCAGGCAGATCCCGTCATCTGATGAGATGTCGAACGCCGGGCCTCCCTACCGTGAAAGGGTGAACAGCCAGGGGGCGGGACAGGTGCGCAGGCCGGCGATCGGCGGCCACCTGCAGTGGATCGACTCGGTGCTCGGCGACCAGCGCATACCGGCCGGTCGCCGAGCGGAACTCGGCGACCGGTTGCGCGCGGTGCAGCAGCGGGTCGCCGACCCGCGGCTGCGCATCGCCGTCTTCGGGGAGGCGTCGAGCGGCAAGAGCACGCTGCTGAACGGGTTCGTCAGGCGCCGGCTGCTGCCGTCGTCCAACGACGTGACCACGCGTACGACCACGGTGCTGCGCCAGGTCGCGGGCGCGGAGGGGCTGGTGGCGACCGTCGCGGGGCGCGGGGACCTCAGCTGGCCCTCGGGGTCGTTCACCCGGTGGACGCGGGCGGCGGGGCCCGCCGCCTCGGCGACACTTGAGCAGGCGCTGCAGCAGGTGCTGACCACCTCGCTGGCCGAGGAGGTGCTGCGGCTCGAAGTCGCGCAGCGCGCACGGCTGCTCGGGGACGACATCGTGCTGCTCGACACCCCGGGCTTCTCCGTGGTGGACCGCGGCCACCGCGAACTCGCCGAGGCGGCCGTCCGGCAGGCGGACCTGGCGCTGGTCGTGGTCCCGGCGACGGCCGCGATGTCGATGACGCTCGTCGACTTCCTGACCGGGCCGCTGCACGACCACCTCGACCGGTGCGCCTTCGTGCTGACCAAGACCGACCTGCTGGACGCCGGCGACCTCGACGACGTCCGTGCGCTGGTCGAGGGGCGGCTGCGCGAACTCGGCGTGGCCGAACCCGTCGTCCTGCCCTGCGCACCCGGCCGCGCCCTCGGCGCGCTCACCTCGGGGGCGACCGGCGAAGGGGCCGACCCGCACGTGGCGCGCTTCCTCGACGTGGAGGCGCGGATCGCCGCACTCGCCGCCGAGCAGCGGCAGTCCGCGGTGACGGCGACCGTGTTGGGGCTGCTCTCCGGCCTGCTCGCGGCGGTCGAGGAGACGGCCGGCGAGCAGCGGGCCCGGCTGGCCGCCGAGCGCGCCGCGCTGGGCCGGCTGTCGCTGCCCGACCTGCCGGCCTTCCTCGACACGTGGACCGCCGGCGCGCTGCGGGGTGCCGCACGCGAACTGGACCGCCCGACCCTGCTGTTCCAGTTCGACGCGGCGATCGCCTCGCTGGACTCCGAGGTCGCCGAGGCCGTCGCGGGCGACCGTATCGCCCAGATGAACGACGCCGCCGCCGCGGTCTCGGTGCTGGTACGCGAACGGCTGCGGCGCGACGCCCAGCGCACCGTCGACGCGGCCGCCGACCGGGCCGACCGGGCGCTGAAGTCCGCCGCCGACGACCTGGCACGCGACTTCGGCGCCCAATACAGCGCCCTCGCCGGGCTGGCGGGCGAGCGGCGGAGCGCCGCACCCTTCACGCTGTCCGCGGCGTCGGTGCCCGCCCCCGACCTGTCGGGCACCGACGCGGCGCTGGCCAGGATCGGCACCCAGCTCACCCTCAGCGACAACTGGCGCACCGGCGGCGGGGCGGCGGCCGGCGCGCTGGCCGGCAGCATGGTCGCGCCCGTCGTCGGCACCATCGTCGGCGGGATCCTGGGCGCGATCATCGGCAAGCGGGGCCACGACGCGGCCCGCGAGCAATTCCTCGCCCAGGCCAGGCCGGTCATCGCCGAGGCCACCGAGACCGTGGCCGAGGCCGTCACCGACGCCGTCGGGCAGGTGGCCGCGGAGCTGGGGGAGAGCGTCGTGGGGCTGCGCGCCCGCTACCTGGCCCAGT
Organism: Streptomyces sp. NBC_00433; assembly: GCA_036015235.1. Taxonomy (NCBI): domain Bacteria; kingdom Bacillati; phylum Actinomycetota; class Actinomycetes; order Kitasatosporales; family Streptomycetaceae; genus Streptomyces; species Streptomyces sp. NBC_00433. The sequence continues at coordinate 7,553,046 of CP107926.1, read as the reverse complement.
GGAGCGAGGAGATCGCCCGGCTCAACACCTCCAACGCCCGGCGGCAGGCCGCCTACACCCAGCAGATCGGCGCCGCCGAGCGGATCGCGGTCGAGGCGCGGCGCCGCCGCGCCGACATCACCTCGCTGCGCCACGACATCAGCCGCACCCCGGCCTCAGCAAAGGAGTGATCGCCGTGGACGCCGAGCAGGACGCCACCGCCGCCATACCCCAGGCCCGCGAACTGCCGGCCGGCCGCGCCACCCCCGAGGCACCCTCCGGCGACGCCGCAGGAAAGCCGCCGGCCGAGGGCGTACGGTCCGCCGCGACGGCCGGGAGCGGCGGGAGGACCGCGGACGGCAGCGACGCCGGGGACGCCGCGAGCGGCAAGGGCGCCGCACCCGCCCCGGCCGTCTCCCCCTCGCCCCATGTGCCCGACGTCAGCGCCCTGACGCCGGGCTGGCTGCGCGAGGCGCGCACCCTCGCCGAGCGGGCCGCGCTGCCGGAGACCGTCGCCGTCATGGACGAGCTGGCCGCGGGCCGGGGGCGGCCGACCTTCCGTATCGCGGTCGTCGGGGAATTCAACCGGGGCAAGTCGACCCTGCTCAACACGCTGCTCGGCCGCCAGGTGCTGCCGACCGGGCCGCTGCCGGTCACCCGGACGCCGATCGCGGTACGTGCCGGGGCCGAGGACATGCTGAGCGTCGAGTGGCCCGACGGCTCCCGCGAGGACCGGCGGCCGGACGCCGCAGACGCCTGGCGCGGCCTGATCCTGCCCCCGGGCGCCCCCGCGAGCCGAGCCGCCACGGCCGAGCAGACCGCCGCGGACGCCGGCACGCCGACCCTCACGCTCACCGTGGTGAGCGACTGGCTCCGGTCGCTGAACGCCGAGCTGCTGGACACCCCCGGCGTCAACTCCGCGAACGAGGACCGGTTCGAGCAGGTCAGGCAGGCGGTGGCGGCCAGCGACGCCACCCTTTTCGTGGTCTCCGCGCTGTCCCCGATGGGCGCGACCGAGCGCCGCCTGCTGGAGGAGGAGGTGCTGTGCCGCCACGTGGTCCACGCGGCGGTCGTCGTCACCATGCTCGACCTGCTCGACCCGGAGGACCGGGAGCCCGCGCTGCTCGACATCCAGCAGCGGCTCGCCGACCTGTCCGCGACAAGGGTGCTGGCCGCCCCCGCCCCGGGCGCCGCGGAACCGCCCGCCGTGCCGGCCGCGATGGCGGACTTCGCCGCCGCGGGCGGGCGGGCGCTGTGGCGGGACCGGCGGATCGCCGCCCAGGTCGCCGACCAGTGCGCCGCGCTGAGCGCCTTCGCCGCCCGTGCGCTGGCCGCAGGGCAGGCCGAGGACGCGGAGGCCGAGCGCGAGGCGCGGCGGCAGGAGGTCGCGGCGACCGGACGTCGCTGGGAGCAGCTGCGTATCGACCTGACCTCACGGCAGCTGGCGCTGAGCGCCGCCGTGCGGGAGGAGGTCCACAAGCGGCGCGAGGGCCTGGTGGAGGGGCTGCGCTGGGAGCTGGAGCGCGCCCAGGACCCGCGGCTGTGGTGGGAGCGGGACCTGCCGGTCCGGCTGCGCCGCGAACTGGCGCTGATGGCGGCCGGCTGCGAACGTACCGTCGCGCTGCCCGCGCTCACCGAGGACGCCCGCCGGCTCGACCGGGAGATCGCCGCGCTGCTGCCGGACGCGCCGCGCGGCCCCGCGCCGACCGATCTGCGGCTGACCGCGGAGCCGCTGCTGTCCGGCGAGGTGTCCGACCTCACCAGGACCCGGCTGCTCAACCGCCTCGGCGCGCAGGGCGGGGCGATCGTCGGCTACCTGGTGGCGGCGGCCCGCTCCGCGGCCATGCCGATGGTCTACGGCGCCGGTTTCAGCATCCTCGGCGGCCTGATCGCCGAGGCGTCCATCAGGTCGGCCACCGAGGAGCAGCGCCGCGAGGTCGACGCGGTGCTGGTGCGGGTGGTCGGCGAGAGCACCGCCGCCTTCCAGCGGCAGACCGCGCAGGTGCTCGCCGACGTGCACGGCGAGCTGTTCGAGCGCCTCGACCGCTCCCGCCGGGCCTGGCGGCAGGCCGCCGACCCCGGCGCCGCCGCGGCCCAGCACCCCGGCACCGACTGGTCGGACCTGGCCAGGACCGCGACGGGCCTCGCCACCCGTATCCGTACCGCCCTTCGGGGCTGAGGCACAGACAGCCGACGGCACAGACAGGAGACCCGGGAACATGAGCACGGAGAACAGCGGCTACGAGGCCGCCGCAGGACAGCGCTCCCGGCTGACCGGCATCGGCCGCCAGGTGGGCGAGATCGCCGCGCGGATCGGCAACGAGGGAGCCAAGGACTCGACAGCCGCGCTGCTCGCGCGGCTGGACAGCGACGCCTTCCACGTCATGGTGGTGGGCGACTTCAACCGCGGCAAGTCCACCTTCGTCAACGCCCTGCTCGGCGCGCAGGTGCTGCCGGTCAAGGCCACCCCGGCGACCGCGGTGATCACCGAGGTCCGCTACGGCGACACCCCCGCGGCGCAGCTGTGGCGGGAGGGCGCGGCCGCCCCGGAGAGCGTCGACCCCGCCCGGCTGACCGACCTGATCACCATCAACAACGAGGCACGCGACGAGCGCAACCCGTACGTCAAGGCCGAGGTGTTCTGGCCGCTCGAACTGTGCAGGCACAATGTCGTCCTCATCGACTCCCCCGGCCTCAACGAGCACGTCAGCCAGGACGAGATCACCCTGTCCCACCTCAGCAAGGCCGACGCGGTGATCTTCCTGCAGCACGCCATCGCCCCGATGAGCCTGAGCGAGTCGCGGTTCCTGGAGTCGTATCTGGACAGCCACGACCCCTTCTTCGTCTTCACCTACTTCGACGCGATCGAGCCGGGCGACCGCGAGGACGTGATACGCGCCGCGCGGCAGCGCATCGTCGACGTGCGCGGCAACGACCGGGACCGCGACCGGCTGCACTTCGTCGACGGCCGCAGCGCCCTGCGCGCCAGGGAGGCGGGCGACGCCGAGGCCTTCTCCCGCTCCGGCGTGGAGCGGCTCGGGCAGGCCCTCGAGCACTACCTGTCCACCGAGCGGCACAAGGTCAAGCTGCTGTCCCCGGCGAGGGCGCTGCACGGTGTCGCCCGCGAGCTGGACCGCGCGGTGCCGTACGAGATCGCGCTGCTCGACTCGCGCACCGAGGACCTGGAGCGGCGCTGGAAGGCGGCGCAGCAGCCGCTGAACGCGCTGCGCGAGCAGGCCGGGCAGATCAGCGCCGACACCCGCAACCAGACCCGGCAGCTCCAGGACCGGGTGGAGAGCCTGCTCGGCGGCTTCCTGACCACCATCGCCGAGCGGGTGCCGTCCTTCGCCGACCGGGCGCCGGTCACCACCAAGCTCGGCCTCAACCCGCTCAAGGCCAAGGAGCGGGCGGAGAAGGTCGCCAGGGAGATCGCCGAGGGCACCGCCAAGACGGTCGAGGACCGGGTCGCCGAGTGGGTGAAGACCTCGCTCGAACCGGTGGTCCGGCAGGACATGGAGCGGATCGCCGAGCAGCTGCACGGCGAGCTGACCTCCTTCGAGGCCCGGCTCGACCAGCTGCGGCTGCAACTCGTCGACCCCAGGGACGCGGCCGCCTTCGGCGAGCGGCAGGAGGAGGCGCCGCTGCAGCGCTTCCTGGCCGGCGTCGGCGGCTTCGTCTTCGGCGGCGTCGCGGGCGGCATGATGGGCGCCCGCTTCGGTGCCCGCGAGGCGCTGCGCACCATGCCGATGTCCATCGTCATCGCGCTGGCCTGGCTGCTCACCCCGTTCGGCCTGCCGACGCTGATCGCCGCCACCGTCGTCCACGGTCTGCTGCGCGGCAACTACGCCGGCGAGCGGCTGGAGAGGAAGATGCGCGAGGCCATCGGCAGGGAGATGGCCGCCCAGATCGCGATGGAGGCCCCCAAGCAGGCCCGGGAGTCCGCGCAGGCCTTCGCCGACGCCACGATGGAGCCGTTCTCCGCGGCCCTGTCCAGCGGGCTCGACGCCCGTATCGCCGAGGTCTCCCGCGCCGTGGACAGCGCGCGCAGCGCCCGCGAGCAGGGCGCGGAGGCCGTGGAGCTGCGCAGGTCGGAGCTCAAGCAACTGGAGGAGGAGCTGAACCGGGTCAGCGACGACATCGGCGACGTGGTGGACGAGCTGGCGGTCATGTGATGGCCCGCTTCTCCAGGCGGCTGCTGATGGCGGTGGACCTGCGCCACTACAGCCGCCACCCCTACGACGAGCAGACCGACGCCCAATACCGGCTGCGGCTCGTCGTGGAGCACGCGCTGCGCCGGGCCCGCGTCCCGCGGGTCCGGGTGCAGCAGCAACTCCAGGGCGACGGCCAGCTGGTGGTCTTCCCGCCCCGCACCGACGTGGTGCGGGCGGTGCCCGCGCTGGCCCTGGGCCTGCGCGACGGGCTGTACTGGGCCAACCAGGCGCCGGGGGCCTTCGGCCGGCTGCGGATGCGGGCCGCCTTCGGCCAGGGCTCGCTGTCCCGGGCCGACCGCGGCTACGTCGGAGACTGCGTGGTCCTGGTCAACCGCCTGGTCGACGCGGAGGCGCTGCGCGGGGAGTTGGAGCGCAGCGCCGACAGCGACCTGGCCCTCGCGGTGTCCGACGACCTCTACCGGGACGCGGTCGTCCCGCAGTCGCGCGGCCTGCCCGCCGCCGCCTTCCACCGCGCCGAGATCGCCACCCCGGCCAAGGACTTCACGGCGACCGCGTGGCTGCACGCCCCGCGCTCGGCGCCGTCGGCCGACCTCGGTCACGAACCGGTGATCTGGGGGCACTCCCCCGCCCGTACGGCCACGAAGGAATTCGTGGTGCCCGCCCTGGGCGCCGCGCACCTGGCCGCGACCGTGATCGCGCACAGCGCGGGGCTGCGCGAATGGCTGCTGCCCGGCATCGAGCACGGCGCGTCCGCCGCGGCGGCCGACTTCGACGACTCGGGGGTGGCGTACTCGGAGCCGGCCGGCACGGGCCACCACGGCGACGGCGGCGGTACGGATACGCATCACGACGGGCACGACGGCCACCACGGGCACGGTCATCACGGGGAGGCGCACCACGACGCGCACCACGACGGTCATCACGCGGACGGGCACGACGGGGACGGACATCACGATCCGCACCGCTCGGACCCCCACTACTCCGACCCCCACCACTCGGACGGGCACGACGACGCGCACCACGACGCGGATCCGCACCACCACACCACGGACCACGGGCACGGTGGCCACCACTTCTTCCACTTCGGGGGGCACGGCTCGTGAGCGGGGAGGAGAACGGCGCGGAGATGGCGGGCGCGGTCGCCGCCATGGTGTCGTTCCAGCAGGTGACGCAGCAGGCCGACGCGAAGGCCGGGACCATGGCGACCGTCCATGTCGGGCTCGCCGCGGTGGTGGCCTCCCAGGTGGGGCAGGCCGGGCTGCCGGAGCCGTCCCGTCCCGCGGCGGTGCTCTTCTGGGTGGCGAGCCTGGCGTATTCGATCGCCTTCGCCGTCTCCGGCTATCTGCTGATCCAGGTGATCCGGCCGCGCATGGCGGCCCCCGGGACGCCCAACCGCTTCTCGCTGGACGTCGCCGACCATGTCGGCGCCCGGCCGGAGCGGCTGGTGGACGACGCCTGGGCGACCGCGCGCGCCATCGCCAGGATCGCGGAGCAGAAGAACGCCTACACCGCGCGCGCGGTCATGTGGGTCGCGGGGACCGTCGTGTCGGCGGGCGTATGGCTGGTGGTCGCGGGGTTGGTGCGGTGAGCGCCGTCATGTCGGCGGCGGCGATCGCGTCGAGCCGCGCGCCGTCCCGTATGAAGATCCTGCGGTATCCGGTGTCGATGACGCGGTGCTGGCGCAGGCTGCGCAGCACCCGGTGCACGCTCGGCTCCGAGGCGCCGACCAGGGTGGCCAGTTCGGGCTGGCTGAGGGTCACACCGATGGCGATGCCCTCGCCCTCCCTGCGGCCGTACGAGCGCGCCAGCTCGACCAGCACCCGGGCGACCCGGGTGTGCACGTCGCTGCCGCCGAAGTCCTGCCTGCGGCGGGTGGCCCAGCGCAGCTTCCCGCCGACCGCCCGCATCACGGCCTGCGCCGCGACGTCGTCGTCCGAGAGGAAGCCGAGGAATTCCTGCCGCCCGATGAGCCGCGCGGTGCCCTTGCCGACGGCCATTACGGTCGCGGAGCGGGGCTGCGCGTCGAAGCAGGCGAGTTCGCCGACGATGTCGCCGCCGGCCCTTACCGCGAGCAGGGCCTCGCGGGCGTCGTCCATGGTGGCCAGGACCTTGAACCAGCCCTGGAGCAGCAGATAGACCTCGGTTCCCGGCTCGCCTTCGCGCAGCAGCCGCTCCCCGCCGCTGAAGCGCACCCCCCGGCCGAGTGCGGTGAACCGCTCCCGGGTGTCGGCCCTCAGCCCGCCCAGCACGCTGGAGGCGGGCCACGGGACGCCGGAGACGGCTGATAAGTGGGACTTTCCCTGCAGAGTCGAGTTCAAGCGGATCCCCCAGCGACGCCGTTGCGCGGCCGGCCGGAGAGGCGGCCGAGGCTCAGTATGGGGGTCGGATCGCCCGTAGCGCCCCCAAATCACCCGGGTTGGTACGCCCGCTGGCAGTGAGGCGCCAGGGGCATACGGGAGGTGCCGCGGGATGCCGCCGGTCTCGGGGCCCGCGGGCCTCACTGCCCACGTCGGTACAGCCGTCGAGCGGGCCTCAGACGTGGAGCTCCCGCGGAAAGCCGGTCCAGCGGAGCTCGGCGGGGAGGTGGCCGGTGTCGTTGAAGAGGAGGACCGCGGGGGGCCGGTCGGGTGAGTAGCGGATGACGGTCAGCGCCGCGTTGGCGTGGTTGATGCCCAGCCACCGCCACTCGGGTGCGTCGAGGGCGGCCCGGACGAGCCAGCCGACGAGGAAGTTGTGGGTGACGACCAGCTCGTGCCGCGGCTCGTCTCCGACGACGGTCCCGGTGAACTCCGCGAGTGCCGCCGCCGCGAGCCCGGGGCCCTGCTCGCGTTCCTCGGCGGTGAAGCGGTCCAGGAACCCGCTCCAGGCGTCGGCTGCCTCCGGCGGCAGTTCCTCGCGTGCGGGCAGGTAGGGGACGTAGTCGCCGGCCGCTTCCGATCGACGGCAGGGGACTGCGTCGAGCTGCTCACCGACCAGCCGGGCGGTCTGTTCGGCGCGGGCGAGCGGCCCGTGGTGGATCGCCGCCAGCGGGATGCCACGGAGCCGCTCCCCGAGCAGGACGGCCTGGCGGCGGCCCGCGTCCGTCAGTTCGCTCTCGTCCTGCGACGCCTCGCCATGACGGGCGAGGTAGAGGTGGCGGGCGGCCGTACCGGTCATGGATGCGCCCTTCGGCGAGATCGATCCTGCGGACGCATGGAGGGACTCCGCCCCGCGCCGCCCGGTTCCCCGAAGGGGGGAGCCGGCCGCGAGCCGGATCAGCGTGTCGCAGGACGACTCGCCGTGCCGCCCGGCGGTGTGCCCGGCTCACACCCTGTCGGCGGCGTCGGAGGCGACCCGCAAGGCCCAGGCCACCAGCGGGACCTGGACGGGCAGCCGGCCGTATGCCGCGGCCTTCAGTACGGGGCGGCGGTGGCGCCAGTCGTAGGCCATCTTCACATTCCCCGGGAAGACGGCCACGAAGAGTCCCGCGGTCAGCAGCGCGGCGGGACGCCGGGTGGCGGGGACCACCAGGGCGGCGGCGAGGGCGAGTTCGGCCGCGCCGCTGGCCTTGGTCCACGTGCGGGGGCGGCCGGGAAGGGACTTGGGGATCAGCGCGTCGTAGGGCTTCGGCGCGGCGAAGTGCGTGACGCCGGCGGTCGCGAGCAGTCCGGCGAGCAGATGGGCGGAGCGAGCGGACACCGTGGGCCTCCACGTGGACGGCGCCGGCCCGAACGACCGACTACCCGTCGGTAATATCACAACACCGCGCTGTCCATCGGTGTCGAGAAGCGATCCCCCGTGGCCGGCCCCCGGGGCGGGTGGCTGCCTGCCGCCAGGTGTCGATCAGCGGTCTTCCCGTTCGTCGTTGGTAGGGAACCGGCTTCCGGGGCCGTGGACGAACGCAGACGGAGGGCCGCATGACGCGCGGCTCCGGCGCGGCGCGACCCCGGCCGTTCGGACGCGGGCCGTTCGGACGCGGGCCGTTCGGACGCGGGCCGTTCGGACGCGGGCCGTTCGGGCAGCGGCTGGAGCAGGGCGTTCGCGGCGTTCTGCCTCGCCGGTACGGCCCTGATGATCTGCGAGGGGGCCGTGCCCGGCTGGGGGTCGATCTTCCTGCACGACAGCCGGGGCGTCTCGCTGGGCCTGGCCGCGACCGCCGTCACGGCCTACGCGGCGGGCCAGGCCGCCGTACGCCTGGTCGGTGACCGCCTGGCCACCCGCTATGGCGCCCCGAAGGTCTCCCGCAACAGCGGGCTCGGGGCAGCCGTCGGGCTCGGCGTCGCGGTACTGGTGCCCGCACCGGCGGCCGCGGTCGCCGGCACGGCGGTGACGGTGATGAGCCCGTGATCCGCACGGTCCCGCCGGGAGCGAGAGCTACCGAAGTCAGCGGTTTCGCGTGCGAGTGACCTTGCCGGGGAAGGTGCAAGAAGCGGCCGCTGCCGCGCGCTCGACCACGCCGGGGTCAGCGGGAGCCGAGCGGCGGTGCACAGGGGCTGTCCAGAGGCAGGCGCCGGTTGAGGTGGTGTGGTGCGCGCAGGCGAGGTGTACAAGGGTGAGCCGGGGGATATCGCCAGGGCCAGGCGCCTTGCCGGAGAGCTGTTCGACCGGCTGCGGAGCGCGGGGAGACCCGCGCCCGGTGCCGTGGTCGCGAACGTTCAGCTGGTCGTCAGCGAGCTGGTCACCAACGCGGTGAAGTACGCCGAAGGCCCGTGCGGGGTGGGCCTGCAGGTCGTCGGGGACACGGTCGAGGTCTCCGTGTGGGACACGTCGCAGGGGCCCGTGGCCGAGATGGGACCCGATCCGGGCCGGGTGGGCCGGCACGGCCTGGAGATCGTGCGCATGATCTGCGGCGGCTTCGACGTGGCGGACACCCCGACGGGAAAGCGGATCACCGCACGGATACCGCTCCTGCTCCCGTAGCCGCCCGCCGGCTTGCCGGTGCCGTCGCCGGTCGCCTGAGGCGGCGGCCGACCCGGAGGTGTCCGGGCCCGCCGCCGCGTCGGAGCGGGTGGTGCGTCAGGACACGCTGCAAGCGGCGCCATTGAGCGTGAACGAGGTGGGCGACGAGGTGCCGGTGCCCGTCCCCTGGAACCCGAAGCCGGTGGAGCCGCCCGCCGGGATGCTCGCGTTGTAGCCGAGGTCGGTGGCCGTCACGCTCGTTCCGGACTGGGTGGTCTTGGCGTTCCAGGCGCTGGTGATCTTCTGGTCGGCGGGGAAGGTCCACTTGAGCGACCAGCCGTTGACGGCGCTGCCGCCGGTGTTGCGTACGGTCACGTCCGCGGTGAAGCCGCCCGACCAGGCGCTGGCGACCTTGTAGCTCACGGAGCAGGGCCCGCCCGCGGGCGTGGTCGTGGGCGGAGTCGTCGGAGGTGTGGTCGGGGGAGTCGTCGGAGGTGTCGTGGGCGGAGTCGTCGGGGGCGTCGTCGGGGGCGTCGGGTCGGACGCTCCGGCGGAGGCCAGTGCGTAGGCCACGTCCGGCAGGAAGGTGCCCGCGGTGCCGGCGCAGCCGTCCGCCTCGCCCGGCGGCTTCACCCAGAGGAAGGCGTCGATCGCCGAGTCACCGGTGCTGCTCGTGGGGTAGGTGCCGATCGCCCGGCCGGACGGATCGCACCATGCCCCGCCGCCGGCCGGACCGTTGCCGTTGCGGCTGGTGTCCACCACGGCGTGCAGGTTGCCCGGGTTGCCCAGCGCGGACAGCACGTTCTTGGCGAAGTTGACCTCGTTCGCCGTGGTGTTGAAGTTGGAGACGTTGGTGAAGAGGCCGTCGGCGTTGGTCAGGATGCCGGCATTGCGCAGCCGGTTGGCCTGCTCCGAGGCGCTGTTCCAGGCCGAGTGGCCGCCGTCCAGGTAGACCTTGGCGTTGGGCGCGGCGGAGTGGATGGCGGCGCCCGCCCGGGAGAGCGAGGCGAAGCGGTCGGCCTGCTGCTGCGAGGACAGGCAGGTCGTCAGGGACACGGAGTCCGGCTCCAGGATGATGATCGACCGCCCACTGCCCAGCCCGGCGGCGAAGTTGCGCACCCAGGCGTCGTACGAGGACAGGTCGGGCGCGCCACCGGCCGAGGCGCCGCCGCAGTCGCGGTTGGGGATCTCGTACACGGCCAGCACCGGCACCTGCCCGGCGGCCGCCGCGGGGGTGGTGATCGCCTTGACGTCGTTGGTGACGGTGGAGGGGCTGTAGTTGGCGAACCAGACCGCCTGCGGCTGGGAGGCGATCCGCCGGGAGATGATCGGCTGGCGGGAGTCGCCGGAATGGGCGGCGACCCAGCGGGCGACCTGCGAGGCGGGGTCCTTGTAGAACTGGGTGCCCGTGGGGAGGCTGCCCTGCGCGGCGGCGCCCGCGCTGATCTGGGTGCTCAGCGCGATACCGGTGGCGGCGAGCCCGGTGGCCAGACCGAGCGCGATGGCCCTGCGCCGACGGGACCCGCGCGCGGGGGCCGCGGCCGTGCCTGCGGGGCGCGGGGTGGGGGTGGGGGGTGTCACAGCTGTCCTCCGTGCTCTCGTGGGGGGAGAGTGCCCTCGGGGTGAGGGCCGGATGCGGCGGGCATTCATGGGAGCGCTCCCGCACAACCGGACTTGAGCCTAACCAGCGCGGCGAGGGGTGCGTAATCCCTGTGCGGCATACATTTCGCCCGAGGGTGGGAGCGCTCCCATCGATTCGCCCTCCGCACGGACGACTGCGGTGTCGTGGCTGCGGTGTCAGCCGGCCTCGGCCTCGGCGACCAGCGCGTCGAGCGCCGTACGCAGTGCGGCCAGTTCGGCCGGGGCGGGATCGGCCGGTTCGTGCGGTATCAGCCCGGCCGGATCGACCACCGGGACGGTGCCCTCCGGACCTGGCACGGCCGCGGCGGCGGCGAGGAGGAGCGGGCCCTTGTCGGAGGGCGGGGTGCCGAGGCCCTCGCCGAGCCGGCGCAGGGCGGCCGTGAGCGGGGCCCGCGGGAAGGGAAAGTCCGCGGGGAGCAGCCCGGCCTGCTGGGTGGAGTCGTCGCCGCGGAAGTCCAGGGTCCAGTCCTCCCAGCGCGGCAGCGGCCAGTCGTGGATGCCGAGCACGGTCCCCACCGCCCAGAGCGAGACCGTGCGGGCCCGCGGGTCGAGATGGACGCCGCCGCTGTACGGCATCTTGGTGAGCACGGGGGTGCCCGGCGACGCGGCGAGCAGGTCGACCAGGGCGGGTCCGGCGCCGAGGTGCTCGGCGGGGTCCCAGTCGCTGCCCCACGCGCGAACGCTTCCGTCGGGCAGGCGCAGGGAGACGACGGAGCTGGGCTCGGTGTGCTCGGAGTCCGCGAAACCTGAGGCCTCGAAGGTCTCGAACCAGCCCGGCTCACGGGTCAAGTCCCTCCCGAGACCGAGGTGGTGGGTCAGATCACCCATGCCGTCGTGCGCGAACCGGACGTCCCAGCCGGGCCATGTCCGGGCCAGTACGGCGCGGGCGGCCATGTGGTCGGTCCAGCTGCCCACCCAGGTGAACCAGAGCAGGGTCCGGCGGTCGTGGTCGACGAGTGCGGCGCCCTCGCACCACACGTCGTCGAGCCATTCGTCGATCTCCCGGTCGGCGCGGAAGCAGCGTGTCGCCGCGTCCGGACCGGGCAGCAGGTCGTCGACCACCCGGTTGCCGGCCCAGTGCGAGTAATACCGCCGCCAGGCGCCGTTCTCGACCACCACGTACTGCGCTCGTGCTCCCATGATCGGCGAGGCTAGCTCCGCCGGACACCGGGCGCCGAACGCTTTTCGGGAGGCTCGGGGCGGCCTGTGGTCAGCTGACGCTCTTCAGCGCCTTGAGGACGACCTGGGTGACGGCGTCGGGCTGGGAGATCATGATCACGTGGGACCCTTCGATCTCGGTGATGTCGGCGCCCGCGCGCTGGGCCATCTCACGAACGACGTCGGCGCCGGCGGCGGTGTCGGCCGTGCCGACGGCCGCCCAGACCGGCAGGTTCTTCCAGGCGGGCGGCCCGCTCTTCTCGGCGAAGGCACCGGCGGCGATCGGCCGCTGGGAGAGGCCGTACACGTCGGACTGCAGCTGAGGCAGGTCGGCGGTGAAGACCGCGCGGAATTTCGCGGCGTCGATCAGGACCTCCGTGGCCGTCTCGGAACCGTTCCCCGTGGGGTACTGGTATTCCTCCAGGGCGGTGGTCAGGACGCTGTCCTTCGAGCGGCCCACGATGTCGCCGAGGACCTCGCCCTCGTCCGGAGCGAACGCGGCGACGTAGACCAGGCCGACCACATTGCTGGTCTGGGGCACGGCGTTGGTGATGACCGCGCCGCCGTAGGAGTGCCCGACAGCCAGCACCGGGCCGGGGATCTGGTTGATCATGCCGGCCACATAGGCGGCGTCGTGGCTGATGCCGCGCAGCGGGTTGACGATCGCCCGCACCGGCACTCCGGCCTTCACCAGGCGCTCCGTCACGAACGCCCAACTGCCCGCGTCGGCGAACGCGCCATGCACCAGGACGACGGTGGGACCTGAGGATTTCGCGGAGTCGGCCATCTCGGTCTCCTAGCGGTGGGTGGTCACGACGTCACTCATCGTATGGCGCCGCGGGCCGGTCGGCATTCCCAGCCCCGGCAGGGCGGTTCGTCGCGGATCCAGATGCGGGTCTGAACGGCGCCTACGGCGCGTCGACCGCGGCCCGGCTCCGTACCTCCGTGTACCGCGAGCGCGTCGCGGGGCTCGCGGCCGGGCCGGCGGTGAAGACGAACGCCTCGCTGTCGTCGAGGCTTCTTCCCGTACGGGCGTCGACCAGGACCGGCTCGACCTCCTCGCCGCTGGCGGCGTCCACCAGGATCATGGACCGCTCCCGCGAGGCCAGGTGCCGGTTCCCCCAGGCGGCCAGGGCCACGATCACCGGCCGGAGGGATCGGCCCCGCTCGGTGAGCACGTACTCGTAGCGGGCCGGCTTGTCCTGGCAGATCCGCCGTTCCAGCAGGTCGTCCATCGCCCCTCGACCGGCCGCCCGCCGCCCCTGCCTGCTCGACGACTGGGCGGCCCCCACGGCGACCGGGTGCTCGTCCACCCCCTGGACGTCACCGACGCCCAGCGGGTCCAGGCCGCCGTCGGGGCCGCCGAAGACCGTTTCGGCGGTATCGACGTCCTGGCCAACCATGCCGGCCGGGGCTGGTACGGCTCCGTCGAGGGCACACCTGACAGCGACGTCAGGGCCTCCTTCGAGCTGAAAAGTCCCTGGCGAGAACGGGCTGGCACCATCCCCGACACGACGCTCCGGCGAGCCGGAGTCTTCCGAGGCCGGTTCGGAGCTGGAGACTTGACGGTGACGCAGTGGCGACCGCGACGCCGCGCCCACCCTTCAAGCCCCCTCCGTACCGGCCCCCACAACGTCCGTGCTGCGGCCTCTGCCAGACTCATCTCATGAGCCTGCGGCTGCCGAGTCAAGAAATTGCAAACCCTCTCTCAACCTGCAGGTAGTAAAGTTCTCCCCGCGCAGGCGGGGGTGGTCCGCCCAACAGCACTGGGCCGCAGCTCTCGACGGCCTCACCGCGGGCAGCCGGGACTGCTCGAACAGCGCCACACCGGAGACACCGACGCGCTCGCCAAGGCCGACGGGGAGATCAATGCGGCGGCCGCCGAAATGGCGAAGGTCACCGCCCGCGTCGACGCCCTCGGCGGTCAGCTCTGAGGCCACCCGTCAGGCGCCGGCATGGCGCGTCCTTCCCGTGGCGGCGCAGGTCGAGGAGGGCCGAACGGGGTACTGCATCATTGGCCCGGCGATCGACCGTGACCCCGCCAGAAGGAGAACCCAGTCATGAGCCCGAGGCTGACCTTGGAGGAGCACCAAGACCTCGCCACTGCCCTGGCCGGCGTCCGAGAAGAGCTGCAGAAGCGGAGCGCCCAGCTCGCCGCCGCCTACCCGCAAGCGGGACCGGAAGCCGTACCGGAGTATCTGCTGATAGAGGCCCTGAGGGTCCTGGAATCCGTTCGATACGAACTCGACGCCATGGTGGGCCGCGAGTATCCGGAAGACGACACGCGCGAGGTCTACTACCCGGGAGATGGGCAGGGGTCGACGTGGCGCCCGCTCAGGCAGCGCTGACATCGTCGCGCTGCTCGCGACGCCGGAAGCCGCCCGGCCCACCATCACCAACCGTGTCGCCGAGGTCGCCCCGCTACGGCGACTTCCGTGAGCCTCGGCTGACGGTCACCTGTCATCGGGCCCGCCGACCTGACGGTCGGCGGGCCCACCACCGTCAGACCAGCGAGCGCAGCTGATCCAGTTCGCTGCCGATCGCTTCCCGCAGCACGTCATGCTGCGGACCGAGCCTGACCTGCTCGTCGCTCCATCGGTCACGTGGATAGAGCCACACCGGAGCACCCACCACATCGGCCGGCTCCCACTCGAACCGCGGCCAGACATGCGCATGCAGGAACGGGTCCGTGTTTCCCAGGATCTCAAGGTTGACCCGTCGGAAAGCCGGGTCCAGGCGTCGGCAGGCCCGCTCAACCGCTTCACCGAGCTGGTCCATGTCGGACAGGAACGACAGCCGCTTCGCCTTCGGCAGGTCTGACAGCCGCTGCACATCCGGTTCGTCCACGAGCAGAACCGAGTACCCCGGCAAGAACTGGACGTCCCCGATCACCGCGAAGCCCGACGTCAACCGCCGCAACACGGTCGGGTTCTCACCCCGCAGCGCAGTCCCGATCCGATCCATCCGCCAGTCACCAGTCATGGCCCGAACCTATATGCCGTTGGTCAAAGATCACTCTTCAACCGCCGCTCCAGCAGCGACGACGAGGCCGTCACGCTGTGGGCCGGGCCACCCGGTTGGGGTACCCGCGCGAAGGCGGTCTTCAGCTCCCGCACCCCCACCCACCTCATCGCCGCCACCGCAGCCGCCATGTCGACCCGACTCCGGTGATCCGCGAACGGCACGCGATCAGCCGGAGCATGGGGCGCTTGGTCACGCTCACCCCCGTCGACTCCCAGGCGACTCCTCGGGCGCCGACGCCGCTCGACGTGCGCCGCACCGCCGTCACCCAGGTGCGCCCGCAGACCGGGCATCTCGCGGTGCCCTCGCGCCCGCCCCCGCCGGCCTACCGCAGGGAGATGTTGAGCTTCTCGCCGACGGTTCGGTAGCCGATCCGAGCGTAGATCCTCTCGATACCCGGATCCGCCGGCTCCAGCCACACCGTCCGGAAGCCTCGGTCCAGGGCTGCAGCGGTCAGGTAGGCGGAGAGCATCGCGCCGATACCGCGCCGCCGAAAGCTCTCGGCGACCGCGAGGCCTGCCAACTCGCCCAAGCCGTCCACCGGCGATGAGCAGACGCCGGCGCCGACCGCCGTGCCGTCGCCGACGCTGGCCAGGGCGACCACGCCGCCGCCCTCGATGGTGTCGCGCAGCCAGGCGGTCTCACCCGTTGTCGGCTCGCCCGGCTGTCCGTATCCGGCGTGCTGCACCAGCGCGGTGGCAAGGAGCCCGGCGTCATCGGTCGGCTCGGTGATCAGGACGTCGGTCGCCGCTGCGGGGGTGACGAGTGTTTCAGCGGAGCAGACCTTGACCGCGGCGCGGTTCTCGGCCGTGAACCCCGCCGCGAGCAGGGCCGGCTCGACCTGCGGCGCGCAGGAGGGCAGGTACTCCAGGCGCGGCACCCGATCGAGCGTGCGAAACGTGCTGATGAGGGCGCTGACCTCGCTCGCGGTCGGCGCAGCCCCGTCATCCGGGATCGCGTAGTTGGCGAACGGGCTCGGCCAGTTCCGGTCGTAGCGCACCACGAACGGGCCGCTCCGCACGTGGCCGTCGGAACGCAGGGCGCGCGTGCGCGCATGGTTTTGGACGTCGAACTCCATAATGAAGATCCCTCTGAAGGCATGTAAAGACTCGGACATGCCGCCGATATCACCCGGGCGCGCAAACAGGGACACTCCAGGTGATCCATCCGGTGCATCGGCGGCTCAAGTAGCGAACTCGCCCGCATCCAATTGGCTTCAGCTCCAGCTCTGTGAGTGCTTGCAGTCAGCGGCGATCTTGGCATGTCCGCTGCCTGGTGGACAAGCAGCTGGACAGAGGGGTCTCCGCCGTCTGTGCGCTCCGGCACCGACACACGGCATCAGGTCCGCTGCCCAACACGGGCCCGCATGTTCGCCCGACCAAACAGCCCGGCGACGCGGACCACACGCGTGGAACGGATGAAGAACACTCCCGTAAAGCCCATGACCGGGCCGGTCGAGACGCCTGGGTGGAGTCGATCTCACCGACACACCAGGGCCGCGCCGTCGCACTCACCGGCTCTCGTGGACTTGCCCAGTCCAACAAGCCCACGCACCATGGACGTTAGAACATAGATTCGTCAAAAACGTCATCTCGGACATCAGGAGTCGGATCCGACATGGTCTCGTGGGTTGCGCTTGCGGGCAGTGCCGCCTTCGGCGGGCTCTCCGCCCGATCCTGGGGGCAGGTGGCACGCTACTGGGGCGATCCCGCGGCGCACCCGAAACCGACGGCCCTGGCCCGGTTCGCCGGACCCGCAGCCCAGCGCCGGCTCACGCAGGGATCCCTGCTCAATTCCGTATGCCTGAGCGGTGTGACGCTGTTGCTGCTGGGGGGTGCCTGGCTGCCCCAGCACGGTGGCACCGGCAGGCAGAATCCGGTCGCATTCACCGTGGCCCTTGGGGGACTCGCGGTCTTTCTCGCCGGATGTCTGGGCCAGGTCTCGCTGGTGTTCCTGGGCAGACCTCGCTTCGTCCTGCCGAAGCACGCCCGGGACGACAACGGAGGCATGATCGGTCGCCCGCCCGGCCCGGAAAGGGGCTCGTCCCCTGGCCAAGGAGCCGGTTCGGTGTCCGCATCGCTGCCCGTCGAACGCGAGGGCACAGCCGAGATCCTGGTGATCCGTGACGAGGCTGACCCCTACGCGCAACTGCGCCGCTACAAGGTCTACGTGGACGGCAAGCGCGCGGGAAACCTCCGACGAGGGGAGAACTGCGTGACATCCGTGGCCCCCGGCTCGCACACCGTCCAGGTCAAGATCTCCTGGTGCACGAGCTCGGTGTGCCGCGTCGGCGTGGCGCCCGGTGACCGGCTGAGGTTCCTCTGCCGCGCCCGGTCCGGGGTGGAGACCGATCCCACCGCGGTGTACCGCCTCCGGCACGATTTCCTGGTACTGCGCGCCGTGTGACAGGGACCGCCTTCCTGCACACCGTGAAACGGGCAGACGTGAGAACACAAGGTCACAGCCGGTCTCACACGCGAAGTGCCGGTGCCCACGAATCAGGCCGGCAGGGGTCGTCCGCGCACCCACCGCACGATGTCCGTTGGAGGACGAGGCCGTCCGTACAGTTGGGGACTCTTCCCAGCTCAGGAGGGTGAACCACCCTCGGCGGTCAGCAAAACGTCAGCACTGGACGCCGAGGAGTCGAACAGAGACGGCCACCAAGGCACTGCCCCACGGAATGGGCGCGTTCTTCAAGGAGTGCGAGCACCCCGCCTCGCGCTGGTCGAAGTGCCCCCACACCTACAAGATCAGGTGCCGCGACGCCTCCGGCAAACAGGTCGAGGAATCCGGCTTCACCAGCCAGGACGCCGCCATCGAGCGGCTCACCGACATCTTCCGCGCCAAGAAGTCCCAGACCCACAACCGGAGCAAGGCAGAACGTATCCGCAAGTACGGCCCCCTGCAGTTCGCCGACTTCGCGGCCGAGTGGCTTCCTGACGGCATGACCCTCTACGGCTTCCGCCGCTTCTTCGCCTCGAACTGCCTCTCCCACGGCATACCCACCGCCGACGTCGCCGAGTGGATGGGCCACCGGAGCCTCGACATCACCTTCAGGATCTACCGCCGCCTGATGCCCGGCTCGATCAACAAGACCGCCAAGATCCTGGACCTCGGCCTGGCCGCATGACCAAGGGCGGGCCCTCCTGCCCCAGCCAAGGCAAGAGGGCCCGTCGGCACCACGAGATCAGCCGGCAGTCCGCCGCTGCCTGACCCATGCCAGTACCTCGGAAACCTTGAACTGGATCTTCGCATTCATCCCCCTCCCGAACTTGTACGAGACCAACCCCACCCGCGGCGCCTCGCGATACACCCACTGGACCGACATGTTCAAGTACTCGGCCGTCTCTTCGGCGTCCATAAACTGCGCCGTCGGCATGAGCAGCTCCCCTACTTCGTCGACCCGCTCCAAGCAGATCCGCCCGGATGGCCAGAACCGTGCCTGTTCACCGCGGATTTGGACGAGCCGCCGAATCCCGATAAAGGGCCGCCGATCCGCAAGGATGACGGTCACCAAGTACTGGCTGCCACCGAGCACCCGGCGCACAGCCGACTGTCAGGGGGACTGAAGGTCGCACACTCGCACAAAACCACGCTGGGCCCTTCCCGGAACAATCACTGGACCGCCTCCACACGCCCAGAGCACCAGCGCCAACCGTCGACCGCTTCTACGCATGACGGGCAACCTCCGCTCGCGCAAGAACCACTGCCGCTGCTCCCCGTTCGCAGCGCGGCGAACGGGTCACCTCAGCTCGAGCTGAGGTGACCCGTGGCTCCGCGACCCCTTGAAGGTCAAGTACAAGGGGACCGCCCGCGGCGGCCTCGCGGTGAACGTCATCGAGTGCTGACCGGGCAGCCCTGACCTGCGGTCTCCGGTCTGCAGTTCTGTCGAGGGTGGCGGGCCAGCTGTACTCGGACTCGGGCAGTTCGAATCCCCGGTCGAAGCGGCAGATGCGAGACGCGGTACGGCGGCCCAGAACACCAAGAAGGCCACCGTGATCTGCGATGGCACGGGCCGCACCCTGTGGACCGGCGCCTTCCGGCCTGGCCGTATGCGTGATCAAACTGCGCTCAAGGTCGAGGGCGTCTGCAGCCTGTCCGAGCAGTACCCGCGGGTGAAGGCCACGGTCGGCGCGGGCCACCACCCCGCAGGATGCGGCGAAGCAGGATGGGGACACGGGCCGCATCTGCCGGGCGGCGGATGCGGCCCGATGGACTCCCGGTCTGCGGCCGTGCGAGTCCTAGGCGATCTGCTGCAGGCGCGGGACGATCACGTCGCGGACGTGGTCCTGGACTGTCTGCATCGGGATGCGCTGGGCCTCGAGGACCACGGTGCCGTGCGGGGCGGCGTGCTCGCGCACCGACGGGCGGGACTCCCACTCGACGCCGCTGCCGACCAGGACGGCGATGAACCGGCCGGTGTCCAGCAGGGCGAGGGCCTCCTCGTCGTGCGTCACGCCGACCGCCTCGAAGCCGCTGGACTCGATGATGCCGGTCGAGGCGTCGACCAGGTGGCGCTCGCGTCCGAGGACCAGGACGTTCTTCGGGATGCTCATACCGTCACCTCGATGTTTTCGGCGACCGCCGCGGCGGGCCGGGACTGCTTGGGCAGGGTCAGGAAGCCGGCGGCGACGATCAGCAGGATGCCGGCGTCCACCAGCAGGACGGTGCGGAACGCGGAAGAGTAGCTGACCGAGTCGGCGCGGGCGATGGCGCCGGTCAAGGCGCCGGCCGCCTTCGGGTCGTCCTTCAGGCAGACGGCCGGGACCTTGCTCGGGTCGACCGAGTCGGCGCGCTGTCGCACGCAGCTGCGAAGGTCGGCCACCAGTTGGTCCTGTGCCGTGACGCCGGCGCTGCTCAGCGCGGACTTCAGCGTTGGGGCGGCCTGGTCGGCAGCGTGGTCCGCCGTGTTGCCGACCTGGGCGAAGAAGATGACACCGGTCAGCGCCACACCGAGCGCCATGCCGAGCTGCTGGACGGTGTTGAGCAAACCGGAGGCGTTGCCCGCCTGCTCGCCGGGGACCTGTCCCAGCAGCAGGTCCAGGGTGGGAGCGACGATCAGGCCGAAGCCGACGCCGGAGACGATGTGCACCGGGATGATCTGCCAGGACGCCAGGCGGTGGCCGTATTCGGCGACCAGGACGGAGAAGGTGACGAAGCCGATCGCGTTGACGACGCCGCCCGCCACCAGCACGTTGCGGCCGAACTTCGGCACCAGCTTGTCGGGGGCGTTGCCCGCGCCGATGCCGACGCCGATGGCGAAGGTGGCGGCGGTCAGGCCGGCGTGCATCGGCGTCCAGCCGAGGCCCTGCTGCAGGAACAGCGTCCAGACGAAGAAGAAGCCGCCGACCGCGATCCAGAACAGGAACCACATCGCCATGCCGACGGAGAACGACCGGGAGCGGAACACCCCGAATTCCACCAGCGCGGAGCCGACCTTGGCGAAGCGGCGCTTCTCGTAGGCGAGGAAGAGCGCGAGCAGCACCAGCGCGCCGGCGACCATCGCGTACGTCCAGGCGGGCCAGCCGAGGCGGCGGCCCTCGGTCAGCGGAAAGACCAGCAGCACCACAGCGGCGATGGCCATCGGCATGCCGAGCAGGTCGAGCTTGGGGCGCCGCGGTGCGCGGGACTCGCGGATCACCAGGGCGCCGGCGATGAGCGCGGCGATCCCGACCGGGACGTTGACCAGGAAGATCGGGCGCCATTCCCAGCCGAACAGGTTCCACTGCACGACCACGCCGCCGAGGGCGAGGCCGAAGACTGCCGAGGAGCCGGTGACCGCGCCGAAGACGGCGACTGCCTTGCCGCGCTCGTCCGCGGGGAAGACCACGTGCAGGATCGCCAGGATCTGGGTGACCATCAGGCCGGCCGCGGCGCCCTGGAGGAACCGGGAGACGATCAGCATCTCGGGGTTGACCGCGACGCCGCACAGCAGCGAGGCGGCGGTGAAGGCGGCCATGCCGGCCAGGAAGACGCGCTTGCGTCCGTAGATGTCGCCGAGTCGGCCGCTGAGGATCAGCAGGACGGCGAACGAGAGCACGTACGCGGCGATGACCCACTCGACCTGGGCGTAGTCGGCGTGCAGGTCGCTCTGGATGGTCGGGACGGTGACGTTGACGATCGTCGTGTCGACCAGGTCCATGAACCCGGCGATCAGGACAACCGCGAAGGCCAGGCGGCGCTTCGGGTCGGGCGGGGCGGCGCCCGGGGCCTCCCCCGGCGACGCGGCGGGAGTCGTTGCGGAGATTTCTTGGGTCATGCGAGAAGTATGCCCATTGAGTGTCTATCCCTCAAGGTGAGTATACCTCGGAGGTACAATAACTGGCGTGAGTACTCAATTGCTGTTCGACCACCCCGCCTGCGTCGTGACCCACCTCAGCACACACGTGCAGGGGCAGCTCGTGGACGTGCTCGCCCCGCTGGGCATCCACCCACGCCAGTTCGGCCTGCTCAACCTGCTGATCGAGGCGGACGGCCTCAGCCAGCACCAGCTCGCCGGACAGCTGAAGGTGCACCGGAACGTGATGGTCGGCCTGGTCGACGAGATGGAGCGGCGCGGCCTGGTGGAGCGTCGGCGCCATCCCACCGACCGCCGTGCCCACGCCGTGCACGTGCTGCCGGCCGGCCGCAGCCTGCACGCCGAGGCAGAGGCCCTGGTCAGCGGCTTCGAGACCCGGCTGCTCGGCGGGCTGGAGCCGGACGAGGCGCAGATCTTCGTCGCCCTGCTGAAGCGGGTCTTCGTGCACGCCGGACTGGATCACGCCCTGCACCCCGGGCTGCTGGCGGTCGACGCCGCCCCCGCAGCGCACGGCTGACCATGCACGAGGGGCCGGCCGGCGGATCGCCGGCCGGCCCCTCGGTCAGGCGCGTCCGGCCAGCCGGTCCGCGACCAGGTCGGCGGTGCGCAGGGTGTAGGAGTTGATCAGGTTGAGGCTGGTGTGCGCTTCCCTGGGGTGCACCTCGAGCGAGTGCCGGCCCGACCACGCCCGGTCGAGGTCGTACAGCCCCTCGATCGGGAAGATGTCGTCCAGCGCGCCGGAGATGCTCAGCACCTCGGTGGCCGGCGCCGGGCCCGGCTCCAGCGCCAGCCGGTCGAAGTGCGGTTGCAGGTCGGCGCCCGGTCCGGCGTCGAAGGCGAACCGGAAGTTGTCCTTCAGCCGGCGCGGCAGGCTGTCGAATTTCGCGAGTGCCGGTCCGCCGCCGAAGTTGACGACGCATCGGAAGTGCTCGCCGAGCTCCCTGGACACCCGCAGTGCCAGATAGCCGCCGAAGCTGATGCCCGCGAAGGCCAGCCGGTTGGTTTCGATCTCCGGTCCTGCGCTCAGCCGCTCCAGCAGCTCCGCAACCACCCGCTCCATCTCCACCAGCAGCGGGGTGCGGCCAAGCCGCAGCCCTTGCCCGGGGCCCTCGAAGAGGACCGCGGCGATGCCGCGCTCCAGGTACGCCTCGGCCAGCGCCACCACCTCGACCTCGGTGGCAGAGTCCAGGCCGTTGCAGAGGAGCACGGCGGGGAGCGGCTCGCCGGACTCCCGCATCGCCTTGGTGCGCAGCACCCAGTAGCCCGCGCCGGTGCCGGGCAGTTCCCCTTCTGTGACCTCCAGGTCGGTGCCCGCCAGGCTGCCCAGGAAGCAGTCCCGGATGCGCTGCCGCAGCTGGTGCTTGACCTCCCGGTCGTCGAAGTACTGGAACTCCGCCCAGTGGTAGGCGGCCGCGGCGCTGCGCAGCGCGCGGGAGCGGCCGGCCACCGTGGTGGACGCCTCGGCGAGGGCGGTCCAGCCCTCGGCCTGGGCGGTCCAGCGCTCCCGCCAGCGGTTCCAGAACCGCGCCGAGGCGAGGTCCAGGTCATCGGCGGGGAAGCCGTCCAGGGCTGCCGCGATGTCGCCCCAGTGCACCTGCGGGGCGTACCGGGCGTTGAGGAAGGCCAGCCGCGGGAAGAGGTAGCCGAGCGCGCGGTACATATGCTCGGGCACCCGCAGGCGCTCCGCGGCCTCACCCACCGCTTTCACCTCCGAGCAGCACGATGCGGGCCGGGTCGACGGCCGCGGCCACCTCGCCGCGCATGATCTTTCCGTTGGCGCTGCGGTCGAACGGCTCGGACGTGGCCCAGATCCGGTCCGGCCACTTCTCCGGGGCCAGTGCGCCGCGCAGTTCGGCCGTGACCAGGGCGCGCAGCTCTTCGGGGCCGCGCTCGCCGATCGGGCCGCAGAGGCAGGCCACCGGCAGTTCGTGCGGGCCGTTCGGGTTGGGCAGGCCGACCACCACGACCTCGTCCGCCCCGGGGGTGCCGGCGAGCACCCCCTCGACCTCCTCGGGGTAGATGCGGTGGCCGTTCTCACTGAGCAGCACCGCGGAGATCCGGCCCTTGAGGACCAGGTCGCCGTCGGGGCTCCACTCGGCGAGGTCGCCGGTGCGCAGCCATTCACCGACCGGCTGGACGACGCCGGTGGCAACGTCCGCGTAGCCCTCCATCACCGTCGCGCCGCGGACCAGGATCTCCCCAACGCCCTCCGGATGGCCGACCACCGGCCCCAGCCGGACTTCGAGGGAGTCGTCGGGCCGGCCGATGCAGTAGACGTGTTTGAGGTAGCGCGCCTGCGCGTGGCCCTGCTCGCCGAGGAAGCAGAACGGGCCATAGGTCTCGGTCAGGCCGTAGCCCTGGATCCAGTCGCAGCCGACCAGCTCGCGGCCCCGTTCGAGCACTGCCCGGGGGACGGCCGCCCCGCCGTAGGAGACCACCCGCAGGCAGGACAGGTCGTCCTCGCCGGTGGCTGCGGCGGCGACGAACTGCTTGAGCGCCACCGGCCGCAGCGCCAGGTGGGTGGCCCGGTGGCGGGCCACCTGCTCGGGCCACTGCGCGGCGTCGGGGGTCTCCGGGAAGACCACGACGGCGTCGTGCAGCAGTGCGCCGAAGGAGTTGATCACGCCGGTGGTGTTGTTCATCAGCCCGGTCATGAAGATCCGGGCGGTCGGGCCGTAGCCCATGGTCCGGGTGACCCAGCCGACCCGGGCGCAGACGTGCGCCTCGTCGATGCTGATCGCCTTCGGATTGCCGGTGGTGCCGCTGGTGAACAGCACCAGGAAGTGCTCCACCGGCTCGGGGTGGACCACCTCCACTGCGGCCTCGGGCGCTTCGTCGGCGCGGAACGGCAGTTCCACCACGGTGCCGCAGCGCTCACGCAGCACGTCCAGCCCGACCCGGTCGCGCTTGAAATGCAGTACCGCGTCGGGCTTGGCGGCGTCCGCGACGGACAGCCACTCGGGGAGCGCCGCCGCCTGCAGTCCGTAGGGCATCATCAGACGGAGGCCGAGCGAGCTGGCCGCCGCGAGGAAGAACACGGCCTCCGGGCCGTGGTCGAGCAGCGCCAGTACCCGCCGGCCCGGAGCCAGGCCGCGCTCAAGGAGGTCGGCCTGGGTTCGGGCCACCTCGTTGCGGACCTGGCGCCGGGTCAGCGAGCGGGTGCCCGCGACCATGCACACCCGGTCGGCCTCGGCGTCCGGGGAGAGCGCGAGGCCGACAAGTTTGCGCGTCAGGGTCATGGGCGCCCCACCACCGATGCCGTGTACGCGCACGCCGCCTCCATGGTGGCGCGGCTGTTGGCGCCCAAGGTGTCGCGGACGTGCGCGCACGCCTGCTCGAAGGTCGTGCCCGCGCCGAGCACCCGCTCCACCGCGGCCGGGTCGACCGCCACGGCGTGGTGGGAGACGATCACGGTGCCGCCGGGCGCCTGCTCGAACTCCCACAGACCGCTGTGCCCGGACAGCAGGGCGGGCAGCACGGTCTGCTTGTACGAGATCCGCTCGCCGGGGACGCACAGCCGGATCGAGGCGGTGGTGTGAGTAGCGCCGTCGCGGGTGATGGTGTCCATCTGCATCAGCTGCACTCCCGCCGGGTCCTCGGTGAGGTCGACCCGGCCGACGTGCGCAAGCCGCTCGGGCCACAGGTCGGAGCGGTAGACGAAGTCGTACACGTCGGCGGGGGAGACCCCGGCCGCCTCCACCCGGTCGGCGAAAAAGAAGACCGACTGCTCCAGCGGGTACGGGCGTTCGGCGAACTCGCCGAGTGCGGCCAGCTCCTCGGTGCTGTTGCGGTCCACCGCGCGGGCGATCCAGTCCAGCGACTGCGGGTCGTCGTCGACGGCGGTGAAGGCGTGGGTCAGCACGATCCGGGTCCGGCCGTCGCCGGCCGGGTGGAAGGACCAGTCGCCGGACATGGTGGCGACCGGCGCGGTGGAGCGGTCCTGCCGGAAGGAGATCCGCAGGCCTTGCGGGTCCAGGGTGCGGCGGGAGGTCCAGGTCGCGACCTTGCCGTTGGTCTGCGCCCACAGTTCGATCCGCTCGTCGGCGCCGTGCTGCTCGGTCTGCCGGGCCTGCACGCACGGCCCGAGCACCACCGGCCAGCGGCTGACGTCCGCGACCAGCGCGTACAGCCGGGCGGCGGGGGCGCGTACCACCCGGCTGTGCTCCGTCTCTCGGATGATCGGGCTCATGCGGCCGCTGCCTCCTTCGCGGAGCGGACCAGCTCGGCCAGCTCGCGCGGCGTGCGGGCCTCGAAGAGCAGCTCGTCCGGCACCGACACGCTGAACTCGCGCTCGATCGCGGAGGCGGTCTCCATCAGCGCCAGCGACTCGTAGCCCAGCTCGTCGAAGGAGATGTCGGCGAAGTCGACCTCGCCGACGCCGGCCTCCGGGGCGCCGGCGCTCGCGATGATGATGCGCCAGATCTCGGTCACAGTGATGGTCACAACTATCTCCTCAGGCAACGTCGTTGGTGGTGGCAGTGGTGGTGGCAGTGGTGCCCGCGTCGGCGGTGTCGGCGGCCCAGGCGCGGACCACGACGGCAGAGTTGAAGCCCCACAGGCCGCGGGCGACGACCAGCGCGGTGCGCACGGTCGCCTCGCGGGCCTGGCCGCTGACCAGGTCGATGCCGTACTCGGTGGGCACCTCGCGGGTGCCCGCGGTCGGGGGGATCACCCCGTCGCGGATCGACAGCAGCGCGGCGGCGACGTCCAGCGGACCGCCGCCCGCGTAGGTGCGGCCGGACGCGGCCTTCGGCGCGGTCACCGGCACCGCGCCGGCGCCGAACACCGCGCGCAGCGCGGCCGCTTCCGCGCGGTCCAGTACGGGCACGCCGACCGCGTCGGCGAAGACCACGTCGACCTGATCGGGCGCCACCCCGGCGTCGGCGAGCGCCGCTTCGATGGTGCGGCGCAGCGCCGGCGGGCGGCCGGAGCCCGGCGCGGGGTCGAAGCCACTGGCGTAACCGGCGATCTCGCCGAGGATCTGCGGTGCGCCCCGTCGCAGCGCCGCCTCGGCGTCCTCCAGCACCAGCAGGGCGCCGCCCTCGCCGGGGACGTAGCCGGCGGCGTTCCGGTCGAAGGGCAGGTAGGCGCGGTCCGGGTCGGTGCCGGTGGACAGCCGCTCGCTTGCGATCTGCGAGGCCCAGCCCCACGGGTCGAGCGCGGAGTCGACACCGCCGGCAAGCACCAGCGGGGTGCCGCGGCGCACGGTGCGCCGGGCGTGGCCGATGGCGTCCAGGCCGCCGGCCTGCTCGGTGACAAGAGCGGTGGACGGGCCGCGCATGCCGTGCCGGATGGAGATCTGACCGGTGTTCACCGCGTAGAACCAGGCGAAGGACTCGTAGACGCTGACCGTCTGCGGGCCTTCGGTCCACAGCTTGTGGAACTCGCGGTGGGTGAACTCGAAGCCGCCGAGGGCGTTGGCGGTGACCACGCCCATGTCGTAGTCGACCATGCCCGCCGGGTCGACCTCGGCGTCATCGAGCGCCCAGCCGGCCGCGACCAGCGCGTACCGGGTGGAGACGTCGGTCTGCGGAAGCAGCCGGTCCGGCAGGTGGTCCGCAGCGTTGAACCCGCGGATCTCGCCGGCCAGCCGTGCCGGGTACTTCGCCGGGTCGAAGCGGGTGAGTTCGCCGAGGCCGTGCCGGCCCTGCTTGGTGGCAGCCCAGAAGTCCTGGGTGCCGAGGCCGTTGGCGGCGATCGCACCTATCCCGGTGACGACGGTCCTGGTCATTGGATCTCCCCGGTCGGTCGGCGCAGCACCATCGCGGTCTGGAAGCCGCCGAAGCCGCTGCCGACCGTCAGCACAGAGCCGATGTTCTTCTCGCGCGCGGTCAGCGGGACGTAGTCGAGGTCGCACTCGGGGTCGGCCTCGTGCAGGTTGGCGGTGGGCGGGACGACGCCGTTCTTGATGGCGAGCGCGCAGGCGGCGATCTCGACCGAGCCGATGGCGCCCAGCGAGTGTCCGACCATCGACTTGATCGAGCTGATCGGCGTGCGGTACGCGTGGTCGCCGAGGGCGCGCTTGAAGGCCGCGGTCTCGTGCCGGTCGTTCTGTTTGGTGCCGGAGCCGTGGGCGTTGATGTAGTCCACGTCGGTGGGGTTGATCCTGGACTGGTCCAGAGCGACCCGGATCGCCTCGGCCATCTCCCGACCGTCCGGTTTGAGACCGGTCATGTGGTACGCGTTGCAGCGGGTGCCGTAGCCGGTGACCTCGGCGTAGATCGGGGCACCGCGGCGCAGCGCCGACT
This sequence comes from Streptomyces sp. NBC_00433, assembly GCA_036015235.1. NCBI lineage: Bacteria > Bacillati > Actinomycetota > Actinomycetes > Kitasatosporales > Streptomycetaceae > Streptomyces > Streptomyces sp. NBC_00433. The sequence continues at coordinate 7,525,651 of CP107926.1, read as the reverse complement.
CCGCCGTCTCCAGTACGAACATCGCGGCGCCCTCGGCGAGCACGAAGCCGGTACGGGAGCGGTCGAACGGGCGGGAGGCGGTCTCCGGCTCGTCGTTGCGGGCGGTGGTGGCCTTGATCGCGTCGAAGCAGGCCACCACGATCGGGGTGATCGGGGTGTCGGTGGCGCCGGCGACGATCACGTCGGCCGAGCCCTCCTGGATCAGCTGCAGGGCGTGCCCGACCGCGTCCAGCCCGGAGGTGCAGCCGTTGGAGACCAGCGACACCGGCCCCTCCGCACCGACCTTCCACGCCACCTCGGCCGGCATCACGCTCGGCGCCAGGTAGTCGAACATGTGCGGGGACAGCCGTTCCTCGCTGTCCACCAGCCAGTTCCGTCCGGAGTCGGACAGCACCAGGTACTCGCGCTCCAGGCTGGTCGCGGCGGCGACCGCGCTGCCCAGGGTGACGCCGACCCGGGACGGGTCGACGCCCGCGAAGTCCAGACCGCTGTCCTGCATCGCCTCCTGTGCACAGACCACGGCGAACTGGGTGGCCCGGTCCATCCGGCGGACCTCCCGCTGGGTGAGGCCCTCCCCCACCGGGTCGAAGTCCGTCTCGCCGGCGATCTGCGACCGGTACGGCGACGGGTCGAAGAAGCTGATCCGCCGGGTCGCAGTGCGGCCCGAGGTGAGCAAATCCCAGAACTCCTTGGTGCCCTGGCTGCCCGGGGCGCGTACACCGATCCCGGTGATGACCACGCGTCGGCTCATCACAACCACCCCTTTCAGAAACCGTCGTGGTCGACGAGCCGCTCTTGATTGCACAACTGCCCGTCCTCGCGGACCAGGACGTCGTGGACGACGCAACTGCGGACCATTTCCGGACCGTTGCCGGGCCGGGTGGTCAGCACCAGCGCGTAGCAGGTGACGCGGAGCCGGCCGTCTGCCGGCTGCTCGACATCGACCATCGTGAACAGGTGACGCCGCTGCTGCGGGTCTGCGGTGAACCGCTCGCGCACCTCGTAGAGGTCGGCGAGGATCCCGGCCCGGGTGCGCGCCGGCTCGCGGCCGGGAGTGTGGCCGAAGACCGCGTCCTCGGTGAAGGTGGCGGCGTACTCCTCCACCTTCCCACCGTCCAGCGCTTGCATCTGGTGGGCGTAGTACTGAAGAACCTCTGCGTACAACTCGGCGCTGACGCCGGTCGGCTCCATCTCCTCGAACTCCTTCACAGGACCGTTGAATGCGATCAGTCTTCAAGCGCGCCCAAGAGCCGTGGTCGAGGACGACTCGACGCCGCAGGACTGGAGCGGGGCTCGACCGGGCCCCGAGCCGCGACCGCGACGGTGGTGTGCATGACTGCATCCACTTCCAGCGCCACCGGGCGCGAGGTCGCGCTGGTCACCGGCGCCACCAGCGGCATCGGCCACGAGATCGCCCGCGCCCTGGCCCGTCAGGGCTACTCCGTCTACCTGTGCGCCCGCACCGACAAGACGCTCCAGGACACGCTCGTCGAGCTGCGCGCTGAGGGCCTCGACGTCGATGGCAGCACCTGCGACGTCACCTCACCCGAGGAGGTGCTGGCGCTGGTCGCCGCCACCGTCGGGCGCTACGGGCGACTCGACGTGCTGGTCAACAACGCCGGCCGGCCCGGCGGCGGAGCCACCGTCGAGGTCTCCGACGAACTGTGGTTCGACGTCATCAACACCAACCTCAACAGCGTCTTCCTGGTGACCAAGACCGCGCTCACCCGCGGCGGCATGCTGGAGCGCGGCACCGGACGGATCGTCAACATCGCCTCCACCGGCGGTAAGCAGGGCGTGGTGCACGCCGCGCCGTACACCGCCTCCAAGCACGGCGTGGTCGGCTTCTCCAAGTCGCTGGGCCTGGAGCTGGCCAAGACCGGCATCACCGTCAACGCGGTGTGCCCGGGCTTCGTGGAGACCCCGATGGCCGAGCGGGTACGCGAGCACTACGCCGAGATCTGGGGCGTGGACGAGAAGGAGGTGCACAGCCGGATCACCACCCGGGTGCCGCTCGGCCGCTACGTGGAACCGAGCGAGGTGGCCGCGATGGTCTCCTACCTGGTCTCCCCGGGTGCCGCCGCAGTCACGGCGCAGGCGCTGAACGTCTGCGGCGGCCTCGGCAACTACTGACCGGTCCGGCCCGTAGAGCCGAACGGCCCGCCAACGCCCGGGCGCCGGGACTTCTACCGAAGTCCCGGCGCCCGGGCGTTGGCGGGCCGCGGGGATTCAGGCCTTGAGCACCTGGTCGATCCAGCCGCGGGCGGCCGGCTCGAACTGCAGCGCCACGTGGGTGGAGATCGCGGTGACGTCCCGCCACAGCCGCTGCATCGAACCGGAGAGTGACTGCCCGCGGGTGCCGGACTGCCGGAACAGCCGGTCTACCGCGGCCACCGACAGGTCGACGGCGAGCGCGCAGTCCCGCAGGTTGCGGGTGGTGTCCAGCGGGCTGGTGGCGACGCCCTCGTCGGCGAGCCGGGCGGCCCGCCCCAGCAGCAGCCGGGCCGCGTCCACCTCGCCGGCCGAGCGGGCCAGCGCCTGCTCGGCGGAGCCCCGCACGCCCTGCACCCCCGTGGTGCCCGGCAGTTGCGGGGCGTTGCCGACTTTGTCGATGAAGTACGCCGTGAAGGTGCGGACCATGCCGAGCGCGGCACCGACCGCCGGCGCCGCGAACATCAGCCCGTTGACCGCCTGGAGCGGGACGCGGTGGCAGACCGGCGCGAAATCGCCCCAGGCGCCGACGGTGCGTCCGGCGAACAGGTCGGCCCGATCGAAGGAGAGGTGGCTGGGCACGAACACCTCGTCCAGGACGAGGGTGTTGCTGCCGGTCGCGGCCATGCCGACGCTGTGCCAGGTGTCCTCGATCCGGTACGCGGAGCGCGGCAGGGCGAACAGCCGCGCCTGGCCGTCCGCCCCGGACTCCACCAGGCCGCACATCAGGGCCCAGTCCGAGTAGCCGACGCCGCTGATGTACGGCCACCGGCCGGCGACCAGCCAGCCGCCGGGAGCAGGCCGGGCGGTGCCGAACGGCGTCACCGATCCCACCAGCACGGCGTCCGGGCCCGAGGCCCAGACTTCCGCCTGCCCCTGCTCGGGCAGGAACCCTCCCGCCATCCGGGCGATGGAGGCGATCAGCGAGGCGCACCACGAACTGGCCGGGCACTCCTCTGCGATCACCTCCACCGCATCGACCAGTTCGGTGAACGTGCCGGCGGCGCCGCCGACCGCCGCTGGGGCGAAGTGCCGGGCGAAACCCGCCCTGACGATCTCCCCCATCACGGCGGCGTCTACTTCGCGGACCCGTTCGGCGGCCTCGGCGCGGCGGCCCGCGGCCGGCGCCAGCGCGGCCGCGGCGGTGAACAACCCGGCGGTGGGCATCTGTCTTCTCCTCGTTCTCGGGTGCTCAGGAGGCGGCCGGCAGCCGGTGGAAGGTGCTGCGGAAGAAGGCCAGCGGCCCCTCCTCGCGCTGCACGGCCAGGTCGACCACTTTGCCGATGACGATCACGTGGTCGCCGCCGTCCACTTCGCGGTGGACCAGGCACTCCAGGTAGGCCAGCGCGTCGGCGAGCACCGGGACGCCGGTGATCCCGGGCCGGGTGTCGGCCTTGGTGCTGTGCCGGCTCTGCCGGCTGGCGAAGGACCGGCACAGGTCCTCCTGGTCGGCGGCCAGGATGTTGACCGCGAAGGCGCCGGTGCGCCGGAAGAGCGGCAGTTCGCTGGAGTCGTTGTGGATGCAGACCAGGATCAGGGCCGGGTCCAGCGACACCGAGGTGAAGGAGTTCGCGGTCATCCCCGCCATCTGCTCGGTGCTGCCGCTGGTGATCACGGTGACGCCGGAGACCCAGTTGGAGCAGACGCTGCGCAGCGCCTGCGGGTCCACCAGGGCCGGGTCCGGCTGGAGCACGCCGGTCGCGCCGTGCTTGCTCATGCGGAGACGTCGAGCAGCGGGTCGACGAACAGCCCCTGGCTGCCCTCGGAGATATCCTCCGCCTGAGCCAGCGTCAGCAGCACCTTCCCGGCGTACAGGCCGCCAGACTGCCAGTCGTCGGGCCGCAGGCTGACCGCGTACGGGTTGACCGGCACCTGCGGGTCGGGGGTGACGCCCAGGTTGCGGGCCGCGCGGTGGAAGATCGAGACGGCCAGCGCCTCGGCGACCGCCACGTTGCGGGTCAGCTCGGCGGCCAGTTCGTCGTCGGTGTAGTCGACCACCAGGGTGGCGTGGCTGTCCTTGATCGCCTTGGCCGCCTTGTACGCCTTGGCCGCGAGGTCGGTGACCGTCTTCTCCAGCACGTTCCAGTCCCGGAAGACCTGCTGCACGGCCTCGTTGACGGCGAACAGCTTGTCGATGTCCCCTCGGACCCGCCGCATGAAGTCGTAGTCCAGGTAGCGGTTCTGGACGAAGACCAGCACCACGCCGACGTGGTTCAGCATGGCGTCCCAGCACAGTTTGGGGACCATCACCGCGGGGTTGCCGAAGGCCAGGTAGTGGTCCTCGACCTTGGACAGCACGAAGTCGAAGGTGCGCAGGTGGAAGTCGTTGTAGAACTCCGCCCGCTCGGTGATGTCCTCGCCCGCGAAGTCCCGGGTGACCAGATCGGTGGTGACGCTGTTCCCATAGCCGATCATGTCGGAGCCGGGGGAGTAGAACGCGTCGGCGAACGCGCCCGCCTCGCCGACCAGGGTCCAGCGGTCCGGCGAGTAGACCCGCTCGGTGCCGAACGCGAAGTCCTTCAGGGCGATGAAGTCCGCGACGTCGCCGGTGCGACCGTCGACCACCTCGGCCAGCTGCGGCTCGTTGGCACGCAGCCACTCCTGGACCTTCTCGAAGGTCTGGATCTCCTCGTAGGGGTGGATCCGCGGGTCGGCGCAGATGCCGACCGAGATGTGGTCCGAGCCCAGGGGGATCAGCCACACCCAGTAGCCGTCGCCCATCAGGTGGTTGGTGGAGAACTTGCGGATGCCGGTACGGCTCATCCGCTCCATCCACTGCGGGTTGTCCTTGCCCCACTCCTCCAGGTCGATGCCGCCGGTCAGCCGGAACCAGGAGGCGTTGATGGTGTGCTTCACATCGCGGGACAGGCCGAGCTTGCGCTTGACGAAGTGGGCGCGGCCGGCCGCGTCGACCAGCCAGCGGCCGGTGAGGGAGTGCTCCTTGCCGCCCTGGGTGAAGGCAACCGTGTGGTCGCCGCCCCCGCGCACCTCGACGTCGGTGATCGCGGCGCCCTGGCGCAGGTCGACACCCGCCTCCAGCGCCATCCGGGTCAGCTCGTTCTCGAACCGGCCGCGGTCGATCTGGTAGTTGTCGTGGGCCGGGTAGTCCCGCGGACCCAGCTCGACGCGCTTGGTCAGGTCCTCGTTGCCGCCGGCGGGCTGGAAGAATCGCAGGCCGTTCTTCCTCAGGTGGAACTTGTCCAGGTGATCCTTCATCCCGACGATGTCGGCGAAGTAGTGCGCACCCGCCGGCACCGTCGACTCGCCGACCTTGAACGCAGCCTCCGGCGCCAGGCCCTCCCGCTTGTCGAGGACCACCACATCCGTCTCCGGACGTGCCTTCTTGAGCTGGACCGCGAGCGAGAGGCCCGCGAGCCCACCGCCGAGGATCAACACATCGGTCGTAGCCTGATCCACCATCACTCCTCCTGCTGATTTCACGTCGTCAAGAAGTCTGGGCGGGCACTCTCGCGGCCCGCTCAAGCCTGCGTGGAAGCAGCCGGCGGTCAGGAGACCTCGGCGACTACCTCGAACAGGCCGGGATTGGCCGTGGCGTACGGCGGGTTGACGGCCTTTCGGGCCTGGAACTCCGAGTCGGCCTGGAGCGCCTTCCACGCCTCGACGCTTGCGTAGCGCGCGACGTTCACGAGCGGCAGCGAGGCGTCGCCGACTGCCTGGTGCATCCGGAGGCCGACGAATCCGGGCGACTCGCTGGCCCGCTGTGCCCGGGGCCGCCAGGCGCCCAGGAACTCCTCGACCCGCTCGTCGGGCAGCTCGAAGGCGTTGATCATGGTCACGCCCGCGCCGTCCGGCTGCTGCCCGGACACGACCTCGCCGATCACCCGGTACACCCCCCGGTGGACGGTCTTGGCGTACGTCTCGGCACCCGGCCCGCGCTGCTCGCCGGCCGCCGCGGCGGCGAGGTCCGCGGCGCTCGCCCAGTCGGCCAGCGCGACCAGCTGGAAGCGGTGCTCGGCGCGCAGCGCGCGGTGCAGCCGGGCACCGCGGAAGCCGGGCGCGGCGCGCAGGGTGCCGAGGTGGCTGCGCCAGCCCCCGATGAACTCCTCGGTGTTCTCGGTCGGCGCTTCGAGCACCGCGATCAGGGTGACCGGGCCGCTCTCGTGCTTCGTGCTCACTCGTCCGTCCTCTCCCGTGGGAATCGTCGTGTCGTCAGGCATGGCAAGCGGGGAAGCCGCCGTGCAGCTCGGCCATGCCGCGCACCATCTCGTCGATGCCGGCGAAGTCCTCCGGGCGTCCGCCGCGCAGTTCGCCGTAGGCGCGGTACAGGTTGGGCACCAGGCGTTCGGTGTCCAGGAACCCGGCGAACTCGCCGAGGTCGGCGGCGCGGGCCGCCGCCAGCGGGTCCAGTCCGTCCGCGAGGCCGGCCTTGGCCACATCCAGCAGCCAGACCAGGTACCGCTCGGTGGTGTCGAGCAGCTCCGGTCCGCCGACCGGGCCGTGCCCGGGTACCACGGTCGCCGCGCCGAGCGCCTGCAGCCGGACCACGGCATCGCGCAGGCCGGCGACGGAGCCGCTCAGCAGGAACGGGGTGACCGCGTTCATCACCAGGTCGCCGGTGAACAGCACCCGGCGCTCGGGCAGCCACACCGCCGTGTCGCCGGCGCTGTGCGCAGGCCCGAGGGCGCGCAGCCGCACTTCCTGCGCGCCCACGTGCAGGGTGAGCCCGTCGGCGAAGGTGACCTGGGGCACGGCTGGTTCGACCGCACCCCAGTCCACGTCGGGCCACAGGCCGGTCAGGTGCAGTCCGGTGCGGACCGCCTCCTGCCTGGTCTCCTCCGAGGCCACCACCACGGCCTCCGGGAAGAGGTGGTTGCCGAAGGTGTGGTCGCCGTGCGAATGGGTGTTGACCAGCAATTGCGGTAGCTGCGGCGCGGTGCCCGCGACCAGCTCGCGCAGCCGGCCCGCACGGGCTTCGGTGGCGGCGGTGTCGATCAGCAGGGTGCTGTCGCCGTCGACCACCAGCCCCGCGTTGTTGAGGCACCATCCGCCGTTGGGCTGTACGAAGGCGTGGACCCCGTCGGCGATCTCTTCGAGTCGTGATTCACCGGTGAAAGCTGCCATGCCGTCACTCTCATCCCAGGCGCTCGACGGCCGCTCGAAGCGGCCCTGATCATCGGACCAGATGCCAGCTGTGCCCGGGCCGGAACGCGGCGGTGCGCTCCCAGCGGTACCAGCGGGCGGCTGCGGGCGACGGCCTCCCGGGCTGCTCCGCGGCACTGCGGGCCGCCACTGCGAGCAGCACTGCGGTCACCGCTGCCGTCTCCTCTGGAGTCGGGCGCCCGCGTTCGATTCGCAGCAGCGCCCGCTCGTCGGCGGCGGGGCCGCTCACTGTGGCGGGTTGCCGTGCTTGCGCATCGGCAGGTCGGCGTGCTTGGCGGCGAGCATGTCCAGGCTGCGGATCAGCACCGCGCGGGTCTCGGCCGGGTCGACGACGTCGTCCACCAGGCCGCGCTCAGCCGCGTAGTACGGGTGCATGAGCTCGGTCCGGTACTCCTCGGTGCGCGCCTTGCGCACCGCCTCCCCGTCCTCGGCGGCGGCGATCTCCCGGCGGAAGATGACGTTGGCGGCCCCGTCGGCCCCCATCACCGCGATCTCGTTGGTCGGCCAGGCCAGCGCCAGGTCTGCGCCGATCGACCGCGAGTCCAGCACGATGTAGGCGCCGCCGTACGCCTTGCGCAGCACCACCGAGATCCGCGGGACGGTTGCGTTGCAGTAGGCGTACAGCAGCTTGGCGCCGTGCCGGATGATGCCGTCGTGCTCCTGGGCGACGCCCGGCAGGAAGCCTGGGACGTCGACCAGGGTGACGATCGGAACGTTGAAGGAGTCGCAGGTCTGCACGAAACCGGCGGCCTTCTGCGAGCTGTCAATGTCCAGCACCCCGGCCAGTGAGCGCGGCTGGTTGGCGACGATGCCGACCACCCGCCCGCCGAGCCGCGTCAGGGCGCAGATCACGTTGGCCGCCCAGCGCTCGTGCACCTCCAGGTACACGCCGTCGTCGACCAGCTCCTCGATCACCGCCCGCATATCGTACGGACGGTTGCCGTCGGCGGGCACCAGTTCGTACAGCGACTCGCCGCGCCGGTCGACCGGGTCCTCGGCTGCCACGGAGGGCGGCTGCTCCCGGTTGTTCTGCGGCAGCAGCGACAGCAGGTAGCGCACCTCCTCCAGGCAGGACTGCTCGTCGTCGTAGACGAAGTGCGCCACCCCGGACAACTCGGCATGCACGTCGGCGCCGCCGAGGCCGTTCTGGGTGATCTTCTCGCCGGTGACGGCCTGCACGACGTCCGGGCCGGTGATGAACATCTGTGAGGTCTCGCGGACCATGAACACGAAGTCGGTCAGCGCGGGCGAGTACGCCGCGCCGCCCGCGCACGGGCCGAGCATCACCGAGATCTGCGGGATCACCCCGGAGGCGCGGGTGTTGCGCTGGAAGATCCCGCCGTAGCCGGCCAGCGCCGAAACGCCCTCCTGGATCCGGGCGCCCGCGCCGTCGTTCAGCGACACCAGCGGCGCGCCCGCGGCGATGGCCAGATCCATGATCTTGTGGATCTTCTGGGCGTGCGCCTCGCCCAGCGCGCCGCCGAACAGCCGGAAGTCGTGGGCGTACACGAACACCGTACGGCCCTCGACCGTCCCCCACCCCGTGACCACACCGTCCGTGTGCGGACGGTTGCTCTCCAGCCCGAATCCGCTGGCCCGGTGCCGGCGAAGCGGTTCCACCTCCTGGAACGAGTCCTTGTCGAGCAGCAGGGCGACTCGTTCACGAGCGGTCAGCTTTCCTTTGGCGTGCTGGCGCTCGGTGGCCGCCGGATTCGGGCCGTCCAGGACGGATTGTTTCAAGTCGCGCAATTCGTCGACGCGTTGCCGCATCGCACTTGCCGGAATTGCTGTGTCGCGATCACCCATCGATCCCTCCCCGTTTCTGTTGCTGACGTGCCTCGGCCGTTTTCCGAGTCTGGGCGGGGGATTCGATCGGCGGCAAGCCGCCTCCAGAGGCATTCGAGAGGCGGTCGAGCCGCAGCAGGCGCAGGAGCCGGCCGGTGGACACCGTGGTCACCGGGGTTGTCACCACCGGCACTGCGAACAGCGGGAGCCGATGACCCCGAGCGACAGGCCGGCGTTCAGCGGCGAGTCGTTGCGCACCTGGGCGGCCATCCCGCCCAGCGGGCACCAGGCGGTCACGTCGCCGACGCCGGCCATCGCCAGGTTCACGGCACCCCATCGGGTATCGACGAGCCCGCGGTCGGAGAGGATCCGGGCCAGCACAGGGAAGGCGGTGACCGACTCCGACCCGGGCCGGTCCGCGGGCAGCCGCAGACCGGCCCGGGGTGGGGCAGTGCGCCGGCCCCGGGCCGGTCGGCCGGATGACGGGAAGTCAGCCGGTGCGCAGGGCGGTCAGCGAGCCGCTGCGGACCCCGCCCAGCACCTCGGCCTGCAGGCGCTGCACCTCTTGAGCGGGCTCCAGGCCGAGCTCGGTTCTCAGCACTCGGCGCAGGTTCTGATAGGCCTGCAGGGCTTCGGCGCGGAAGCCCGCCTGGCGCAGCGAGTCGATCAGCTGGGCGTGCAGCCGCTCGTTGAGCCGGTGCTCGGCGACCAGCGAGCGCAGTTCGGGGATGAGTTCGTGGTGCTGGCCGAGCCGGGCGTCGGCCTGGATCCGCAGTTCCAGGACGCGCAGGCGCAGCTCGCACAGGTGCGCCCTGTGGATGGTCAGCTCCGGCCCCGGGTTGATGTCGGCCAGGGCACGGCCGCGCCACAGGCCGAGCGCCTGCCGAAGCCGCTCGGCGGCCTCCTCGACGCGCTCCTGCCGCCACAGGGCGCGGCCCTGGTCGGCGAGGGCGACGAAGCGGTCGGCGTCGATCCGCCCGTCGGGGACGCACAGCACATAGCCGGGAGCCCGGGTGACGATGCCGCAGCACTGCTCGCCCTGCGGGATCGCGTCCAGGATGCGGCGCAACTGGTAAACGTAGGTCTGCAGGGTGGTGGCCGCGCTGCGCGGCGGCCGGTCGCCCCACAGTTCCGCGAACAGGGTGTCAGTGCTGACCACCCGGTTCGCGTTGAGCGCCAGTAGCGCCAGTACCGCCTTCACCCGCGGCGCGGTGGGCGCGAAGTCGCGCCCAGCTTGGATGGCCTCTAACTGCCCGAGCACATTGAACGTGACCACGATCTGTTCCCCCGGTCAAAGTTGTAACGTTCTCCTCGACGCGGTCTCGATTCGCTTTCAACGATTTTCCGAGCCCGCCGAGGCCACAATGCCTTTTTATCGGCCCCTGCGCCAGAGCCGCTCAAGGTCTGCTTGAGCGCTTCTCGAGCGCCGCGCAAATCCAAAGGAGCAGGGAGAGTACTCCTTTGGATACCCAAGGGTCCGCAGATTGTTAAATCCTTGTTGCCGAACGGTGCACCTGTCGGGAACATTCACTCCGTAGGCGGAATGCGGGCGATGTGTCCGCTTCTGGTCGCGGAATGGCGGGTGGTGCGTCTCCTGCCCGCCGTCGAGGGGCGATGGTGCCCCTTTGGAGGCATCGCCCGGATACCCGCGGGCGGCCCCTTTGGGGGCATCTCCCGGATACCCGCGGGCGGCTTACCGGCCCTCGCGCGCTGTCGCGGGCCAGCCGGCCAGAGCGTCGACTGCCTTGTTGACCGCGTCGATGCGTGAGGTGGCGCCCAGTTTGTTGAAGACGTTGCGCAGGTGGCGTTTGACTGTGGCCTCGGTGATGTCCAACCTGGCTGCGACCTGACGGTTCGTCAGTGCATCGGCCACCAGGGTCAGCACCTCCACTTCCCGTGCCGACAGAAGGTGGGCGGCGCATGCCTCCGGGGCGGGCGGCGGCAGCCGGGGCGCCTCGGCATCCCCCCGCGCACTGCCCGGCAGCACGGTGATGGTGGCCGTCTCCTCCTTGGTCCCAGCAACGTCCCGGATGGTCGACAGCAGCAGGCCCTGGCTGACGCTCTTGTGCAGGTAGGCCCGCACGCCCAGATCGAGCAACTGCTGCATCAGCACCAGGTCGCGCCGCGCGTGCAGCACGACGATGCCCACAGGTCGGCCGCAGGCCAGCAAGTCCCGCACGGTCACGGCCGCGTCCGTGCCGGAGATCTCGATGTCGAGCAGGACGACGTCCGGCCGGCACTCGCGGACCGCCCGCACCGCGGACGCCCCGGAGTCCACGCCGTGGGCCTCCAGGTCCGGCTCGGAGTCCAGGACGTGACAGAGCGCTTCGCGTGGGAGGCGGTGGTCGTCGACCACGACGATCCGTACAGATCCCCGGGTCACTCAATCTCCGCAGGCCATTGAGGAGGACTGGCGAGCGCCCGGAAAGCCGCACTGGCCCGGACGCCCGGGTAAACGGACTTCCGAATTCCATATTGCGGAGTCAATGTCCGGCCTGCGGTTTATTTCCATGTCTCCCCCATGTTTTCCGAGTAGCCGACGATATCACAGGCTGACATCACGGACTGGAATCACGTCCTCGGCTTCCGGCGGCTGGCTGTCGGTATCGCCGATGCGGCCAGCCTGCTGGTCAGGGCGGTCCTGGAGGTGTTGTCAGTGTGAATCAACGTGATTTTTCAACTGGTTAGCCTCGATCTTTCGTGACGGTTCGTCGGCTTCTTTGGCGGGCCGTTTCGGTTGTTGGGCTGGTGGTGGTCAGGTTGATGGCCCGGCTGTCGCGTCGGGTGGGCGCCGGGTTCCACGGCTCCGGTCGGCATGTTGCTGCTCGCAGGGACGGGAACGGGCTGGTCAGCCGGGGTTCGGGAGAGTTTCGAGCCGTGCCAGGGCGTCGGTGATCACGTCGGTCCAGGGCCAATGGCGGGCGAATCTCAGGTGCTGGCGGCGGGCGGTCATGACGAGCTGGGCGGCGGCAGAGAACAGGCGGAGCCGGAGTCGGCGCGGCTCCCACCTGCGGATTTCGCCGGTCAGAGCGAGCATGGGCATCCATGCCAGGAGGTCGAGGGCTATCTGGACGATCTCCAGCCGGATCCTGTTCTGTGCGGTGTCATGCAGGGGCAGGTTGCGCAGGCCGGTGGCACGGGCGGCCCGGATGCGGTCCTCGGCTCGGGCTCGCCGGCGGTGCCGCAGCTCGAGTGCGGCCATCGGAGCGTCCGCCGTGTTGGTGGCGAAGCAAGTGACGCGCAAACCGTCGGCGTCGGTGATCCGCAACTGGGCGCCGGGGTGCGGGCGTTCCTTGCGGACGATCAGCCGCACTCCCTTCGGCCAGCCCTTGAGGCAGTCGCCGGTGAGTTCGGCGATCCAGGCTCCGTCGCGGATCTCGCCGCCCGGCTCGACGGCCACCGTCCACGCGGCGGGCGGAACCTTGAGGACGGCCTGGTGGACAGCGGCGGTGACGGTCATGCCTACCGAGTAGGACAGCCACCGGCCCCGCCGGGCGAGCCAGGCAACGAACTCGTGGGTGCCGCCTGCAGAGTCGGTACGGATCAGCGTCTCGCGTCCACGCCGGTACTTCTTCGGCAGCTGGGCCAGGGCGAGTCGGGTCGTGGTGATGTGGTCGGCGGCGGTGTTGGAGCCGGCGTTGCCCGGCCGCAGCAGGCCGGCCACCGGCTCCCCGCTGCCGCCACCGCCGTGGTCGACGAACCCCGTCAAAGGGTGGTGGCCGAAGGTCTTCTTCCAGGTCGCGGTGGCGTCCTGCTTGTCGGAGTGCGCCGGCACGAGCACCCCGTCCAGGTCCACGATCACTTGTCCTGCGGCATCCGGGGCCGCACTCTTGGCCACGTTCCAGACGTGCTCACGCGCTTGAGCGCGCGCGGCTCTTATCGCGGACAGGGCCTTCGGCCCGGCCGCGGCGAGGGTGTCGATGAGTCGGGAGACGGTCGGGTCGGAGGCCACCGGGCCGAACACGGCCGGTTCTGCCCGCAGCGCTCCGACATCCGCAAGGCAGTCCCCGCCCATAGCGACCGCCAGGGCCACGTCCAGCAGGATCTTGCCAGGATCGTGCACCGCCCTCGGGCGTCGCCACGGCGTCAGCGCCGCCGATATCGCCTGGTCAAGCCCTGCCCTGCGGACTGTCTCGACCAGGAGCACGGCCCCGGCCTGGGACACCACCGCCCGGCCACCGCCCTCAACGCGGACGCGGGGACAGGACCCGATACCCTTCTTCACCTGGGAAGTGCCTCCGGCGGTGGCAGGAACAAGGACCTCCACAATCCTCGTTCTTGCTGGTCAGAGGCACTTTTCGCTTGCCTGACCACCCATCGGACAACCCGCTTCATGAAAGCCCGAGGCTAAGTCAGCATTGGTTCTGGCACAGGTAGCCACAGCCGGTCTCACACGCGAAGTGTCGGTGCACACGAATCAGGCCGGCAGGGTTCGTCCGCGCACCCACGGCACGATGTCCGTTGGAGGGTGAGGTCGTCCGTCAGGGTACGTCTCGGCAGTCGCCTGCCCGGCGGGACTTACCAGGTCAGCGCACACGTCCCCGGGGCTTGAGCGGGGTCGGGGGGAGGTCGGGGGCCGGGAGGCGGGGGGCGGGGGGCGGCGTAGCCGTGGACTTCGCCGAAGCGGGTGCCGTCCTGCCATTCGGTGCGGGCCTGGGCGATCTCGTCGCCCGTGCGGCCGACGAAGTTCCACCACATACCACACAGTTGGGGACTCTTCCCAGCTCAGGAGGGTGAACCACCCTCGGCGGTCAGCAAAACGTCAGCACTGGACGCCGAGGAGTCGAACAGGGATGGCCACCAAGGCACTGCCCCATGGAATGGGCGCATTCTTCAAGGAGTGCGAGCACCCCGCCTCGCGCTGGTCGAAGTGCCCCCACACCTACAAGATCAGGTGCCGCGACGCCTCCGGCAAACAGGTCGAGGAATCCGGCTTCACCAGCCAGGACGCTGCCATCGAGCGGCTCACCGACATCTTCCGCGCCAAGAAGTCCCAGACCCACAACCGGAGCAAGGCAGAACGTATCCGCAAGTACGGCCCCATGCAGTTCGCCGACTTCGCGGCCGAGTGGCGGGCTGGTCAGCGCCACCTCGCCGACGGCTCACTGCGGCACCTGGACTCCCTCCTCAAACACCACCTGCTGCCCGCGTTCGCAAGCCGCCGGATGAGCAGCTTCGACCACAAAGTCGTCGACGCCTTCATCCAGTCCATGGAGCGAAGCGGCGTCGGTCTGGCGACGCAGTCCAACGCCTTCGACAAGCTCAAGGCGATCCTTCTCGACGCCCACCGGCTCGGCCTTTACGACGACAGCCCACTGGATGGTGTCCAGCCCCCGCAATACGACCCGAGCCGTGCGGTGATCCCGTCCCTGGCCCAGCTCGATGGCCTGCGAACGGTAGGCGATGACGCCTTCGGCCTGATCGCCGAGCTCATGAGCGGCTGCGGCCTGCGCAACGGCGAAGCAGCCGCGGTCCACATCGACAACATCGTCGCCGACGACACCTACCGCGTCCGCGAGCAGGTCAACCAGACCACCAACACCTACGCCAGGCTCAAGCACCGCAAGACGGGCGAGTACCGGGACGTCCCCCTGCCCGCCAGGGTCCGCAAATCCATCCAGCAGTACGCGGACACCCACGGCACCGTGGACGGGTACCTGCTGCCCCACCCGCGCGACTCCGGCCAGCCGTATCCGTACTATTGCCTGTCCAACCAGTGGCAGCGCATCAAGAAGTCCGGAGCCGTAGAGGTTCCTGACGGCATGACCCTCTACGGCTTCCGCCACTTCTTCGCCTCGAACTGCCTCTCCCACGGCATACCCATCACCGACGTCGCCGAGTGGATGGGCCACCGGAGCCTCGACATCACCTTCAGGATCTACCGCCGCCTGATGCCCGGCTCGATCAACAAGGCCGCCAAGATCCTGGACCTCGGCCTGGCTGCATGACCAAGGGCGGGCCCTCCTGCCCCAGTCAAGGCAAGAGGGCCCGTCGGCACCACGAGATCAGCCGGCAGTCCGCCGCTGCCTGGCCCATGCCTGTACCTCGGAAACCTTGAACTGGATCTTCGCATTCATCCCCCTCCCGAACTTGTACGGCACCAACCCCACCCGCGGCGCCTCGCGATACACCCACTGGACCGACATGTTCAAGTACTCGGCCGTCTCTTTGGCGTCCGTAAACTGCGCCGTCGGCATGAGCAGCTCCCTTACTTCGTCGACCCGCGCCAAGCAGATCCGCCCGGATGGCCAGAACCGTGCCTGTTCACCGCGGATTTGGACGGGCCGCCGAATCCCGGTAAAGGGCCGCCGATCCGCAAGGATGACGGTCACCAACTACTGGTTGCCACCGAGCACCCGGCGCACAGCCGACTGTCAGGGGGACTGAAGGTCGCACACTCGCACAAAGCCACGCCGGGCCTTTCCCGGAACAATCGCTGGACCGCCTCCACTCGCCCAGAGAGCACCAGCGCCAACCGTCGACCGCTTCTACGCATGACGGGCAACCTCCGCTCGCGCAAAGACCACTGCCGCTGCTCCCCGTTCGCCGCAACCCCTTGAAGGTCAAACA
Source organism: Streptomyces sp. NBC_00433 (assembly GCA_036015235.1). Lineage (NCBI taxonomy): Bacteria > Bacillati > Actinomycetota > Actinomycetes > Kitasatosporales > Streptomycetaceae > Streptomyces > Streptomyces sp. NBC_00433. The sequence continues at coordinate 7,509,964 of CP107926.1, read as the reverse complement.
AGGAGACCGCCCGCGGCGGCCTCGCGGTCAACGTCATCGACGTGCTGATCCCTCGGCCCTGACCTGTGACTTCTCGTCTTTCAGCTCTGTCGGAGCCTTCCAGGCTTGTACAGCAAAAAGTCCCTCCGAAGTCCCTCCGACAGAGCTGAAAGTCCCCGAAAAAGTCCTTGGCGAAAGCGGGCGCTGGCACCGTCCCTGACACGACGCTCCAGCGAGCCCGAGCCTTCCGCGGGAGCCGCTTCGGGGCTGGAGACTTGACGGTCATTCAGTGGCAACAGCAACACCGCGCACACCCCTCAGGCCCTCTCCGTACTGCCCCCTCAACGTCTGTGCTCCGGCTTCTGCCAGACTCATCTCATGAGCCTGCGGTTGCCGAGTCAAGGGATTGCAAACCCTCTCTAAACCCGCAGGTGGTAGAGGGGTTCTCCCCGCGCAGGCGGGGGTGGTCCGCACGGCGCCCCGTATGGCCGGGGCGCCGTTACGTTCTCCCCGCGCAGGCGGGGGTGGTCCGAAGCTGGGCAGCGGCGGCGGCCGCGTGCGGCGGTTCTCCCCGCGCAGGCGGGGGTGGCCCGCGGATTTGATCCCGGTTTGCGACCCTGCTCACGTTCTCCCCGCGCAGGCGGGGGTGGTCCGACGAGGCATCAGCGCCGTCACCCGCCGGCGGCGTTCTGCCCGCGCAGGGGGGGTGGTCCGCAGGTCCTGATGGACTTGTCGGTCGCGGTCGGGTTCTCCCCGCGCAGGCGGGGGTGGTCCGAGCAGCTACCCGTCGACGTCGTGGCCGGCATGGGCGGCATCCCGGACTGGGGCAAGAAGTGGCTGGCCGACATCGGCGTAGGTCGTCGAAGGCTGGCGGTCCTCGAACGCATGGCGGAACTGGGACCAGAAGCCTTGTACTGGCATCAGCAGGTCGGCAAAGTCGCCGCCAAGACCGGACTGTTCCACCTGATCATCGTTGGTGGAGAAGGCGCGGACGCACTGGGCGAAGCACCGCAATCGGACCCGAGCCTTGTGATCCACCGCGTTCTCACAGGCTCGGACGCAGCCGAGTTGGCGAACGAGCTGATCGAGCCGCACGATGTCGTAACTGGTCGAGGCGGCGAATGTCCTTGGGCTGGAAGCTGTCGCCAACGCCCTCGGGACGGGGGTGACGCGACGAAGGGGCACCTTTGGGGGTGCTGCCCCTCTCGTCGTGGGGTGGGAAGCGGGGCGGCTCCGTCGCCGTCAGTCGCTCAGGTCTTGCGCGCTTTCACACTAGGGGTTTTGGTGAGCCGCCTTCGGGATTCGAACCCGAGACCTGATTCCGTTGGCGAAGTCGGCTGGTTGAGGTCAGGCCGCGGTGAGGTCGTAAGCGGTGCATAGTTCGCGGATTCTGCTGGGACGCGTCGTGGGGGTGGCGGTGGGGTTGAAGTAGGCGCCGAGGCGCGTGAGGTTGAGTGCCAGGCCGGTCAGGACGTTTTGCAGATGGACCTTGGGGAGACCCCGGTAGCGGGAACGTCGCAGGCCAGGGCCCCGGACGGCCTGGGAGATGGTGCCTTCGATCCCGGCCCGGGCGTTGTAGGTGGCCAGCCATTCATCGGTGCCCTGGGCCTGGAGAGCACGCGTCCTCGCCTCGTGCACCGGCTGCGGATGGACGGCGATGTTGCGGGCAGCGCCGTTCTTGGACCGGGTACACCGGTCACGGACCGGGCAGGGGCCGCAGTCGTTCCGGGAGAACGCGAACCTGATCAGGCCACGGTCATCCTCTTTCATGGAACGGCTGAGTGCACCGGCCGGGCAGCGGGCGGTACCGGCGTCCCAGTCGACGGTGAAGTCGGCGGGGGTGAAGGTGCCGGCGCGGGCGTTGCGGCCGGTGCTGACAATGACCGGCGCGATCAGGGAGATTCCACGCTGGGCGGAGGCGGCGATGGCCTCCGCGCTGGGATACCCGGCATCCATCAGGTGCTCGCCCGGCGCCAGGCCCCGCGCGATGAGCCGGTCCTGGATCACGGTGGTGGTGGTGACGTCCGGATCGGTCGCGCCGGTGGTGTGGACATCGGTGACCAGATGCGGGAGGTCCTCGTCACAGGACTCGCTCAGATGCGCCTTGGAGCCCACCCATTCCGTGTCGCCCTTGGTGCTGTAGGGGGCATCAGGGTCATAGGGCGAGTGCAGCCGCTCCGAGGCCGGAGGCAGTTCCTTGACGTCCTTGTAGCGCAGACGCCCTGCGGCGGTGCGCTGGAAGTGCTGGTCCCACAGCGTCCGCAGGAAGGTGACCTGCGGCAACTGGTTCATCCAGGCCGCGGTGGGATCGGCGTCGATGGCGTCCAGTAACGACAGGCCGTCCACGCCGATCCGTTCGACCAGCTTGTCGGCGGAGGCGTTCTTGCGGCGCAGCAGACGGCTGGTCTCGACCTTGCGGCCGTAGCGTTCGTCCCAGCCCGGCCGGAGCAGCGGGACGATGAAGCCGGGGCTGGTCCGAGCGATCTCCTCCAGTGCCGCCCGCAGTCCCTCGCCCAGGCTCTCGATCCGGTTCAGCCGCCGCACGCAGGCGATGACATGCGTGGAGTCGGTGCGCTGGCGCCCGCCGGCCTTGACCAGCCCGGCCTCTTTGAGGCGTTCCACCATCAGGCTCAGCAGCCGGTCGGCCCGGCCCTCCTGCGCCAGGCGGGAGCGGAACTCCGACAGGGCGGAGAAGTCGAAACCCGCGTAGTCCAGCCCGAGGCCGAGCGCGTATTTCCAGGAGATACGGTCTGCGACGGCCTGGGCAACCTCACGGTCGGCGAGGTTGTGCCGGAACTGCAGGATGGTCACGACCAGGAGGAACGCCGGTGACAGACCCGGCTGCCCGAGCGAGGAGTACATGCCCTCGAACTCGCCCGACGTGAAGTCCTCATCAGTGAACAGCGGACCCAAAGCATCCCGGACCCGCATCTCATCGGTCCCCCGAGGATGCACCCGCCGAGCCAACGAAGCCGTGTCCTCCGGAATCTCCCCCACACCCACCGGCCGCAACACAGTCCGCCCCCAACACAGGCCACACCCACCCCTAGTGGGCGAGCGTCACCAATGTCCCACAACCACACTCAGCTACTTCGCCAACGGAATCAGGTCTCGGGTTCGAATCCCGAAGGCGGCTCCACGGTAAACCCCAGGTCGGGCCTCTGACCTGGGGTTTCTTGTTTCGGATGACCATGGAATTCGGGCTAATCGGACACGTGTAGTCTACGCATCGTAATGCGTAGCTCTCCGGTTGGCCGACGGTAGCCATTTCTCGGCGTAGTTACTCTGACCTGCGGCTTTATGGCTATGCGCCTTCTAGTCATCGCTCCGAAGGCTGGGCCCGGTGGCCATCCGGTGGCCATCTGTGCAGGAAGCGTGCAACGGTGCTGCCGGAACTCAGGCTGCGTAAGGCTGAGGTGTTGTTGAGTTCCGACAAGGCACCTAGCGTGACTCTCTGAGTCCAAGGGGCGGCGCTGTGGCCGAACGACCGCAGGACACAGCGGATCAGGAGTTCGGGCCGGGGCTAGGCCACGATGACCGATACGCTGACAATTCGGTAGCGGACGGTCGTTCAGGGGGCAGTGATGTCAGTTCTCGGGGTGCACGGAATATCCAAGATCGCGTACTTCCGGCGGGCAGGTGAGGATCCCGCTGCGGCTGCGGACGCCATGGGCGTGGACTGGACGGCCTGGATCGACAGGGGCGTGGCGAAGTACACGCCCACACGACAGCCGCCCGGTGCGGTGTCGATCGGCTACTACGCCGACTGTCTCGCGGGGGACGTCGCGATGGGCCCCGAAGACCCGGAGCACCTCGGCTCGCTGGGACAGGAACTCTTCGTCACATGGGTCGAGGAGATCAGCCGGGAGCGATTCGGTGCGGAGCAGTTTTCGCAGAACGCCGCGCACAAATGGGCTGTGGGCAAGCCCGCCGCATTCGTTGTCAATCATTATGGAGAGCAGCTCTGCGGAATTCTTTCGCGCCTTTCCGGCGATCTTGCGAGCTATTTCGGACCGGACCACGGAGAGCGGAGGGAAAATGCACGGCGGCGGGTCGCCGAGGCGATCCGCCGCCACCGGCCGCGGACGTTGCTGGCGCACTCCCTGGGCAGCGTGGTGGTGTACGAGGCGCTCTGCGCGGACTCGGATCTGGGGAAGGGGATCGAGCTGCTGGTGACGCTGGGCAGCCCACTGGGTGTGCCGCGGGTGGTCTTCGAGCGTCTCGACCCGAAGCCGGGCGCGAGAGGTATCCGACCGCCGGGCGTCGGCACATGGGTCAACCTCGCGGAGATCGGTGACCCCGTGGCACTGCCCGCCGGACGCCTGACGGAGAGGTTCGATGGGCTGGACGAGGACATCCAGGTGTCGCTCAACGTCGCCAACCCGCACTCCGTGAAGAACTACCTGGGGTGCCGCAAGTTCGCCGAGGTCCTCCAGACGTATCTGCCCTGAACCGCCTCGCCGTTACCGAAGCGCCTTCGCCTGCGAAGCGGCCGCCTATGGAGCCGGTCGGGTCAGTCCTCGTCGTCGTCGTCGTACAGACCGCCGACGTAGAAAGCGGCCACATCCATGCCGAATCCCACCAGAAGCCGTTCCCCAGGGAGCCACGAGCCGCTCTGAACGATCTCGGGGAAGACGAGTCGGACTACTTGGCGGCCGGTGGTGAGATCCCACAATCGCGCCGTACGGTCCCAACTGGTCGTCAGAGCGGTGGGGACAGAGTCGAGGACGGTGCAGACGACCGACGTGACGGTGTCGGTGTGGCCGGTCAGGCAGCCGGACTCCTCACCCGTCAGCAGGTCCCACAACCGGACGGTCCCGTCGGCGCCGGCGGTCACAGCGTTGGGGACGCCGCCGATGATGATGCAGGCGACCGACGTGATGGCCGCGGTGTGGCCGGTGAGGCGGCCGGACTCCTTACCGGTCAGCAGGTCCCAGAGCCGGACGGTGCGGTCGTAGCCGGTGGTGACGGCGGTGGGTACCCCGCGGAGGACGGTGCAGGTGACCGATGTGATGGCCGCGGTGTGGCCGGACAGGCTGCCCACCAGCTCCATCGCGTCCAGATTCCATATCTGCGCCGTGCCCTCCTGATGGGTGGTGACGGCGTACGACACACCGTCGACCGTCGTACAGGCGACAGCTGTGACGACCCCGGCTCGGCTCGGCGGTGGGAAGACCAGTGAGGGGCCGTCGAGGCGGTGCACGAGCACCGAGCCGTTCTGTGTGCCGACCACCAGAAGGCGGCCGTCCGGCGAGCAGCCGACGGAGGTGGGGCCGGAGGCGACGGTGATCGCCGGAAGGTCCTCGACCGGGCTGCCGTCGCCCAACTCCCAGAACCTGACGGTCCGGTCGCTGGCTGCGCTGATGCCCACCCGGCGGTCGCCGAACGCGAAGCACCCCAACTGGCGCACCGGGCCGCTGTGACCGGGTGGCGGGGCGGCCACGTCCGCCGGCGTCGTGAGATCCCAGCCCCGCACAGTGCCGTCCGAGCCGGCCGTGACGAACATCGTGGGATCCTCCGCTTGGTCACAGCCCATGGCAGTGACCGCACCGGCGTGACCCCGTAGGACGGCGCCGCTCGCGGGGAAGCCTCGCACCGGCCACCGCCGGATCTGTCCGGTGGCGTCCGCGCTGAACACGGTCAGCTTGCCCGCGAGCCTAAGGGCGATGAGGGCAGTGACCGTATCGGCATGCCCCCGGCGCGGACCCCCTACGGGCCGCCTGCTCGCCAGATCCCACATGCGTACGGTCCGGTCCGCCGATCCGGTGATCAGCCGCGGCTTGCCCGTCACCGCGCAGACCGCCAGGGCCGTCACCGTGTCGGTATGGCCCACGAGAGGCTCACCCGTGGGGCGGTGGTCCGCCGGATCCCATATCCGCACGGTCCGGTCGGCCGATCCGCTGATCAACCTGGACTTCCTGCCGATGGTGCCGACGGCCAGGGCGGTCACCGTGTCGGTGTGGCCGGTGAGAGGCTCACCCAGCGGCTGACGGGTCCGCAGATCCCAGACCCGGACGGTGGTGTCGGCGGACCCCGTGACGAGCCGGAGTTCCCTGTCGATCACACAGGTGGTCAGGGCGGTCACCATGTCCGTGTGGCCCACGAACGGCTCGCCCAGCGGCTGGAGGGTCCGCAGATCCCACATCCGGACCGTCTGGTCGGCCGAGCCGGTCAGCAGGACCGGCTGATCCAGCAGCGTGCACGCCGCCATGGCGGTGATCTCGGCGGTGTGGCCGACCATGGGTTCACCGAGCGGGCGTCCGTCGTGCAGGTCCGCCAGCCGGATGGTGCCGTCCGCTCCGGCGGAGACCGTGACGCGCCGGTCCCCGAGGTCGGCGACGATCACCGTGTTGACGGCTTCCTTGTGTTCCGTGAAGAGGTAGACCTGCCGGGCGTCGAGATTCGAGCCGCTGGACCACAGAGGTGCCGCGGCCGCCTTCGGGGCGCCGCGAGCGGGCGTGTCGATCAGGTCCCGGGACAACACGGCCTGTCCCCAGCGCATCGCCTCCAGCCCGAGTAACTGCCGTCGGTCGCCGAAGGACAGATCCCGCAGCCGGGCCGGCGCCATCCGGAGCAGCAGTGCCTCGGGTCCGCTGGGCCGGGTCTCCTGGCGTGCCAGCAGCGGGTTGAGGAGGTCGACGTCGACATGGATGAGGAACCCGGGGTCGGCCAGGAGTTCCGGCAGCCTTCCCTCGTCGTCGGCGTGCTGGGCGGCATGCCGGCGAACGTACGGGCCCGCCTCGGACCACTGCGGACGCGCAAGGACGGTCGTGTGCGCCGAGCGGAGTATGGCGTCGAGCAGGCTCCCGGGCCGCGTCTCCCGGTCCCCATCACCCGGGCGGCCCTTGAGGTGCTCGTCGAGTCCCTGGTTGTAGAGCCGGTAAAGGACCGTGCCGTCGGTGTCGGCGGAAACGCGCAGGTAGAAACCCTCGCCGTCGAGCATCTCGCGGACTTCGCCGGGTTCCGGCGGCGGCCCGGCCGGACCCCACAGCCCGGCGACGGTCCGTACGACCTCCGCCGGCATGCCCGCCCCGTAGGTGTGGGCGAGCGCCGCCAGCAGCGGACGCCGCCAGGGCCGTACGGCGGCCCGCGAGCCCAGATCCATCTCCAGCACGCCCGACAGATCGCGCGGCACCTGGGCGCCGCGCTCCCGGGCGGTCGCCTGTTCGAAGGCGGGCCATGCCAGGGACAGCACATGATGGGTGTAGAGCCCGGCGATCAGGAACTCGCCGCCGCGCCGGTCGGGCGCCCTGTCGGTCAGGGACGAGGCCACGCCGGCGGCGAAGTCCGGTCGGGCGGTGGTGAACCGGCCGCCGGCGTAAGCATTGTCCATGCGCACGAGCGTCGCCACGTAGTCCGACACGTCCTTGCGCAGGGTGTCGGCGGCTATCGATTCCAGATCGACGTACTGGTCCAACTCACGGGCCAGCGGCCGGAGATACTCGGCGTACTCCTCGTCGCGGATGCCGATCAGGCAGTAGGCCAGGGGTCTGCCGTCCGGGCGGGGCGCCGCCAGCGGCCGGATGAGCTCATCGATGAACGCCACCGGGTCGTCGCCCTCGTCCACGGCGTCCATGACGATCACCGGCGGGTCCGGCCGCATAGCGATGGCGTCACGCAGGCTCCGCGCCATGGAAGCCTCGCTCTGGTCCTCCTCCAGCTGACCGTCGAGCCTCAACTGCCGGGCCAGCGACCGCAGTACGGCCATCAGGCCGCGCCTTCGGACATGCGCGACGGCGAACCGGCCGCGGGGGTGCCGCGAAGGTGCCCGGGCCCCGAACGCCGACAGCCAGATCTGGTCGTCACCGTTCCCGAAGTCCTCGTGGGTGGCGCAGACGAGAATACCGAGGAGCGCGGACTTGCCCGAGCCGCGTCGCCCGGTGACGAGGTAGAGCCAGCCGACCTGCGCGTCGGCGTCGAGTGTGGCGTCCAGCCAGCCGACGAGCTCCCCGAGTTCACGCGCTCTCCCGGTGAAGCCGACACCGCGTTTGTGCGGCCAGGCCGACAGGCGTCCGGTGGACGCCCGTTGCCAGTGGCCGATGTCCAGGATCTCGTCCAGCTGGACGGCGGCGACCGGTGCCCGTGGATTGCGGAAGAACGGCAGCGGCGGGTAACTGCCGTCGTACGGAGTGGCGGTGACCCGCTGCGGCAGCGCGCCCGGTCCGTTTCCGAACACGTCGACCAGCGCACGCGTGGAGGCGACCAGTACGTCGAAGGGAACGTACGGAGACCGCGTGTCCAGGTCGAGCGACGGAGGCTCCGCGCTGAGGCCGCCGAGGATCTCGGCCAGTGCTCCGGTCAGCCGGGCGTTGTACGCGGCATCCTGCTCGTGGGTGGCCGCGATGACCCACGCGCGGTGCTCGGCGACCGCGTTGCCGATCCAGTCCGGCCAGGCCGCCTGGCCCGCGTTGCACAGGTCGAGCAGGAACAGGGTGTACGGCGGTTCGTCGGTGTACGTGTCGACGAGGGAGAGCCAGCGCAGGACATTGGTCTCCTCGGTGTACCTGCCGTCGCAACCCACCGCATGCAGCTGCTCGTCGGGCTGCGGACGCGCACTGTGCGTGAGGACGTGCACAATCCGCGCCTGCGGGCCGGGGGCCTTGAGGAAGTCCCGTACAGCGGTGCCGAGTTCCGCGGCGCTCAACCCGTCATGGACCTCAAGGTCGTAGCCGGCTGACTCAAGGGCGGAACGCAGTGCCGACGTCTCGTCATGGAAAGGCAATCCGCGAAAACCGGCGCCGAACTCGTAGACGGCCAGGCTTATCGCCTTTCCCAGGTATTCCCGGGGTTCCTGGGGGCCGTCCGGCATCCGAACATCCTCGGCGATCGTCCGATGTCCACGCTGTTCGGGCCAGGCTACTGGAATGCCCTGCGAAGCGAGGCCGACGCGAGAGACCTGGGTCTACGCTGGGGTCGTCAGCAGGACGGAGCGGAGGTCTGCCGTTGAACTCGCCGGTCAGGCGCGTGGCTTTGTGCATCGCTGTGGGCGGCCACGACGTGCCGTCCGATCCTGACTCCGGCGCATGGCGTTCACGCAAGGGGCCGCCGCTGCCTTTGGCCGCAGCGCGGGTACGGGAACTCGCCGAGGCCCTGGAGTCGGTCGGCTACTCGTGCACCACCTCCTTCGAGACCCCGTCCGGGGAAGTCGGCCGCCGCGTCGAGGACTTCCTCGTGCGTCGGCATCCCGACGACGTCTGCGTGGTGCACCTCGTCGGGCACGGGACCTCCGAGCCGCGCTCCGAGTCGGCCTCCGGGCCGGCGGACCCCGACGGCCGCGGCGGCGAGGGCTGGCTGCGCCGGATCCAGCGCCGACCGGATGCCCCGGCCACGCTGTTCTTCCTCGACGCGTGCCAGGCCGGTGATCGGCTGCCGGACAGGCCACGGATACCGGACACCTCGCCGAGGACATGGCTGATCGCGACCGACGGACGGGACCACCCGCAGATCGACGGAGCCCTCAGCAGGGCCGCCGCCGCGGTCCTGCGTCGCCTGCGCGCCGGTGACCTGGGCATCGACCCAAGCATGGCCAGCGTGCCGCTGCCGACGGTCGCCCGCGAGATCCGGCGGCAGATCGCCGGCGCGGGATCGTCGCCAGCGAGTATCTGGACATCGGCCCATGACCCGTCCTTCGAACTCGACGACCCGCCCTTCTTTCCCAATCCCGCCTACGCCGGCGGCCAGTCGCGCGGGCGGCTGCGCCCGACCCTCGATCCCGCGGTGCTGCCGTTCCTGGAGGGGGCCGACGAAGGGTTCGACCCCTCGCACTTCATGGAACGCGCCTCCGGAAGCTCAGCGGTCGCCGAGTACGGACACGGTGTGGTCGGCCAGTTCGCCGGGCGGGACAGGGAACTGCGAGCCCTGACGGCATGGCTCGACCACGGCGACGCGGACGAGAGCCTCGCCGTGGTCACGGGCTCACCGGGCGCTGGCAAATCAGCCTTGCTCGGACTCCTGGTCTGCGCCGCTCATCCCCGGCTGCGCGAGGCGAGCCGGGAACTGTGGTCGCGCGCCGCGAACGCGCCGCGCGAGGCCGTCCGGGGCTTCGCGGCAGTGCACGCGCGTCAGCGGGACCTGTCCGAGATCTGCGGGTCCATCGCCCACCAACTCGACCTGCCCGCACGGTCCCCGGCGGAACTGGTCGACGCACTGAGGCATCTCGTTGGACCACCGGTCATCGTGATCGACGCGCTGGACGAAATGGTCCAGGGCGTCGACGTCATGGAAGAGCTCCTGCTCCCCCTGGCACAGCAGCGTCGCCCGGGCGGCGGGCCCGCGGCGCGCGTGCTCGTGGCCACTCGGAACTACGCCGAGTTCCGCCCCTTACTGGACGAGGCGCTGCGCCGCGGGCTGCTCATCGACCTGGACGCCGTACCGCCGAGCGTCCTGGCAGCGGACCTGCGCAGTTATGTGACCGGAATCCTGCGCACCGTACGGGAGTACCGGTCACGGGGGTCGGTCGTCGCGGCGTTTGCCGATGAGCTCGCCGCCGCACTGACCGGCCCCGGCTCGCGCGGATGGGGCGGCTTTCTCGTCGCCGGTCTCTGCACCCGCTACTTCATCGTCTCCCACGCCGGCATGCCGGTGATGGACTGGGAGGAAGCCGCCGAAGCCGCCCGGCAGGCTCCCCGCGATCCGATCGGGGTGCTCGAACTCGACCTGCGCTCCCAGCCGGGGCGGTTCTGGCTCCGTCCTGTTCTCACCGCGCTCGGATCCGCCCGGGGCCTGGGCATGCCGGCATCGGTCCTGACCCGGATCGCCCATCTGTTCATCGAGAACGGCGACGCCGGGCCGGTCGCCTCGGAGCAGGAGATCCGGGACACCCTGACGGCGGGGCGCTTCTACCTGCGTACGGTCACCGACTCCGACGGCACGACGCTGTACCGGCTCTTCCACCAGTCGATCGGCGACCATCTGCTGGGCGGCTTCACCCGCTCCACCGGCCATCACACCTGGCGCCGCGATCTGCTGGACCCGTTGCTGGCGCCGTTGGGCCCCCGCGAGGCCCGGGACTGGTCGCTGGCCGAGCCCTACCTGCTCCGGCACGGCGCCGCCCTGGCCGTCGCCGCCGAGCGGGCCCAAGAGGTGCTGGACGATCCCGAGTTCCTGCTCCGGGCCGATCCCCCGGCGGTCCACGATGTACTGCGGGACGGCCACCTCACGGCGCCCTTCCCGGCTCCCCTGCTCGCTTCACTGCTGGACCGCCGGCCTGCCTTGGAACACCGGCGATTCGCCGCGAGTCTCACCGCGGTCCGGACCGGCCTCAGCGAGCTCGCACACCGGCTTGCCACGCCGCGTCACGAGCCCAGCCTGCCCTGGCAGCCGTGGTGGACGGCGCGGGGCCCGGTGTCTCCCGGCCGGATCATCGCTCTGCCGGCCGGAAATCGGAGCGCGCTGCTCGTCCTGTCCGACGACGGCGACCGCCACGCGGTCCTCAACGGCTCAACAGGAGAGCGCGAGGAGCGGCTGTCCCCCCACCCGGGCGTATTCGTGGCGGCGCGCAGATACGACCTGGCAGGTCGTACGGTGGCGCTCCTGGAAGACTCCAACGGAACCCGCTCCATCTGGGACCCCCAGGCGCCGCGACTGATCGACGCGGGGCACTGGTTCGCGGAGGCTTTCCCCCGGTTCGCACCGGACGGGGTCATCTCCGCGGAGGGCACACTGCACGGCCGCCTAGTGGTGGCGTTGGGTACCCCGGAGGGAACCTTGATCATCGAAGACGTCATCAACCGGCACCTCGTTGCGGACGAGAGAAGGGCGCACAACGGACGGGTGACCGCCGTGAGCACCCGGCAGAGCGCAAACGATCTCATGGTCTTCACAGGGGGAACCGACGGGACGGTACGACTGTGGTACCCGGGACGCGGCGACAGCAAGGAGATCCTGCTGCTGGATCGACCGATCCGCGTCTTGGACGTCTCCGCCGAGGGCGAGCTGTTCGTCGGCATCGACGACGAGATCCTGGCTTTCCGCGGCGACCTCGCCTTTGCCGATCACCTCATCCGCTCTGGTAGAAGCCGGTGAGCCGTGGGGGCGCTCTCCTAGCTAAGTCAGGCTCACGGAACTGGCGCTGCCGCTGGGATGAAGGAGAGTTTTTAGGGGTCCTCCAGTCGGCAGCAACGCCGGCGCGACTACGCCCCTGTGGGGTGCTGACAATGCCCTTGCGTCGACGCATGGCCACCTCCGGTGGCCAGCCGGTGGCCGGATGCCTTCGGACGACGTAACACAGGGCAGCACAGGCCAACCAATCGTGAGCGCTCTGATCGCTTCCTTGACGAGCAGAGGGTCCTCGAATAATGGCAGGGCCCCACTAGTTAGCTACTCCCACGCCTCGAGAGCGCCGCTTACCGAAGGAGCGTTCTTCGCCAGTGTTGTCCTCCAGTCAAGGCGACGGCGGTGCTGAAGGTGGCCGACGATGACGATGCGTGCCACTCCAAGTTCAGCGGCCGTCTGATTGACCCAATGTGCGCCGATGCGGGCTGGGACGTCCGGCATTCCGTGTGGAAACACCCATTGCGTGGCCTCACTGTCTGCGTCCTTCTCCCACCCCGTTTCGTTGCTTTGAACGTCATCGAGTCCTTCGACGATGAGGTGCTCGGAGTCGACGTGGTCAAGCAGGATGTGCGCGATCTCGTGCAACACGGTGAATAGGACCTTGTCGAGCCTTTTGCCGCGACCTGACAAGCCAATGACCGGATACCCATCGACCAGCATCGCGCACCCGTCGATCTTGGCGCCCGGAAGCGATTCGACATATACTAGGCGCACACCAACCGCCCTCAACTGGTTGGGTAGATCCTCGAAGTCGGCGGCAGACTTGAGTGTCCGTGAAAGGGCACCCGCAAGCTTCCTCAGGCGTTTCGCGGAGTATCTATCCTGCGGCGGAAACTTGCGGGCTTCCCTCCTGATGCACGCAACCCATGTTCGCTGTAGTGAGCTGATGTCGCCGCTACGGTTTGTGCGCCTCGCCGCCGCTGCGAATCTGGGCTCGTCATCCAGGGAATCCAGTTCGAACAGTTCCTTCACCTCGGCCTCGAGGGCATCCAAGGTCGTGCCGGTGAGGAAGCCGCGCTTCATCAACAGCTGGATCGGGCCCTTGTCGTTTAGGCGGGCACGTCGACGCACCTCATCCAGCTTGACCTGGGTGTTCTTGTTCTTGGACTGCTCGGCGAGCAGGTACTGGTCCTGAAGGTTAAGCCAGTACTCGGCTGTATGGCCAAGGGCGGCGCCGATCTGCGCCGCCGATTCCCTGGTGATCTCCTTCTTTCCGGTGATGATCTCGGAGACGAACTGAGTCGGGCGATCCAGAACCGCAGCGAAATCCGCCTGAGACCAGTCTCTGGCCTCAAGTTCCCTCCCGAGGAGTTCGCCAACCGGCACCTGGGCAATTGGCAGCGGGTCGTGTGGAGGGTTGCTCATCGCAAGGTTTCCATCTCTGGAGTCAATAGCTCGAAAGTCACGGCGCTGTGGCTCTCTGTGCTCTTGAACGTCAGGTTGATAACGCGGCCGGAACTCAACGTTGCTCGCGCCTTGCTCAGGTCGTGGCGGTCACCGGGCTGGATGCGCAGCATGCGCGAGTTCCGCAGGTCGGTGTCGAGCCGCGCTGCCCGCGTGCACTGAACGAGGACGCGAAAGTCCGAGACCTCCTGCGCGCTCCAGCCGTCCGGCCGGAATCCGGGGTCCGTGGCGAGGCGATGCAACTCCTCATCCATGTACTCCCGGTCCACGTGTCCACTCTCCATCACCTATTGGCTGACGACGTGCCGGCCTGCCCCGTGCGGATGTTACAGGCCCCACCGAAGCCCACGGTCGTTGACAGCGGCTAGATGCTACTCACATGAAGGCCTTCACCCATGGGGTGATCACGTCTATGTTACACTCGCGTCATGCCCACCGACCAGCGGAGGGCATGACGAAAGGGGACTGTCATGGCTGTGGCATCCGCTCATGGGCAGGACGACAACAAGAAGGACAGGGAGTTCGAGGTGATCATCAACGGCACGCGGGTCACCCTCGACCACGACACCGTGACCTACGACAGACTCGGGCAGCTCGCGTACCCCGGTCACGACCCGCAAGCAATGTTCACCGTCACCTATAGCAACGCCATCACACCCCACGGTGGGGATGGCACGCTGCTCGTCGGCGAGTCCGTGGAGGTCAAGAAGAAGGGCACGCGCTTCAATGTCCGGCTCACAACTCGTTCGTAAGAGCGCCGACCTGACTCGCCTGGTCCAGGACGGGTACGCCGTCCGGGTCGTCAACGGGTTCCTCGTCATCGACGACATCCCGTTCGTGGACGACGCTGCTCAGGTTCAGTGGGGATCCTTCCTCTGCCCACTGGATCTATGCGGCGACACCACGACGACCCCCAGCACCCACGTGATGTGTTTCGTTGGCGGGATGCCCCACGATAAGAATGGCAATGCCATTGACGGGCTCGTAAACGACGACGTTCAGAAGTGGTCCGCCAGTCCGGACCTCACCGCCAACTGCGGGTTTTCCCAGAAGCCTAGCGGCAGCTATCCGGATTACTACGAGAAGGTCACCTACTACGCCGCGATGGTCATCGGGCCCGCCCAGGCTATCGACCCCGAGGCGACCCCACTGACCTTCAATCCTATCGAGACCGACGAAGCCGACGGTGTATTCCTCTACCTCGACACCTTCTCCAGCAGGGCTGGTATCACCGAGGTCAATGCACACCTCGCCCTGAAGAAGGTGGTGATCGTCGGTCTCGGGGGTACCGGCGCGTACCTGCTCGACCTACTTGCCAAAACCCCGATACACACGCTTCATCTTTACGACGGTGATGTTTTCCACACGCACAACGCCTTCCGGGCACCCGGTGTCGCGAGCCTTGCGGACCTGCAGAAGAGCCTGAAGAAGGTCGAATACTTCAAGCGGATGTATTCGCGGATGCGTCGTGGCATCGAGGCTCACCCAGTGAACATCACCTCGAAAAACGTTGGCGAACTACTCGACGCTGACTTCGTGTTTCTCGCGATGGACACTGGTCAGGACAAGAAGGTCATCATCGAGGCACTGACCGTCAACGGCGTCCCGTTCATCGATACCGGAGTCGGGGTCAGCAAGGACGCCGACGGCATCGACGGACAGGTGCGTATCACGGCATCTCTTCCGGGTCGCACCGAGCACATCGAGCGAGATGGGCTGGTCTCGTACTTCTCCGGAGAGGACGCCGAGTACGACACCAATCTGCAGGTCGCCGAGTTGAACTCCTTCACTGCGAACTTGGCCATCTTCCGGTACAAGAAGTACCTCGGGTTCTATGCCGACACCGAGAGTGAATTGCACACCGTCTACGCGGTCGACTCGAATGGGCTCTACAGCCGCTACGGCGCCTCTACCACCCAGGACGAACGCGTCGAACCTGGTGCCGAGCCGACCCTGACTAGTGCTGACGCTGGGGACAAGTCGGAGGCCGCCGCGTGAAAGCTCGAGCCCTGACACCGGTGTTCACCGAGTACATCCCGGCCGAACCCGAGCCGGGTAACCTGTACATCTCGATGCCGTTCGAAACTGCGGTCCATCTGTGCGCGTGCGGATGCGGGTCGAGGGTCGTCACACCGTTCGGACCACACGACTGGGCCCTGACCTTCGACGGCACTGTGTCCCTGCGACCGTCCGTCGGAAACGGACAGCAGCAGTGTCGATCGCACTACTACGTCCGGAACGACCGCATCGTGTGGCTGCCGCAAGTCTCGGCAGCGGCCACACGAGCCGCTAGCTCCCGCGATCGCGCCGCGCAAGTCGAGGCGGTACTACAGCCACTGACGGGGCAGGCGCACTGGTGGCGGCGGATTTGGAAGCGCATGCGACGCCCCTCCCGCACGATCGATTGAACGCACCGGAGGAAGGCCGCGGACTTCACGCCGGTCATCTCGGACGCCATCCACATCATGAGCTGCGATTGCTGTCAGCGCTTCGGCGGAGTTGTAGGGCTTCCGGGCCGCGGCGATTTCCCAGTCCTACGGTCATTGGGAACGAGACAAGCACAGGCTTCCAAGATCACAGAGTTCTCTAACTGGACTCAACCGGTCGTTGCAACACCGGCTTGTTGGAGCAAGAGTAGCTGCTCGTTGAATGCCTCGGCCGGGGTCCTCCAACCAAGTGTCTTGCGGGGTCTGGTGTTCAGCGCGTGAGCAACGGCTTCGATTTCTTCGGCGGACCAGCGCGAGAGGTCGGTGCCCTTCGGGAAATACTGGCGCAGGAGTCCGTTGGTGTTCTCGTTCGTTCCTCGCTGCCATGGGCTGTGCGGATCGGCGAAGAACACGGGGATACCGGTCTCGACCCTGAACTGCGTGTGCGCCGACATTTCCTTGCCGCGGTCCCATGTCAGCGACCGCGTCAGTTGCTCGGGGAGCATCGACATCGTGTTGGCGAGTGCCTTCTTCATGGAGATCGCTCCGTAGCCGGCAAGTGCGGGGCCGTTCTTCGTTCGAGGGATCGTGCCGTATCCCTCTTCGCGGGGCAGATGAACCAGCATGGTGAACCGGGTCGACCGCTCGACAACGGTGCCGATCGCGGAACGCTCCAGCCCGATGATCAAATCCCCCTCCCAGTGGCCGGGGACAGCGCGGTCCTCGGCCTCGGCGGGCCTCTCGCTGATCAACGCTTCGGGCGTGACGTGCGCCCAGGTCTTCCGCCGTGAACGCGCCCGAGGCGCACGCAGAGCGCGACCGGTCCGAAGACACAGGATGAGCTCGCGTTTCAGCGCCCCGCGGCCCTGAATGTAGAGGGCCTGGTAGATCGCCTCGTGACTGATGCGCATGGATTCATCATCCGGGAAATCAAGCTTGATCCGGTTCGCGATCTGCTCTGGACTCCATGCCTGAACCCACTCACGATCCTTGCGATGCGGCTTGTTCCGGCCCGTCCACGAGCCCGTCACCGGTCCCGCGATCGGCAGGCCGCCAGATGTGGTGATCTGGCCGGACAGCCTCTCCTGGACGTAGGCGCGCAACCTCGGATTGGCGACCAACTTCGCCGTCTTGGGACGCCGGGCAGCCAAATCTGCTTTCCACTGCGCCACCGACGCCCGGTAGTCGAGCTTCCCACTTCTTGTCGCGGCGTTGCGTCGCAGCTCACGGGAGATCGTGCCCGGATTACGACCCACGTCTCGAGCGATCTCGCGCACTCCCTTGCCCTGTGCCCTGAGCAACGCGATCTCCTCTCGCTCGGAAAACGACAGGTACCTGCCCGAGGGCGGCTTCGAATCGAACGGTCGCATGCCGCCACACTGGCGGTACCAGCGCGTCGCGACCGCCGGCGCCACACCGATGACGGCGGCGGCCTCCTCAGGCAGAAGGCCCTTGGCGATCTCCGTCCAGAACGCCGCCTCGACATGACGCTGATACTTCGGATGCCCCGGAGACTTCAGCTTCGGACGCAGCGCCCGGTCCGCTGCCTGCTGACGACGCACCATCCAACACCTCCCTGTTCACGAGGTGTTGCGACGACCAGTTGAATCCGCCCTATGTCCCGTGATCCCAGTGGAAGACCATGCCCGCCGTCGCATCGTCTGCGGCCGGACTGCGCACGACGCCCGCCCGTTCTTCTCTGCGGGTGGCCTCAGCCGGCGGGTTGGGGTTCGCTTCGGCAGCTGGGAACGTGATCTCGACCATCGGACCGCTCTCCGGCCTGAGTACCGTTTGGCTCAACGGAGTACGCGGCCACGATGGCGCGGACGATCTACAGGCCGAGCCCGTGATGAGCGTTGTCGGATACTAGCTGCAGCCGCTGGAACGGCTCGAAGAGACGCTGCGCCCTGTCGGGCGGGGCCACGAATCCGGTGTTCGCAATGACCAGCACCGCTTGGCCGGTGTCGAGGTGCGTACGCAGCATGCGCCCGGCGAACATCCAACCAAGGGCAAGCGAGATCGGTGCCATGACAGCGAGGGCGATACCCGGCATCAGCAACATGTCCGCGCGAAAGCTGAGGTATCCGGTGAGGGTTCCGATAACAGTCCCACTCGGGTGGCCTCGGCGCCGGCTGGCGAGAGATCCCAGGCCACCAGCGGTGGGTCATTCGTTGTCGGCGGCGGCGCGGGTCTTGGCGGCGTCGGCGGCCAGAGCGGGGTTTTCGCGGAGGATGCGGCGGACGTATGAGCCGGTGGCGCCGAGTTCGCGGGCGATGGCGTTGGGTTCCATGCCGTCGGCGGCGGCGCGACAGATGATGCCGGGGGTGGCGAGCTTGATGGCTTCGGCGGCGCGGCGGATCGTGCCGGCCTCCGCAAGGGGGATGCTCTCGGCGATGTGGGAGGCGAGTAGGGCGCGGTGCGAGTCGGTAGTGGCCTCGTCATAGTCCTGGGCAAGGGCGATGAGCGTGGACGATGCGACGGATCCCTGAGCGGCGGCCTGACTGCGTTCAAGGTGGTCGATGAGGTCCATCGCGGCCTCGCGGAGTTGTTGACCGGTGAAGGTGCGGAGGCGGCGGTACTTGTCGTTGGTGCTCATGTCGGGCTGCTCCTGGTCGCAGTCGAGGGTCCGGACGCGGGGTGCACCAGGGCCGGGGCTGGGCAGGTGAAAGGGCGCCCTGTTTTGCGGGGAGCGCAAACAGCGCCGGTGCGGGGATGCGGGCACAGATCCACTCGCCTCGCCACCTGCCTGCGGTGGCCTCGCTGTCGGTGCTGGGCGGCGTGATCGTGCTGCTCGGCCTTGATGTACCGGGTGTTATCTTCCATTCCTCAAGGTCGGTGAAGTCGCCGTTCAGGATACCGACGGGCTTGGTGTAGTGGTGGTGCGGTGCCGTCCTGGCGAATGTGGTCGGAGGGCACGTAGCCTTGCGGTACTGAGTACCGTACGGGAGCGGTACTCAGTACCGCAAGTGGTTCTCGAAATGGACTTCCTGCGCCTCAGGCCGCGTTGGGTGCGGAATCCATTGAGTGATGCCCGCGATGAGGCCTTGAGCGTGCCTCAGCGGGTTGTCAATCCTGCGTCGGCGAGGCGTCGCATCAGTGAGGGCTTGCCGTGGTGCCGCTCGTGCAGGTTGTTGAGGCGCTGGGCGAATTCCCCGGGGGTGGCCGCCCGGTCGTGGATGTCGCGGAGATCCTTCAGAAGGGCGACGGCGGCGTCGTAGGGGGCGGGCTGCTTTTTTCCGATCAGGTTGGCGATGTCCTGCCAGGCTTGCTCGGTGTTCTCGGCCAGGTGGTCCAGGTGGCCCTCGCGGGCCAGTTGTTGGGCATGGTGGGCCTCGGCGCGGGCCTGTTGCTGCTGCCGGATGTGCTCGCTGCGTACTTCGTGGGCGACGTCGAGGAGCTCTGCGGCTGAGCGGCGTGGGGCAGCGGTGGACTGTTCGGCTGTGCCGCGGGACGCGGCGCGGTGGCGGGCCAGGAGTGCGGGGCCTGGCTGCGGGGTGGTGCCCAGGGCGGCGTCCAGCAGCAGGGCTTCTTTCTCTGGTTGCGGAAGGGCGCGGATCCAGGCAGCGAGTGCGTCCTCGTCGATTGCCTGGGAAGGGTGGTACCGCTGGTGAGGGCGGCCGCGGTGAGCAGGTGCGGGTCGATGCGCAGGAAGTCCGCCAAAGCATGCTGCGGGCCCGTGAGTTGGCCAAGGCCCGCGGGTACGGGAGGCTCGATGGTGGAGGTGTATTCGTCCTCGTCGACGTCCTCCTCCAGCTCCCAGCGGGTGAGCGCGGAGAGCCAGGCCAGATAGAGGGGGCGCAGGTCGCCTGCGGCGAGTTCGGTGCGCAGGGGGATGAAGGAGGCGAGGGTGAAGGAGGTCTCGACGTCCCATTCGCCGCCGTCTTCGGCCGCGTAGGAGAAGTCGAGCAGCAATTGCCCCTTCCTGGTCCAGCAGGTCAAGGCGTCTTCCGCGCAGTACGGTTCGGCGCTGCGGGCGGGCAGCAACGTGGTGGGCAGGCGCAGCATCAGGCGCCGGGAGCCCCAGTTGGCGAAGTACAGATGGGCGTCGTACACCTGCTCCATGAGTTTGCGCTCATCGCCGCGGAAGTTGCCGTAGTGGTACTCGTTGACGAAGCGCGTCGCGCTGATTGTGGCCCGGCTCGACAGCGCCCGCGCTCCGTCGAGCTCGACCTCCGTCAACGGTCGGTCGATGGCCTGGAACTCGTAGTACTGGTACTCGCTCACGTCCACGCAGACTACCGACAGGCGTTGCGGCTCGCATCACGAGACCTGGACATGAGCCCTCGTTCGGGGCCCATCTACGGTTACGGTCCCGGCGGTGTCGCCGGGTTCGCAGGATCGAGCCGAGAACGACGGACCCCGCAGGGGGTGGAGGGCAGGGTTGTGGTGACGGCGCCGAGGGAACGGCTGGCTGGGCTGCTCGGCGGGGCGAACGGCGGGGGCTTTCCAGTGCCCGGCTGGAGGCGCCGGTGGCCGGCCTGGACCTTGAGGTGGCGGGGTCGGGCGGGTGAGCTTTCCCTTGCGGGCGCCCCAGGTGAAGCCGCTGCCCAGGTACCAGGTAGGAGTGCAGGTCTGGGAGTTTGGAGATCCGGCAGACGTTGGCGGCCTCGTCCAACACGCACAGTGCGGGCGGTGCGAGGCGTCCGCCGGAGCGTTCGGCGACGATCACGGCGGCGCGCATGGTGAGTGCTTCGCGGGCGATCGTCGGATGGGGCATGCTGGTGTCATGAGCAGGTATGCGGAGGCGCGATTGTATGTGGTGCCTGAGTCGCTGGAGGAGCTGGCCGGGCCTACGGAGGGTCTTGTCCGGCTGCCCCGGTATCTCGACTGGGGGCCCGCATACGAGTACGAACTCGCGGACGCGGCGGATCTTGCCGTGATGTACGAGAGGATCCTGCGTGAAGCGCGCTCGCGAGAGGACCTTGAGGCGTATCTCGATGACGGTACCTTGCGTCGCCTCTGGGGGCAGCTTGTGCTGCCGGCCCCGGTGAGGGCGCTGTGGGAGTGCCGGTTCCCGGAGCTTGCGGCTCGGCGGGCGGCTGCCGCGTAGTGGACGACCTGCACCTGCGGCTGATTCGTCTCGGTCTCGAAGCGCTCAGCGAGGATTTCGGCTTCGCTCTGGCTGGGGGGTACGCCGTTCAGGCGCACCACATCGTCCAGCGACTGAGCGATGATGTGGACCTGTTCGCGCCGATTGAACGGCGGGGCGAAATGCCGGCCGCCACGGAACGGATCGTGAGTGTCCTCCGTGAGCACGGGTATCGGGTGGAGATCGTCCAGCAGGCTGACACGTATGTGCGGCTGATGGTCACGGATCCGGTGAGCGGGCACGACACCAAGATCGAGTTGGTTGCGGAGTTCCTTCAGCAGTCACCGGTGGCCTCCGAGTGGGGGCCGGTACTCCATCGGGATGACGTAGCGGCAGGAAAAATGGAGGCGCTGTTCTCTCGCGCTGAAGCCCGTGACTTTATCGATGTCGACGCTCTTGTCCAGGCCGGGTATACGCGGGAGCGGTTGATCGAGCTCGCGGCCGAGCGGGACTCGGGCTTCGACAAAACTGTCCTGGCCCAGATGTTCGCTGGCGCCGGGCGATTCAGTGACCGGCAGTTCCTGGTCTACGGGGTCGACCAAGCCAGGGTCGACGGCATTCGCGCACAGTTCGATGACTGGCGGCAGGAGTTGCAGAGCCCACGTGCGGACAGTGCTCGTGCGGAGGCTGCACGTGCTTCTTCGCCTGCTACGGAAGGGGCGCGCGCAGCCCGAGACGGTGTTCCGCCGCCCGATTCTGCGTCTGGAAAGCAGGAGAGGGTCGGCCGGGAGCATCCGGACAGCGATCACAACCGTAGGCGTTGAGCGCTCTGGGAGGGCAGCGGCCTTCTACCGGATGTGCTCCCTTGTACTTGGAGGGGTTCGACAAGAGGCCAAGCGCGCCGTACTGGTGGCCCGAAACCCTCCCGGTGGCCAGCCGGTGGCCGGACGCCTTCGGACGACGTAACACGGGGCAGCACAAGCCAACAACTCGCACGTGCTCTGATCAGGCAGAACAGCATCAGCCAGCACGACCCGGCATCACGCAGCACGATCGCTCACGGTCTCGTAATGCGTAGGTCTGATTCCGTTGGCGAAGGGGGCCTCCCCCTGAGTGGTGGACACGCTGATACTGGATCTGCTTGATCCGGAGGAAGCGAGAAGACCGCCGATGGCGATGAAGGACTACTCGGACGAGTTCAAGGCCGATGCCGTGGCCCTGTACGAGTCCACACCCGGGGCGATCTACAAGAACATCGCCGCTGACCTGGGCGTCAACCGGGCGACCCTGCGGGAGTGGGTGCTGCGGGACCGCGAACGCCGTGGCATCACCGCCGCGGCTGCGAAGCCGGGCGCCCAGCCCCGGGAGGCCGTGCCGTCCGCTGATCCGCACGAGCGGGTCCGACAGCTGGAGGCCCGGGTGGCCGAACTCGAGGCAAGTGAGCGCAAGCTCGCCACCGAGCGGGACATCCTCCGCAAGGCGGCCAAGTATTTCGCCGGAGAGACGAACTGGTGATCAGCCGCTTCCAGTTCGTTGACGACCACCGGGACACCTACGAGGTGAAGCGGCTCTGCCAGGTCCTGGACGTGAACCGGTCCAGCTACTACAAGTGGCTCGCCGGCGCCGAGGCCCGGGCCACCCGGCAGCGGCAGGACCGGATCCTGGCCGAGGAGATCCGTCAGATCCACGGCGAGTCCGGCGGCGCCTACGGCTCCCCGCGAATCACGGCCGAGCTCCGCGAGAAAGGGCAGCGGGTCAACGAAAAGAGGATCGCCCGGATCATGCGGACGTTCTCCATCACCGGCATCCGCCTGCGCAGACGCGTGCGCACCACCGTCCCGGACCCGGCAGCCTCACCGGTCCCAGACCTGTTCCAGCGGGACTTCACCGCCACCGAGCCGGGTCGCAAATACATGGGCGACATCACGTATCTCCCGCTCGCAGGCGGGGAGTTCCTCTATCTCGCGACCGTGCTGGACTGCTTCAGCCGCAAGGTCATGGGCTGGTCCATCGCCGACCACATGCGCACCAGTCTGGTCACCGACCCACTGCGGATGGCAGCCTCGACCCGCGGCCGCCTGGACGGCGCAGTGTTCCACTGCGACCACGGAGCGCAATACGGATCCCGGGCCTACACCGACCTCTGCGACCAGCTCGGGGTCACCCGCTCGATGGGCGCGATCGGCACCAGCGCCGACAACGCGGCCTGCGAAAGCTTCCACGCCTCCCTCAAACGCGAGACCCTCCAGGGCGCCACCGACTACGGCGACTCCGACACCTGCCGTCGGACTGTCTTCGCCTGGCTGACCCGCTACAACACCCGCCGCCGGCACTCCGCCAACGGCTACCTCAGCCCCAACGAATACGAACACCGACACCACACCGCTAAACTCACACTCGCCGCGTGATCAATAACCGCGTGCCCACCTTCATGGGGGAAGGCCCGAGGTCGTGTTACGTGGTGCCAGGCAGTGCCACCTGGTGCCGTTCTGCCTGATCAGAGCACCGACGCCTGGTTGGCCTGTGCTGCCTCGGGTTACGTCGTCCAAAGGCGTCCGGCCACCGACCGGCCACCGGTGGCGGCTCGGGTCACCAGTACAGACCCACTGGTCCCTTGTCGAGATGCCACACAGTAGATGGGCGAGCCGCGCGCTGTTCCTCCCTACTGACCCTGGTGGCTATGGCAGGAGCAGATGCCGACAGACGCGCAAGGAGCCGTGCCGAACCCCGGGTGGAATCTGGGTGTCAGGCGCCTGCGTGTAGGTGGGCAGCCCACAGAGTCGAGGGGTCTGTCCAGCGACTGGCTCTGTTCCGTAGTCGGTGGTGACGTTGTGTGCCTATGGGCTGAGCAGGATGCGGTGGCGGAGGAGTTCGAATCCTGCTCGGCCCTGCATCTGCCGCATGATCCTCTTTGTTCGAGTGTTGACGCCTTCGGTGCGGCCATTGCTCCAGGGGAGGGTCAGGCCGGCATTGACAGCGGCGCGGTCGAGTTCGAGGCCGTTGCAGAAGCTTTGCAGGTGGGGCAGGTTGACGCTGCGGACAGCAGTGATACGTCAACGACGTCCGTGACCTACCGTCACCACCGACTACGGAACAGAGCCAGTCACCGTACGGACCCGCTCTCGGAGCGCCTCGGTTTCCTCCAGGCGGCAGCTGTGGAAGTGTCCGGGCTTCACCCGATGGGCCCGCAAGGGATGGAGTGGGTGACCGACAAATGGCTCGCCCCTTCCGTCGAGACATACAACAGCGGTGCGCTGCTGCGGGTGCGCATGGAGGAAATGTACGAGATGGCCCACCAGATCACCGGCAACTCGGGCCTGGAGGTCGTGCTCCCCACGGAGGGCGAGTTCCTGATCGGAGACCCGCCCGCGGTCACCCTCGGGCGCGCCGGCACGCGGCTGTCCTTGGGCATGGCTTTGGGAGATGCCCGCACCGTCGTCTTGCCGATCAGCCCCCTCCAGATGATCGCCGTGGGCCCGGTGGACCGCGAGATCCACGTCCCGCGCCAGACCGTCGACTTGATGAACCTGGTGCAGATCCTCGTCGCCGAACGCCACCTCTTCTTCTGTTCCCACAGCCAACTGGGCCGCTTCGCGTCGAGCGTGGGCCAGCACATGGACGCGGACGATGTTCCCGCAGCCGCATCCTGCTGAAGCCCCCTCGCCGCTCAAGTTGCGAGCCTGGCGAGATCGCTCCGCAGATACTCGTGGAGCTGTGCGATGCTCCGTCTGATCCCAATCATCCCGCTCGCGACGCGCTTCCGGCATGGGTACGGGCGTGTATCGGGGCTCGTCGCGGCAGGTTCAGATGCGATAGGACCCTGTTGGTACTTGTCCGGCCGATCCTTACAGAGTCAGAACCAGCAGGCCCTTCCCCCGCATCGGAGCGTCGGGGCCGACGGCCAGGGGACTGACGGCAAGGGTCTGGGCAAGCCGGAGGCATGTCGAACGCGGCCCACTTCCACTCGTCCTCTTACGCGGCGCGTCGAAGCCGGTGAGCAGCATCGACTTAACGACAAGGAACGCGATCGGGCTGTCGGGGCGGATCCGCACTGCCTGAAAGACACTTCGACACTACCCGACGTGCGGTAACTCCTCGCAGCGCCGGGTTGCGTCCTTGGAAGTGGTGTAGCGGGTTGGACCTGATCCGGGGGTTTGTCCCGGCGTCCGGGTTGGTGCCCGCATAGAGAGACGGCCACCGGCTGATCTTCGAAGTGTCTAAGCCTCGAAGGAGATCAGCACGATGACCGCACATGACAGTCTGCCCCTGCACGCCCTGACCGAGGAGAACTTGGCCTCGGCGAGTCCTGACCTGCTGCGCGCGATGATCAAGACGTTCGCCGACGCGCTGATGTCGGCGGAGGCCGACGCGCTCTGCAACGCCGAGTACGGGCAGGCCAGCGACGAGCGCGTCAACCACCGCAACGGTTATCGCCCGCGGGAGTGGGACACCCGCGCCGGCACCGTCGAACTCGCGATCCCCAAGCTGCGGCAAGGCAGCTACTTCCCGCACTGGCTGCTGGAACGGCGCCGCAGGGCCGAACAAGCCCTCATCTCCGTGGTCGCCACCGCCTACCTCCTCGGCGTCTCAACCCGCCGTGTCGAGAAACTCGCCCAGTCCCTCGGCGTCACCCAGCTGTCGAAATCCCAGGTCAGCGCCATGTCCAAGCACCTGGACGAGCAAGTCACCGCGTTCCGCAACCGGCCCCTGGACGCAGGCCCGTACGCCTTCGTCTGGGTCGACGCCCTCACCCAGAAGGTCCGCGAGCAGGGCCGGACCGTCAACGTCCACGCCCTCGTCGCGGTCGGAGTCAACGCCGACGGGCACCGCGAGATCCTCGGCATCGACGTCGCCACCGCAGAAGACGGCGCCGGCTGGCTGGCGTTCCTGCGCTCGCTGACCGCCCGCGGCCTGAGCGGAGTCCAGCTCGTCGTCTCCGACGCCCACACCGGCCTGGTCAATGCGATCGGGGCGGTCCTGCCCGGCGCGTCCTGGCAGCGCTGCCGCACCCACTACGCCCGCAACCTGCTCTCCCAAGTGCCGAAATCCGCCCAGCCCTGGGTGGCCACCCTGCTGCGGACGGTCTTCGAACAACCCGACACCGATGCGGTGAAAGCCCAGATGACGCACGTGCTGAACGCCTTGGAGGCGAAGTTCCCCAAGGCCGCCGCACACCTGGACACCGCCCAGCATGACCTGCTGGCCTTCACCGCCTTCCCCCGCGAGATCTGGCGGCATATCTGGTCGAACAACCCGCAGGAGCGCCTGAACAAGGAGATCCGCCGCCGCACCGACGTCGTCGGGATCTTCCCCGACCGCACCGCACTCATCCGCCTGGTCGGCGCAGTCCTGGCCGAGCAGAACGACGAATGGACCGAAGCCCGCCGCTACATGGGGCTCGACCTGCTCGCCAAAGCCCGCCTCCACTCGATCGGGTCAGAAACCGACGAGACCGCCCTGCCCACCGAACTCACCGCATAGCCTCAAAACAAGATCGCCGAGTGGCCGTCGATACACCACTCCAGCGGACGTGACCCAGCGCCGAACCTCTCCGAAGCACTCTCACGGGCCGGTGTGGGTATAGGCCAGCCAGTCCACAAGCGGCAGATCCCGTCGAACCCGAACCTCGGTGACCGCCTGGTACAGGGCCGAAGCCGCGCGGTCAGCATCGAAGCCGACTGCGGCGAGTGAGGTGTAGAAGGCCTTTGCGACGTCGGCGGCGATGTCGTCACGGACCATCCAGAGCGTGCCGATGACATGTCGGTAGCCGGCGTGTTGGAGCGCCGCAGACAGGGTGACTGCCTCGTCGGGCAGGTGAGTCCCCCCGGTCGCCGACAGGCAGGAGGACAGATAGGCGAGGTCGCCTGTGAAATTCCTGGCGCTGATGTCGCCGATGCGCAGCCGACCGCCGTTCAGGACCAGCGCGGCCGAGGTCGGGTCCTCCAGGTCCTGGTGGCTGTGGCAGCTGAAGTGCACCCAGCTCTTCCCGGCCATCGCGTCGAGCACGCTCCCAGGTGTGGCCGTGTCCTCGGAAATGACCCTGCACCGGTCAGCGAGGAGGTCGCGCAGCATTTTCACCTCCCTTTCCACCTCTGGCAACGCGGCAGAGCCCACTCTCTCTGAAGCCGAGACCACGAGCAGTTCCGGATCGGCGCCAGAGCGGGAGGGGGAGGCGAGCGTTGAGCGGCTTAAGGCCTGGAGCGTGGGTGTGTAGGAGGAGACGGCCCGCTCGACAACCGTCCTGCCCGATCCGTCGTGATAGCCGGCGCCGTGCAGGGGAAGCAGCGTCAGGACTCCGGTCGGGGACCACCACAGACGAGGCAAGTCGGCCTTTCCCGGCTCGAAGCCGAGCGCGTTCATTACAGGACAGGCGACGGTGTCCCAGAGCCACTCCATAGTTGTCCGGACCGTCTCCTCCTTCTCCCGCCTCCGCGCCGACAATTCCGCTTTGGCTTCGCGGAAGCCCTTCGGCAGAGGACCGCGACCGCGATCATCAAGGACGTTCAGATAGTCACTCACGCGACTGCGAACCGTGGCCGCATCCAGATCCGGCAGCGACACCGGTTGGATCCCGTGCTCGGTGACAATCAGAGCGTCGCACCGCCACCGGCTGACGTTGACGATGACAATGGGGACGCACCCGGCATCCGGAAGCAGCGACGCGAGCTGCGGCCGCTTCATGAAGTCCGCAAACCCAGGCTTGGACCGGACCAGCTCCACGAGCTCGTCCCATTCCCGGGCCAGAGCCCGGCGCCGATCGATCCAGTTTTCTCCGTCGTTGGTCATACTCCCCCGCCTCCGGTTCCGACAAAGCTATGCTGGCTCAAAAGCTGCTCCAGATTCGTACGTTCCCATATGTTCTGTGCCATTGATCTGAGGTGTCGTGGGTTCCCTTGGCGATGACGTCGCGTTACCACCCTTGGGGGACATCCCGCTCCTCCTGACGGAACATGCGGTGCGAAGAACCGAACAGGCCCCGTCGGGAGCCGAGATCGGGTCGATCACTCTGCGCGCGTGGCAGATCGACGCGGTCGAACCCGTTCCGGAGAGCCACAGCGGGCTCTCCGCCTATCTCGTCCGAATCGTCTACGATCTGGACATCGAGCCTGACGCCCCGGGTCCGGACTGGTTCGAGATCGGCTTCACTTTCGCCGACGACGTCACGACCGTCCACGACGCGATACCACAGCACATCGACCGTCTCGACGAGGCGCGGATCTATGCGCTCGACAGCCGGTTGCTGTTTACCCCACAGGAGCGCGGCGCCACCGGCTTGGTATCGGACATCCAGTTGCCCGCTGTGCGACCGGAGATCCAGGTCTTCGGACTGAACGGCTCGACTCTGCGCTGGCGGCACCTCGGCACCGCGGGGAGTACCGTACGAGCAGGATCGCGGACGGGCTGGATGCTACTGCTCGTTCCCCCTGACCGCCGCAAGGTCCCGGTGCTCGCGACGGCAAGGTTTTCACTTCCCTCCGAGGAGCGGGACGGGCTGCACGAGGCCTCCTGGCCGGATGTGTTCACGATCACCCTCCCCGACCGGCAGACGGCCGCCCCGCGGACAGTCGTCCACCGGGTGGCGGTCGGATGCCCGAGAGCGTTCGTCTCCTACGCCTGGGACGACGACGCTCATCAGGCCATGGTGCTGGCACTGTGCGAACTACTGGAGGCCCAGGGGATCGACGTCACGGTAGACCAGAAGCAGTCGCCCGTGCGGCGCGACTGGAACGAGTGGATGACGACTGGGGTCATGCGGAGTGACTACGTGCTTGTCATCGCCTCCTCCGTCTACCGGGCGGCTGGCCTGTACGAGTTGGACGAGCGGACCCACACAGGAGTGCAGTGCGAGTACAGGCTGCTAATGGAAGGCATGCACGACAACCGGATCCGCTGGACACGCAAGATCCTTCCCATCGTGCTGCAGGGCCGGACTGTGGCGGAGATCCCGGTGGGCCTGCAGCCCCATGACGCCGACCACTTTCTCGTACCAAGTCTTACTGAGGACGGGATCAAGGGCTTGGTGCGAACGATCCGTGCTGGCCACGGCGAATGAGCGCAGGGGAGCAGGACCCGGTGGACTCGGCACGTGGCCTCGAAGCTTGGATCGGCACCCTCCCGCCCGATGATCCGCGTATTCCAGCTGCCCGCGCGCGACTCGGCTCAACCCTGCGACGGCTGTGGCTCGCGGGCCTCGTCCCCGACGGCCTCGAACGCGCGACGACCGTACTGCGCGAGGCGGTCGCCGACACCAGCCGTGACCATCCGGATCGGGCGCTCTGCCTACTCAATTACAGCAATGTGCTCATCACTCGGCGCTCTGCTGATGATCTCGACAGCGCGGTCGCCGCACTTTTTGAGGCCGTCGAACTGACCGGTTCCGGCTCAGTCCTCTTTCCCACCTGTCTGGCCACACTCGGGACGGCGCTCGCCGGACGGAGCCGGGCGCGGAACGACCCGGCAGACCTGGACCTAGCAGTAGACATCCTGGAGCGGGCCGTCGTCGCCGCGGGGCCCAATGATCCCAGACCGGAATTCCTTGCCAACCTCGCCGAAGCGCTGCGCGGTCTGTCCACCGCCCGATGGTCGGCGGTGGACAACGCCCGCGCGGTCGAAGCCGCTCGCGAGGCGGTCGGCACGGCCAAACCGGGCAGTCAGCGATGGCCGGCCATAGCCGCCATCCTGGGCGGCGCCCTGGTCGACCGGGCCAGGCTGACCGGGGAGGCCGGCCCACTGGACGAGTCGATTGGCTGGTTCGACGCGGCGATCCGGGCGACGCCTCTGGGAAGTCCCGAACTGCCCCAACGACTCTGCCATCTGGGCAACGCGCTAACCGACCGGGCCATCGCCGCTCGCGATCCGACAGCCTTCGGCAAGGCACTGGAGCTCCTGGAAACCGCGCTGTCGCAGACCTCCCGGTCGGATCGCACCCGAGCTCTGATCCACAGCAATCTCGCGGTGAGGATGACGCATTGGGCCGAGACGGACTCCACGGCGGGATCCATCCTCGATCAGGCGCTGGTCCATGCCGAGCGGGCGCTGGAGAGCACGGAGGCGGCCGACTCTCAGCGCTCCGATCGGCTGACGAACCTCGCTGAGATCCTGCGTATGTCCAGCGTCCGCACGGGAGACCCAGATCTGCTCGACAGAGCCGCGGAGGCAGCGCAGGAGGCGATGGAAATCCAGGGCCAGGGCAACCCGCGCAGCGTCGGCGCACTGGCAGCGTGGGGCCTGATCCTGCAGGCGCGCTACCTGCTGACCAGCCGGGGCACCGACCTGAGCAAGTCGATCGGGGCGATGGCCGCTGCGGTCAACCTCACCGTTCCGCCGGAGCATCCGGAACATGCGCGGCGGCTGTCCAACCTCGCCAATGTCCTGGTCCTGCGCGGCCTGCGCAACCGGTGGGTGCCTGACCTGGACAACGCGGTGAGAGCACTGCGGACGGTTGTCGGCAGGCACGATTTCTCAGCGGCAGAGCGGGCGGGCCACCTCACGAACCTGGGCGCCGCCCTCCAGTCCCGAGCCCAGATCAGGGACGATCCGGACGGGCTCGACGAGGCGGTGGAGAGCCATGCCGAGGCCGTGGACCTGAGCGGTGCCAACTCGATCTTCTCTTCCCGCTACTTGTCGAATCTCGGAAACGCCGTGCTCATGCGAGCCGAGTTCCGTCATGATCCGGACGGGATCGTTGATGCCGTTGCCATCCAGCGTCGTGCTCTGGACGCGCTGCCGGACGGGCATGCCAACCGCACGTCAGTGCTGGGAAATCTCGCAAACGCCCACGTCGCCGCCTATGAAGCGTCCGGAGTCCGGGAGGACCTGCTTGCGGCGATCGAGACCACTGAGGAGATCAGCGCCGACGCCGCCACCAACCCGCAGGACCGCATGATCGCCGCGTGGCGACTGGGCGACCTTTCGGTCCGCGCCTCCGGTGACACCGGGGCCGCCTTCCCCGCGCTGAGCCTGGCGATCGAGCTCGCCGAGCGCGCGGCGTGGATAGGGCTCGTTCCTTCCGATCGGGACACCGCACTCATACGTTTCAACAGTCTGCCTTCCGACGCCGCCGCCGCCGCGCTCGCCGTGGGCGATCTCGATGTCGCCACCACGATGCTCGAGGCAGGCCGGGGCGTCCGCTGGCGCGATCAGCTGTGGACGGCGCAACTCGACTCGCTCGACCACAGCGAGCCCGACCTCGCCGCGCGCCTGCGTGCGCTGGGTCGGGAACTCAGCCGGTGAACGTACGCACACTACCGGCCGTCACACGTGTGTCTTCTCGTCTCCTGGGTGGCCCAGGTGCAGTCGCTCGGCCGCCAGGTAGCACCGGGTGAGTGCGGCCCTGACGGGAATCGCGTCGATGGCGCACTTCAACAGGTAGAAGAGGGCGAGGTTGATGGCCGAGACGACGCTCGCGTAAGCGGGGACGTCCCTGAGCACGTGAAGGTTGATGAGCACGGCGAACACCCAGACCACCACGACGTAGACGAGCATGGAGGGCCCCCAGTCCCGGTACATGGCCAACCCTGGGATGCGGCCCGGGTCCTGCGCGATGAGCGCGCCATCGGATGACACGACAACCGAACGGGCGTAGGCGTAGCCGCTCCTGTTCACGAAGAAGGCACTGGTGAGGCCCAGGGCACTGGCCACCGTCCAGGCGTGCGGCATCAGCAGGTTCACCGGGATCACCAGCAGGCCGACGAGCAGCGCGTTCGACCGCACCCACAGTTCGGCCCACCATGCGCTGCGGCTTCGTGACTGCGCCCATCGCACGGTCAGTCCGGCATAGATGCCCTGGTAGTACTTCACCGCGCAGAGGGCGAAGGTGAATCCGGTCAGTCTGGCTGCCAATCGGTCCGCCAGGCCGGCCGAGTGCTGTGCGTTCGCGATCACCGTCGGCCAGGGGATCGGCACCGCGGCGTCCGAGAGCGTCAGGAGCGCCAGGCTCAGTAGGCAAAGACCCCAGGAAACGGCATTGGCCCAGGACCAGACGGCCAGCCACCGCACATATTCGTCATTGCGCTGTATCGACGCTTCCTTCTGATTGTTCCGGGCTTTGAGCAGCCGACCAAGCCGGCCAGGCGAAGCCGAGAGCGGCGCAAGAATCAGGTACGCCGCATGAAGCGGACCGACCTCCCGGAGGAGTCCGGAGCGGGACTCAGCCTCCTCCAGTGCTTTCAACTCCTGTTCGAGCGTCTGCTTCAGACGGTCCAGCGAGAACGAGGTGGGCTTGGAGTCCCCCGGCTGTCGGCGTACGGCAGCGAAGAGACGCAGCCGTCGCTCCGGCACCGGGTCGATGAGGTCCTCTAGGAGTCGAGCCAGCGTGGGTGTGACTGAGTAAAGGGTGTCCGGGACGGTGCCGTCTTGGCCGCGGCCCACTCCGCAGAGCCCGATGATGATCTGGCCGATCGCATAGAGGTCGGCAAGGGCGTCCGGCTTATGGCCCTGCGGGACCTCCGGTGCGATGTAGATTCCGTCCGTGCGCTGCCGGGCGGTCGGCCCTCGACCCAGCAGGTGGTTGCGGCCCAGATCGATGAGAGTGACCTGGAAGACGCGAAGCCCGTTCACGGGCGGCTTCTCCAGCACCATGACGTTCCTGGGATTGAGGTCCGCGTGACACAGCGGAGCGACCGGAGTCTCCGGCCGCGTGCCTGCTCCCGTTAGGACCGAGTTCGACTCGGCCGACTTCGGCGGGTCCGCCGCCCTTGCCGCGTAAAGTGAGCGCAGGGCATCCAGGAGAACCGGCATCACCTCGCTGACCAACCGAAGCCGGGGCAGTTCCCAGCTACGGCGAAGTCCGTGAGGCAGCAGTCGGTAAGGCGCGCGCCCGTTCACCTCGGAAGTTCCGTCGGCTTTGGTCTCCACGAGCGCACTCAGCAGGTCGTGCAGAGTCCGGCCCTCGGCCTTGTCCATGACAATCCAGTTAGAGGAACTGGCCTCCACCCGGACCACCTCCCTGCATTGGACGTCCTTCGAATCTGCGTCCTTGACCACGAGGTTGCCGTAAGTCTCGTGGTACTTCAGGGTCGCCTCGGCCACAGCCGGGGTGCTTGCGTACGGGAGGAGGACGCACTTGAGCACCTGCAACCCCGTGCCGTTCTGCGCTCTCGGGTCCGAGCCGACGACTGGGGCCTCCAAAACGACCGAGGTGGTGCCGAACTCCAGGAAGCGGAGCTGGGAGAACGGAAACGCCGACCAGACGTTCCGGTTCTGGTCGTACTTGGCAAACTCGGGATCGTAGCGATTGAACGGGACTGCTGCCTGGTCGTCCTCGGCCGTCGCCAGGAACTCATCCGGCGCGAGCGGACGGTAGATGTCCCTGATCGCCTCCCGCACGGACGAGAACCGAAGCAACTCCGCTGCCACGTTCATGCGGTTGGCCGAGGCCGCGAAAAGCGCGCGAGTCCGCTTCACAGTAGTTCTGGTGGCTATGTCGAGATCGCGACGCTCTTCGGCGTCCTTGAGGGTGAGGAGAGTCAGGGCAAGCACGCCCAGGCATCCCGCCACCCACTCGGCCTCCTCCTCATGTTCCGCCTGCGGTGGCTGTCCGCTCAGGAACCCGGTGACCAGCCGAGCAAGTTGCTCGGGCGTCTCCCACTCCTCCCGAGCGGAAGGCGGGTCGGCTGCCGCCCGTTCCTCCGAAGGTCCGGCGGGATGCGCCCGGATCAGTTCCGCACCGTAGTAGACCTGAAAGCGGTAGGAGTCCACCGGGGCAGTCGCCAGCACGGTCCGCCAGCCCTGTTCGGTCCTCCTCTTCTCGGTCTCGGCCTTTCCGGATCCCGGATCACCGACCGAGCCCGCACCCACTTGTTCGACCGCCTCCCGGATTTCACGCATCCTCTCGATCAGGCCAGCCCGGTCAGGGGGTGGCCCGACCACATGGCATTCGGACTCGGCGAGCTTGAACACGCTTCTGAGTACCTCGTACGCCACCGGCTCAGCCCTCTCCGTCGCGGAGCCGACTGACTGGTGCCGTGGTGATGTTCTGTGTGCCGACCGCAGTGCGCCGGTCGTCCGAGGTGCCGAGCATCATGCGCGGCACCGCCTGAATGTAGGTTCCCTCCACCGCCCAGTGCACGATCTCGTGCCCAACCGCCGCTCCGTCCAGGAGCAGTCGGCCGGGGTTTACCTCGTGCCGGCTCACCTCCGGTGCTCCGTAGGTCGGCGCCAGGTCCAGTACGTAGGGCGGCCCGCTCGGCCTCAAGCGCTGCTCGGCGAGCCGCACACGCTCGGATCGGTAGTGAGAGACGGCCGACAGGTATCCGGAGCCGAGTCCCGCACGCAGCCGCTCCAGGTAGCAGCTGACAATCCGGTTCATCAGCGACATCCTGTTTCTCGGCGGCGCCATGGCCCGGGTGCTCAGCGAGAGGACGTGTGTGCACTCCTCCTGCGCGATCATGAAAGGATGAGCTGTCAGGACTCCGCCATCCACCGTGCGCCTGCCTCGGAAGGAGTAGGTCCCGCTCACTGCGATGGGCAGCCAGCAGGACGACTGCAGGGCTTCCCGCAGGTCAGCGCGGTCGGCGAAGTCCTTGACGCTCAGCGTCCTGATCGCGTCGACATCGGTGATCATCACCTGCAAGGGCACCGGAGATGCCAGAACCGCCTCGTAGTCCAGTGGCTTGCCAGTCTCCAACACCTCGAAGGCATACGGCAGATTGAGCACGCTCCTGCCCCGGAGGACTCTGCGGAAGTCTAAAAACTGCGGACTGATCAGATCCTGGAAGTAGATCGACAGCGGGTACCAGGTGTCGCCGGCCAGGAAGTAGGCGGCGTTGATCGCTCCCGAAGAGCAGCCGTACACCTCGTCGAAGACCGAACGCAGGCCCAGGTTCTCCAACTCGGTGAGCATGGCGGCCGAGACCACGCCACGCAGACCTCCGCCCTCGACTGCGAGTCCCAGACGGGCCGAGTCGGTTCGCCGGCCGGGCAGACTCCCGGTCGCTCTCCGTTCTCGGATGAGCTCCAGCACCGGATGGCAGTCGTCCCAATGTCTCTGCGCAGTCCAGTCGAAGTGTCGGCTCTTCACGAGTGCACCGTCCTGTCTCCAGAAAGGGTGGGGGATGTCTGCCGACTGTCGTGGGCACCGGCCATCCGCAGGTGGGCCAATCCCAGCGCGCTGCTCACCAGAAGCAGTCCGCCGACACCCCAGGCGCAGCCGTTGAGACGACCGTTGAGACGGTGTCGCGCGCGTACGCGCAGTGTGCGGGTGTCCAGGATCCGCACCAGACCGCCCGTGTCTACCGCGGCAAGGTGGCGACCGGTCGGATCGACAGCGAGCGCAGTGATATCGGCGTCTTCGACGACGCGTTCGCTGCGGAGGTGCCTTACAGTCTCCTCAACGACGATCTTGTAGATGTCCGGTCCTGCGGCCGCGAACACACTCGGGTCGAGGCTGGTCCCTCCGCACACCGCGGTCACATTCCTCGAATGCCGTCCCATGTCGGCACGGAACAGGATCGCGGGGTCTTCCGCAGCGGCGACGACCGCTACGGTCCTCTCATCGCCACTCGGCGGAAGCTTCAGCCAGTGGATGGACCGGGCAGTCGCGACGAAGAGATTGCCGGTGGAGCCCTGGATGCAAGCGCCCACCGGCCGCCCCTCCAGAATCGGCCCCGGCGTGGGCTCGAATCCGTCTCCGGCCAGGAGGAACGTCATCTCCCCCTCCCGGGAAACGGTCACGGCCAACCGGCCGTCGGGAGAGGCGACGGCCGCTGCCACCGCGCGGCGACCGGCTCCATGGCGAACCAGGGCGGACCGGTCGGGACGCAGAATCCGCAGGCTACCGTCCTCGCCGCCAAGCAGGACCCAGCCGGTGCCAGCAGACCAGCCACCGAACGCCCCCGTAAGAATCCGGGTTCTGGGGCCTGCCGAGGGTGACAGCTCCAGGAACCGCGACTCTTCCGGGCTGTCCGCGGCGAACAGGCCGACAGACCCGTCGGCTCGGAAGACGGCGCGCCCGTCGTCGGCGCTTCCGCAGCCAATGGATTCGGCGAAGGGCGCACCGCCGTTCTGGGTCAGGCATGCGGCGGCGTCCCAGATTCGCGTTCGACCGTCGGCTCCGGCGGTCAGCAACCAGGGCCGTCGGTCGTCGCCCGGAATGAAGGCGCTTCCGCGTGTCCCGACTGCCGTGGGTAGTGTCGAGAGTGTCGGGTCGGCCGGGAAGCAAGCTCCGTCGTCCACGCTGAGAGGCAGCAGGGAAGTACGCATCCGTCTGTCGGTGACGGCCATCAGGTGCTGTTGCGGGGCCAGGGCCGCGCTCGTCATGGAGCGGAACACCGCTTCGGGGAGAGGGATCGGCGGCCGGAACGCCCCCAGACTCTCGGGCGCGGGTTCGGGGCCGGGGCCGAGGTCAGGTCGCCACCGCAATGGGGTCGCCATGTCAGGATAGCGGCCGAAGACCATGACCAGCATGTCGCCGTCGGGCAGCCCGGCGGCGGTGCAGCCCGCTGTCTCGGTACTGTCGGTGCCTGCCTCGTTAAGGGTGTTCAGCCGGTGCAAAGGGCCGTTCGCCTCGCCGCCGGCGGGCTTCCCTGGCGTGCCGGTGCCGCCAGCACCTAAGGGACCCTTGAGGGGCCAATGGTGCAGCAGGCCGTCGGAAGTGGCGACGAGCAGGGCCTGTCCGTCAGGCGCGGCCACGCAACCGACCACCTGTCGTCGATGCCGCAGCCGCCGCACGGACACCAGTCCGCTCCTGTCGGTCGGTTCCAACCTCAGACGGGCGGGGTCCCGGCCGAGCCCGTTGATACGCAGGAGGTGAACGCTGCGGTCGGTCTTGCCGGTACAGGCCACCAGTCGGTCGTCCACGCCGACGCAATGGCGGAACCCTCCTGCCGGAGGGTCTTCGGCCTCCCCCAACGGGGTGGCGAGGTCACGCACATCCCACAACTGGGCGAGACCGTCCGCCCGGATCGTGACCGCGTGGCTTCCCCCCGGCAGCAGCGCGCAATCCGTGAAGGGGAAGAGCGCCTCCGTCCGCTCCGCGAGAACCTCTCCGGTCGTCGGATCGAAGCACCGCATCGCCCGGTCGGCGCCGACGGTCAGTACCTTGGAGCCGTCCGCCAGCACCGACATCGCGTCGACTGTGCCATGGCGGCCGTCCAGCACTCGGACCACTTCGGCCGGCTCCTCATCCGCGCATTGCAGCAGGGACAGCGGGGCGGGCGCACGGGCGGGCAGACTGAGCCCGGCTCGCACGACCAGCACCTCGTCTACCGCCCCAGGGCCGTCTTCGGCCCGAAGTAGATGGGCGACCTGCGAAAGACGGGTCTGGATCGCCGAGCCGGGCGGGTGCGTGCGCCGCAGATCATCGAGCGTCGGGCCGGAATGCCCGAAGTGCATGATCTTGGCGCGGATCCAGGAGGGGTCCGCCGCGAGCTCCGCCGCCGCTGCCGTCTCTCCGGAGCCGATCAGGTGCCTGACCAGATGACGCCACAGGTACTCCCCGCCGCAGGAGGCCATATCTGTGGGAAGCGCACACCAGTCGGGGCCTGACGCGCGGTGTCCTTCGGGGAGCAGCGTCGTGGCCGCTTGGACCAGAAAGGCGTGCGCCGCCACCGCTGTCGGGGAGTCGAGGCTCACGGCTGCGAGTTTTGCCGGGTCCATCGAGAGGACGAGGGTGTCCGCCGTCGCGTTGCCAGCGCCGGATCGGCCCACGGCCCGACAGACCAGGGCCAGGTCGTACAGCATGGTCCGGATCTTCTCGGCGGCATGGCCGCTCAGACGCCACCAGACGACGAGCAGGCATAGCGGGATGTCGGTGTCCCGGGGCAGGATCCCGAGTACGGCTAGGACGGAAGAAAGGGACCGGCCGCCCCCGTCGTTCTGACGTCCGTTCAGGTCGGACCAGTCCTTGTCCCGGGGAGGGAGCGTCGAAGCCAGGAACTCCCGTTCGATGCGCAGAAACGCCTCTGGGTGTTCAAGCGCGTCCGTCGGCGCATTGCCACGTCGGCAGTTCAGGAGGCGGGTGACGGTGATGCGGAAACCGACGGCCAGTTGATCGTGTCCCGTTCGGGGGACACCGTGGTGCAGCAGCGGCAGGCTACCCGCGCCGCCAAGGGCGTCGGGCACCGGCACCGGCAGCCTGCGTCCGCGCAGATCAATGGACACCCGCCTGCTGAACTCGTCAAGCGACAAGGGGATTTCGTCCTTGTTGGCACGGTAGGCGCGGACTGTCGCCGCGACGGAGGTCGTGAACCCGGTGTACTCCTCGCGCATCCCCGCATCGGCCTGTTCGCCTCTGTCCGCGGCACCCAGGAAGTAGTGCTCCTTGACCTGGTCGAACCTCCTGGCGGCCGTTGTCAATGTTGATGTGGGCGCCGCATCGTCGGAGAGCATCCCAAGGGCGGTCCCGCTGAAGCAGCAGTCGAGCACGATCACCCGGCGTATCCCGGTTCTGTCCGCCATGCCTCGGTCGAGGCTGCTCGCGACGTCCGAGACGCGGACCCCCCACTCGACGGGTGCCGCCTCGGACCTCTCGCCCGGAAGCACCCAAACCAGGTCCGTACCCGTCGGCGTCGCGTGTCCCGCGTACATCACGAACAGGGTGTCACTGACCTCGCCTGCGACCTCTTCGATGCTCTCCAGCACCAGCTTGCGGTCCAACAGCCCGTCAGGACCACCGGTGAGCACCCTGCAGTGCTCCCGCGCCAGATTCCAGCTGTCCTCCGAGGTCAGCAGCTCCTCGAAGTAGCGCAGACTCGGCTCGACAGTGGGCACCTCGCGGAAGGGCCTGCGGGTGTAGGAGCCCGAGCCGATCAGAATCGCGCGAGAATGCTGCGGATCGGGAAATCTTTGCGAGCCGTTCGCCAAGGCCGGGAGCGGGCTGATCGCCCCGGTCACCGGTCAGATGCCGTTCCGCCCCGAATGTCTCCCTGGTCGTCGCCGGCGTGCCGTGCCCGTTCGAGCTCGTCGGCCAGCTCCGCGAGTGTGAGCGTCCGTCCGCCGATCTCGGCGCGGATCGCCTGGCTGTCCCGCTGGGAGCCCATACGCTGCATCTGCCAGCTGTACAGGGCCTGGGCCAATTGGAACGCGGCACTGCTAGTGGACAGTAGGGCGGTGACGAGAGTCACCGGGTCACTGAGGTGACGCCCAACCTCCTCGTGGTGGACGGTCAAGGAGACGTCGCTTTCGTGGCACTCCTGGTTCAGGTAAGCCGCGAGTGAGGACAGCGCCTCCGGTCCGGTCGCGGTGCCAGGCTCTGCGGTGATGTGAATGCGCACGGTTCCCCCCGTGACGGTGACGAGTCGACCGGAGGCGGCGGGCGGATCGGCTCGGAGAGCCGGCCGACCCGCCCGGGCCCCTGGGACAAGCCTTCGTCACGGCGGTGGGACCGTCGATGGGTTTCCTGTTTCCCCGCTGAACCGGAAACCGGGAGGAGAGGACCCGTCAGTCCTGGATCTCCGCGGTGCCCCGAGGGTGACACCATTCGAGCATGCCGCGCAGGTGCTCTGCCTCGGGAGCCCGCAGCTGGCTGTAGCCCTTCAGAGCCAGCTCCCAGCAACTGGTCGCCTGTTCTCGGTTGCCGCAGTCCGCCGCGAGCTGGCCAAGAGCCCGGTGCGCCCGCGCCTGTTCGTAGAGGCTGCCGCACTCCCGGCTCAACTCGAGTGCATTGTGCAACCAGCGCTCTGCCGCGTCCAGGTTTCCCGCCTGCTGGTACATCTCGCCCAGGCAGTTCATCGCCATTGCGGCGTCGAGCGGCAGGCTCAGCTCGACGAAGACCTCCAGAGCACTGCGCAGGTCTGCCGCAGCCTCCCCGAAACGGCGGAGCCCGGCCTTACTCAGCGCGATGGCCCGCAGGGTGATGGCGGCGTTCCGTGCCTCGCCGCGCCTGCGGTAGGACTCGTACGCCCGCTCGCTAGCTGCCAAGGCTGCCGGGTAGTCCTGGCGGTAGTGCAGTACCCAGGCGTAGTTGGCGACTGCGCTGCTTGCCCCCTGCTCATCGCCGATCTGCTCGAACAGGGCCTGCGCACGCCGGAAGTGTGCCTCGCTCTGCACCAGTTCACCGAGCTCCAGCAGTGCGACGCCGAGGCCGTTGCGAATCATCGCCTCGGCAAGGGAGTCAGCCAGGCGCGCTGCTGCTTCCAGGGCAAGTTGATGGGTGAGGATCCAGAAGTCCCACTGCTTGACGAGGAAGAAGTAGTCTCGCAGCGCAAGGGCGAGCTGCCAGGTCAGGTCATCGAAACCGGTCTCCGCCGCCAGTCGACAGAATGCAATGAGATTGTCCTGCTCGGTCGATGACCAGTGCAGGGCCTTCCGGTAGTCGCCTGCGGAGATGACGAGGGACGGTCGCACCGTGACCGGCGGGGTGGGCAGGTTCCGATGCGGCACCAATACCGACCTGCTTCGATGCACCGCATCTAGGGCCCACTCCAGCAAACGCCGCCGCGCCGCTGCGCGCTCGGACGCTGTAGACGTCCGCCGGGCTTCACGGCGGGCGTACGCGGCCATAAGGTCATGGAACCGGTAGCGGCCGGTCGAGTGTTCCAGGAGCAGATGGGCGTCGAACAGCCGACGCAGTAATCGTTCGGCTTCCATCAGCTCCAAGTCCGCCAAGACCGCCGCAATGTGGGCGGTCATCTGTGCTCCTGGATGCAGCCCCAGCAGACCGAACATACGACGTGCATCGCCAGGGAGCGCCTCGACGCTGAGAGAGAAGGCTGCGGCGATGCTCCGCTCACCGTCCTCTATTTCGTCCAGTACCTGCTGTTGGTCAGCAAGCCGGGTGACGAGTTCGGCCGTGGCGACCGGTGTGCCACCCCCACGGAAACGGGCGGCAATGATGCGCACGGCCAGTGGGAGACGGCCGCAGAGGTCGACGATCGCCGCCTGCTCCGCCGCCTGCGGCCCACCGATCCCGGCCACCGAGGCGAACAGGGCTTCCGCCTCGGAGTGGGACAGCACATCCAAGGTGAGGTGGCAGGCTTCGTCCAGAGCTCGCAGCCGGCTTCGACTTGTCACCAGCACCCGAACGTTCCCGCCGTTCGGCAGCAATGGACGGATTTGCTCGGTGTCGGACGCGTTGTCGAGCACTAGAAGCAAATGTCTTTCGGCGACGGACTGACGGAAAAGTGCGGAGCGTTCTTCGAGCTCAGCCGGAATCCGTTCGCCGTCGAAACCCAGACGGCGGAGCAATCGATCGAGTGCCTCGGTGCTGGAGAGCGGAGGCACAGTGCCGTAACCGTGCAAGTCGAGGAAGAGGCAGCCGTCAACGAACCGGTCTGCGCTACAGGTCGCGATCCTGACAGCCACGGCTGTCTTGCCGACTCCGGCCATACCGCCCACGGCGCACACCACGGCGTTGCCTCCGGGGGGCGAGATCGGCTGCCTCAGTGCCTTGGCGCAATCGGCGAGCGCCTTTTCGCGTCCGACTAGGTATGCGGTGTCGGGCGGGAGCCCGGTCACCGGTAACCTCTGGGGGGCTCTGGAGGGGGAACGGCGGCTGCCGCGCCCTGGAGGGAGCAGCGCCACCAGGGTCCCGTCGGCGTTTAGAACATCGTCGATCCGCTGTGCCTGATCCAGCGGAGGAACGGCCAACGAGTTCTCGATCTTACTCAACTGCCCCTTGCTGTAGTAGGCCAGCTCAGCCAGCTCAGCCAGCGAAAGTCCTGCAGCCTGGCGCAGTCGGCGGACCTCCTGGCCGAATTCCTCGGTCACGCCCGGCCCTCCCGCACAATCCAGAGAAAGGTGACGCACTGCGGTGCGCCGGTCGTCACGTCCTCGCCGCGCGGCCGGAACGTCACAAATGTGGCGCCCTGCTCGCTCACGAAACCGGCATCACTGGACTGTCCCTGCACCTGCGCAGTCTGCCGGCGGACGACTCCACTCTCTCCATCAACGCAATCTTGGCCGGTCCCCCAACCGTTCGTCCATGCTTCTCGGCTCCTTTCTTCTCCCCAGGATGCAGCCACCACCGGCTCGTGTCGCTTCCACTGCCCAGGGGGCCCGAACGCTCCTCCCAGCCCTTCCTCCCTGTCGGACTCCCGTCAGACCCGCAACCGACGGATACCGTCTGCCAGCCAGGGTTTCCGTCAAGTCGATGGCGTACGATTCTGCCACGATGCGCGTCCCGGTTACCGGTCGCCGTGCTCGGCACCGCCGGCCGCCGTCCGTCGCCTTCCGCGGTCATCCGCCGGATTTCGCCACCGGATCACCAGAAGGGACGAGCAGACGCGGCTGCCACGACGGATGGCACAAGCACCACCGTCGTCGGCGCAGGGGACGACGATCTGTGGGCCGACGGCCCGCCACCGGCACCCTGGTGCTTGCCTCCTTGGACGCGGCGAGCGGCCGGAGCAATCCTCGCGCGGCCGCCTACGACGGCGACGACGCGCACCACCAGCAGTGGAGACTGATCCCGCTGGGTGTCGCGACTGGCATGTGGCTGACCATTCTCGTCACGCGCAGGGCATGACGCGCGGGGGCTCGTCGATGCATCCGGCGCACTGCCGCTCTCCCCACGGCCTGAGCCGGCGCGAAGGGCATCGGCCGGCTTCCGAGCGGCACCATCCCCGAATGCCCATCTGAATCATGACTGCTTCGGCCACCGGTCGGCCACCGCAGAACACCTGACCCAGCATCATCCTGACGGCCTGTCAGAATACGGGTCGGATCCGAGCAAAAACCCCAGGTCAGAGGCCCGACCTGGGGTTCACTTCGGAGCCGCCTTCGGGATTCGAACCCGAGACCTACGCATTACGAGACCGTGAGCGTTCGTGTTACGTGGTGCTCGGCCATACTGGTTGGTGCTGTTCTGCCTGATCAGAGCACATGCGGCTCGTTGGCCTGTGCTGCCCCGTGTTGCGCCGTCCAAAGGCGTCCGGCCATCGGTGGCCGCCGTAAGGCGGCTCATCAGGGTTGTGGGTTGCCGACAGGCGTCCGTCGGACGCCTGTCGGCTCCCACGATCTGGAGCCATCTGAATCCTCTTCAGACTAGCTGGTGCCCGGATCGGTTGGAGATCGTTTCCTCGGCCGGGCAATCATCGTCCTGCTCCGCCGATGGCCGACATCGGACCACGCGCTTGTCTTGATAGCCGCAACGGCCTCTCCTACCGAGTGCCCACGCAGACTGACCGGGGTGCTACAGGGCGCTTGCCCACAGCTTCTCTTCGCGGTACGAGTGGCTGCCCGTCACGCCTGTCTGGAGGCTCACTACCGCTGCGGTCACCGTAAGTAACTACTCACCGTCATGGCTGCGGATCCCGATCCTGGCGTTCTGGAATAGCGATCCGCCGTTTTGGATTGGTCCTCATGTGCTGATCACGGGAGGGGGCACAGGTGACGGACCTGAAGCTGTTCCGGCTGGACACCGCGGGCAGGGACGTGGAGTTGCGGGGGTCGACGGTGGCGCTGGAGATGAAGTTGCAGCGGCGGGTCGAGGCCGGCCTGGAGGCAATGCTCGGCATTCGATTCCTGGCGTCGGAGTATGCTACAGGGCCCTGGCATCGGGGTCGGATGGGTCTGGTGCAGGGTTGGGTGACAGGTTCGTTCACGCGGCCTGGAGGGCCGGTGTGG
The DNA here is from genome assembly GCA_036015235.1 of Streptomyces sp. NBC_00433. Lineage (NCBI taxonomy): Bacteria > Bacillati > Actinomycetota > Actinomycetes > Kitasatosporales > Streptomycetaceae > Streptomyces > Streptomyces sp. NBC_00433. The sequence goes on along the minus strand of CP107926.1, from coordinate 7,466,569 downwards.
TCATGACGGTCTCGTACTCGACGGGTGTGAGCCGGCCGAGGGAGGCTTGCCTGCGGCGCCGGTGGTAGGTCCTTTCGATCCAGGTCACGATGGCGATCCGCAGTTCCTGGCGGGTGGCCCACTGCCGGCGGTCGAGGACGTTCTTCTGCAGCAGGCTGAAGAAGGACTCCATGGCCGCGTTGTCGCCTGCCGCCCCGACCCTCCCTATCGAGCCGACGATCTGGTGGCGGTCCAGCGCCCGGACGAATTTCCGGGAGCGAAATTGCGATCCGCGATCGCTGTGCAGAACGCACCCGGCAACGCTCTCGCGTCGGGCAACGGCATTGGCCAGGGCTGCGACGGCCAGGCGCGACTTCATCCGCGAGTCGATGGAGTAGCCCACGATCCTCTTGCTGAAGACGTCCTTGACTGCGCAGAGATACAGCTTTCCTTCCCCCGTGGCGTGTTCGGTGATGTCGGTGAGCCACAGCCGATTCGGCGCACTCGCGGTGAAGTCGCGGCGGACGAGGTCGTCGTGGACCGGCGGTCCGGCCTTCTTGACGCTGCCGCGCTTCTTGCCGAACACGCTCCACCAGCGGTTGTCCCGGCAGATCCGCCACGCGGTCCGGTCCGCCATACCGGCTCCCCCGGCGCGGGCCTCGTCGGCAAGGAAGCGATAGCCGAACTCCGGATCCTCCCGGTGGGCGTCGAACAACGCGTTCGCTCGATACGCCTCCTCGAGCGCGGCATCGGCCACTGGCTTGTCCAGCCAGCGGTAGTAGGGCTGGCGGGAGAGCTTCAGGACCCGGCACGCGACCGTGACGGGAGTACCGCCTGCGGCCAGCTCTTTCACGAGCGGGTAGATCCTTTTCCCGGCAGGTTCGCCTGCGACAGATAGGCCGCGGCCCGGCGAAGGACCTCGTTCTCCTGTTCCAGCAGCTTGATCCGCCGCCGTGCTTCCCGCAGCTCCGCACTCTCCTGGCGGGTAGTTCCGGGCTTTGTCCCCTCGTCGATGTCCGCGTGGCGCATCCACTTGAACAGCGTCATCGCGTGCACGCCGAAGTCGGCGGCCACCTGCTCGACCGTCACGCCCGGGCCGCGGTTCCTCGCGACCCGCACGACGTCCTGACGGAACTCTTCCGGATAAGGCTTGGGCACAGCGACATCCTTCCCACCCGCCCCACAGGGCAAGCCAGTTCAGACGTCACCCGATCGTGCACCAGACCCCTCCGCCAGCCTCTCCTAACGGCGTCTTGCCCGAACCCATCGGCCCGATGATCGCTACATGCTCACGCTGGGTACAGCGAAGCGGGTCTGCCTCCACGGGCATCACCTCCCCGTCGATTCCCCAGTTGCCGTGTAACGGATCGCCACTAGCACCTCGCCCCTGCGCCTTGTCGGAACCCCCAACAGCGTCTCGATGGGCTGGTGACCCTTGGCCGCAGATGAGACCCCGGCCTCATCATCTCGTCACACGCCTTCAGTCGGAGCATCCCCGGCCAGGTGAGGGCCGAGTACGCGAACAACCCAACGCCCCGGAGGGCCGAGGCTCACACCACGTTGAGACCTGACGATCCATCAGAAAAGTCAGCATTAAGTCAGCATTGGTTCTGGCACAGGTAGCCACAGCCGGTCTCACACGCGAAGTGTCGGTGCACACGAATCAGGCCGGCAGGGTTCGTCCGCGCACCCACGGCACGATGTCCGTTGGAGGGTGAGGTCGTCCGTCAGGGTACGTCTCGGCAGTCGCCTGCCCGGCGGGACTTACCAGGTCAGCGCACACGTCCCCGGGGCTTGAGCGGGGTCGGGGGGAGGTCGGGGGCCGGGAGGCGGGGGGCGGCGTAGCCGTGGACTTCGCCGAAGCGGGTGCCGTTGCCCCAGGCGTCGCGGGCTTCTACGATGTCCTCACCTGACCGCCCGACGAAGTTCCACCACATGACGATGCGCTCGGCGAAGGGCTCGCCGCCCAGGAGCATCAGGGAGCTGTCGACGGTGGCGCGCAGTGGGAGGCCGGTGCGGCCGGCGCCGAGGTAGAGCATGGAGCCCGGGGAGAGGCGGACGCCGTCGGCCTCGGCTTCGCCGGACATGGACATGATGGCGTATTCGAAGTCGGGCTGCAGCGGGAGGCGGGTGTTCGTGCCCTCGGCGAGGGTCAGGTCGGCGCCGGTGATGGGGGTGTAGGCGGTGCCCGGGGAGAGGACGCCGTCGAGTTCGCCGAGGATCACCCGGGCGTGGAGTCCGCCGCCGCCGGTGACGGTGGGCAGTTCCGCGTGGTGCTCGAAGGCGGGCGGGACGTGGCGGTGGGAGTCGGGGAGGGCGACCCACAGCTGGGCGCCGTGCAGGTGGCGGGCGTGGTCGCGGGGCGACTCCTCGGAGTGGGAGATGCCCTGGCCGGACGTCATCAGGCCCAGTTCGCGGGGGCGTACGGTCTGCTTGCTGCCGAGGCTGTCGCGGTGCAGCACCTCGCCCTCGTGCAGCCAGCTGACCGTCTGCAGGCCGGTGTGCGGGTGCGGCGGGACCTGCATGCCGGGCTCGTCGGCGATGTCGTCGGGGCCGTAGTGGTCGACGAAGCACCAGGCGCCGACCATCCGGCGGCCGAGGTTGGGGAGCAGCCGCCGCACCCGGGTGCTCTCGCCGAGCTGGACGTCGCGTGCGGTGAGCAGTTCACGGACCGGGGCGGCGGACACGTCCTGGCGGCCGCCGCATACGGTGGCCGCCGGCTTCACATCGAGATTGCTCATGCCCCGATCATGCCCCGCCGCGGGGCCGCGGTGCGGCAGCGGGGCCCCGGGGCGTCACTCGTCGGGCAGTGGGACATACGGAATGCGCGGCAGGTCGACCAGGTGTTCCGGGATGTCGGCGAGGCAGCCGCGCAGCCGCTCGCCGAGCGCCTTGGCCTGCGGATCGGCGCTGGTGGACGCGGCGACGCCGTCGCCGAGCAGCCCGTGGACCACGAAGTTGACGGCCCGCAGGTTGGGCAGCTCGTAGCGGCTGACGGGCAGCCGGGCGCTCTCCGGCAGCAGTGCGCGCAGCCGCGGTATGTCGAGGTAGTCGCGCAGCCACAGGTAGGTCCGGTCGTCGCAGGCCCACAGGCCGACGTTGGCGTCGCCGCCCTTGTCGCCGGAGCGGGCGCCGAGCAGGGTGCCGAGCGGCAGCCGTACCGTGCGGGCGAGCATCGGGTCGTACGGGTCGGGGCGGCCGGGGTGCGGGGGCGGGCTGTCGAGGACGGCGGTGAGCTGCGGCTGCGGCGGGACGGCGTCGTCGCCGGGCGGGGCGTGCAGCGCGGAGGGTGACGCGGGGTCGGCGGTGGGCGGCCGCGGCACCGGCAGCCGGGTGCCGTCGGCGAGGACGGTGACCGCGGTGACCTCGTCGGCGGGGACCAGCGCGGGCCAGTAGACGCCGTATTCGGTGGCCCGCGCGGTGGCGTGCTCCAGGAGCAGGCCGGGGTAGCCGGCGAGCGCGGAGCCGGCGACGGCGGTGAAGAAGCCGCGTCCCGCGACCTCGGGGTCGGGGTCCTTGACGGTGACGGTCAGCCGGTCGCAGGCCCCGCCGTGCTCGCGCCGCAGGTCGTAGTCGGCGAAGGCGGCGGGGCCGCCGGTGGCGTCGCGCAGGGTGGCCTCGGCGAAGTCGGCCTTGGCGTCGAGGTCGAGGCCGGTCAGTACGAAGGTGGCCGCGTTGCGGTAGCCGCCGCGGTGGTTGAGGCACACCTTGAGGGTGGCGGGCGCGGGTTCGCCGATGACCCGGCCGACCGCGACCCGGTCGGGTCCCTGCTGGTCGAGCCGTACGGTGTCGAAGCGGGCGACGACGTCGGCGTTGAGGTAGCGCGGCCGGCCGATCTCGTAGAGCAGCTGGGCGGTGACGGTGCCGACGGTGACGGCCCCGCCGGTGCCGGGGTGCTTGGTGATGACGCTGGAGCCGTCGGCGGCGACCTCGGCGATGGGGAAGCCGGGGTGGACGGGGTCGGGGATCTCGGTGAAGAAGGAGTAGTTGCCGCCGGTGGCCTGGGTGCCGCATTCGATGATGTGCCCGGCGGTGACCGCGCCGGCCAGCTCGTCCCAGTCGTCGAGGGCCCAGCCGTGGGCCCAGGCGGCGGGCCCGACCACCAGGGAGGCGTCGGTGACCCGGCCGCAGATGACGACGTCGGCGCCGGAGCGCAGGGCCTCGGTGATGCCCCAGCCGCCGAGGTAGGCGTTGGCGGTGAGCGCCTGCACCCCGGAGCCGGCCAGCGGGCTGCCGGTGGCCAGGTGGGCGAAGTCGTGGCCGCGGGCCTGGAGTTCGGGCAGCCGGTCGAGCAGGTCGTCGCCCTCGACATGGGCGACGTTCGGGTGCAGGCCGCCGAGCGCGGCCAGTTCGCGGAGCTTGCCGGCCAGGCCCGCGGGGTTGAGGCCGCCGGCATTGACCACGACCTTGATGCCGCGCTCCAGGCAGGTGCCGAGCACGTCGCGCATCTGGGCCAGGAAGGACAGCGCGTAGCCGGTCGCGGGGTCGCGCTGCCTGGCCTTCCACAGCAGCAGCATGGTCAGTTCGGCGAGGTAGTCGCCGGTGAGGACGTCGATCGGGCCGCCCTCGACCATTTCCAGGGCGGCCGAGAGCCGATCGCCGTAGTAGCCGGAGCAGTTCGCGATCCGCAGGGGTTCCCGCCGTACGGTCAACCGTCTCTCCCGTCACTCCGGTACCGCGCCACCGACTCGGACGATCATCCTTGCCCCGGTTCGCGGTACGCAAGACCGCGGGGGCCGCGGCCGGCGCGGGGGTGGTTGAATCGGGCTATGAGCGAGGGCGATACGGCGGCCGGGCTGTCCGCGGACGAGATCATCGACGTCGTCGACGAGCAGGACCGCGTCGTCGGGCAGGTGCGGCGGGCGGAGGCGTACGCGCGCGGGCTGCGGCACCGGGCGGCCTTCGTCCTGGTGCGGGACGGCGAGGGCCGGATCTTCGTGCACCGGCGCACCGCACACAAGCTGGTCTTCCCCTCCCTCTACGACGTCTTCGTCGGCGGTGTGCTCGGCGCCGGCGAGTCCTACGACGAGGCCGCGCTGCGCGAGGCGGAGGAGGAGCTGGGGGTCAGCGGGCTGCCGCGGCCCGAACCGCTGTTCCGCTTCCTCTACGAGGAGGGCGCGCACACCTGGTGGTCGGCCGTCTACCAGGTGCGCTGCGACCTGCCGGTGTCCCCGCAGCCTTCTGAGGTCGCCTGGCACGGCTTCCTCACCGAGGTGGAGCTGGCGGAGCGCCTGGAGCAGTGGCAGTGGGTGCCGGACGGCCTTGAGGCCTACCGGCGGCTGCGCGCGACGGCCTGACGGCCCTGCGGACCCGGCGGCTCGGAACCCCGGCGTCCCAGCGCCGCAGGTGAGCCCGCACGGGGCCCCGCAAGTGGGCGGGTGGGGGCACCGCTTAGTGTGGGCGGGTGAGCCTATTCGACCAGCTGGGCGCGGGGCGGGACGCGGTACGGCTGTGGTTCGCGCCGGCCCGGGTCCAGGAGGAGGGCGAGACGCCGGACTACCGGTTCTCGCTCGCCAACGAGCGCACCTTCCTGGCCTGGATCCGCACCGCGCTCGCCCTGATCGGCGGCGGTTTCGCCGTGGACCAGTTCCTCACCGACCATCTGACGCACTGGGCGCGGGTGCTGCTCTCGCTCGCGCTGCTGGCCGGCGGTGTCGCCTGCACCTTGCGGGCGGTCAACCACTGGGTGCGGTGCGAGCGGGCGATGCGGCGCGGCGCGAACCTGCCGGCGTCCCGCTTCCCCGCGGTGCTCGCGGCCCTGGTGGCGGTGATCGCGCTGGCGATGGTCGCGCTGGTGCTCTTCGGCTGGGCCGGGTGACCGCCCGGCGTCTGCCGGTCGAGACCGACCGGGACCCGGGGCTGCAACCGGAGCGCACCCGGCTGGCGTGGCGGCGTACGACCCTGTCCTGCGCGGTGACCGCGGTGCTCGCCGCGCGGCAGGTGCTGCACGACGGGGGCGCGTCGGCGACGCTCGCGGTGAGCCTGGCCGCGCTGGTCCTGCTGGTCTTCCTGTGGCTCGCGCACCGCAGGATGCTGCAACTGGGTGCACAGCGCCCGGCGCTGCTGCCGGCCTCCTCCGCGCTCGCGGTGGCCGCGTGCATGGTGGCGCTCGCGGTCTTCGGCGCCGCGGTGGTGTGGTGACGGCGCCCGGCCGGCGGTAGCGGGCGTCAGGGCGCCAGGACGTCCAGCTCGCGCAGGGCGCCCACGCAGATCTCCCGCATCAGGTCCTCGGCAGCCCGCGCGTCCCTGGCGCGTACCACCTCGGCGACCCTGACGTGCAGGGTGACGGCCGCCGGGTCGGGGGCGGTGAACATCACATGGTGCTCGGTGCGGCCGGTCAGCACCTCGGCGACGACGTCGCCGAGCCGGGCGAACATCTCGTTGCCGGACGCCGCCAGCACCACCCGGTGGAAGGCGATGTCGTGGACGAGGTAGGCGTCCAGGTCGGCGGCACGGGCCGCGGCGACCATCTCGGCGGCCAGCACCGTCAGTTCGCGGCACTGCTGGGGTGTGGCCGCGGCCGCGGCCAGGCCCGCGGCGACGGGTTCCACGGCGGTGCGCAGCGTGGTCAGCGACCGCAGCTGGCGTGAGCGGTCGGCGCCGGCGAGCCGCCAGCGGATGACGGCCGGGTCGAAGACGTTCCACTCCTCGGTGCGGCGCACGGTGATGCCGACCCGGCGCCGGCTCTCGACCAGCTGCATCGCTTCGAGCACCCTGACCGCTTCGCGGACGACCGTGCGGGACACGCCGTAGCGGGACTCCAGCTCGTCGATGCGCAGCACCGTGCCGGGCGGATATCCGCCCGAGGCGATGGCCGGGCCGAGTTCGGCCAGGACCCGGGAGTGCAGGCCGCCGCCTGCGCCCTGCCCGTCCCGCCGGGCTTCCTCATGTGGCATGACCACAGCCTAAGCGGCAAGACAGTCGTATGACGTTTGGGTCACACCTACTTGAATAAGTAGTACCTAAGGTGTTCAGTGGTCGCCACACGCACCGCAGGAGGCGGCACGCGGCACATACCCCCGATGTGGAGGCACACACGATGACGGCTGAACCGGCACCGCGACCGGTGATCGTGGTCATGGGAGTGTCGGGCTCAGGCAAGACGACCGTCGGCGGGCTGCTGGCCGAACGGCTCGGCGTGCCCTATGCGGAGGCCGACGACTTCCACCCGCCGGCCAACATCGCCAAGATGGCGGCAGGCCACCCGCTGGACGACGCGGACCGGGCCCCCTGGCTGGCCGCCATAGGAGCCTGGATCGCCGGGCGCGGCGACCGGGGCGGCGTCGTCAGCTGCTCCGCGCTGCGCCGCCGCTACCGCGACCTGCTGCGGTCCGACGCGCCCACGGTCTTCTTCCTCCACCTGGACGGCCCCGTCGAGCTGATCGCCGCCCGGCTCGCCGCCCGGATGCAGCACTTCATGCCGCCCGGGCTCCTCGAATCCCAGCTCGAAGCACTCGAACCGCTGGACCCCGACGAGGCCGGCGCCGTCATCGCGATCGACGGCGGCCCGCAGCAGATCACCGAGCGCGCGCTGGCCGCGATCCCCCGCTGAGCCCGCGCGCCGCCCGGCCAGTACCCCAGTCCCCCCATTTTTGGAGCACCCGTGTCCGCACTCAGCGTCGAGCTGCTGGCCGCCGCCACGCCGCCGCCGATAGCCGATGCCGGCAACACCCGGCTCGCGCTTGCCGCACTCGCCGGCATAGCCGTCATCGTCCTGCTCATCACCCGCTGGAAGGTGCACGCCTTCCTCGCCCTGACCATCGGCTCCGGGGTGCTCGGCACCGTGGCGGGCGCCCCGCTGGCCAAGACGGTGGCCAGCTACTCCACCGGCCTCGGCACCACGGTGGCCGGCGTGGGAACTCTGATCGCGCTCGGCGCGATCCTCGGAAAACTGCTCGCCGACTCCGGCGGCGCCGACCAGATCGTCGACACGATCCTGGCCAGGACCAGCGAGAAGCGGCTGCCGTGGGCGATGGCCCTGATCGCCGGCCTGGTCGGGCTGCCGCTGTTCTTCGAGATCGGCATCGTCATCCTGATCCCGGTGGTGCTGCTGGTCGCCAGGCGCAGCGGCCAGTCGCTGATCCGGCTCGGCATCCCGGCACTGGCAGGCCTGTCGGTGATGCACGGCCTGGTGCCGCCGCACCCCGGGCCGCTGGCCGCGATCGGCGCGATCCACGCCGACATGGGCATCACCCTCGCGCTCGGCGTGCTGGTGGCGCTGCCCACCCTGGCCATCGCGGGGCCGCTCTTCGGCCGGGTCGCGGCCGGCTGGGTGGACGTGCGGCCGCCGGAGCGCATGACGCCGGCCCGCGCGTCGGACGACCTGAAGCGGCGCCCGAGCTTCGCCGCCACGGTGGGCACGATGCTGCTGCCGGTGGTGCTGATGCTGGCCAAGGCGCTCGCCGATGTGGTCATCGACGACCAGAGCAGCCTGGCCTACCGGATCTTCGACGTCATCGGCACCCCGCTGATCGCGCTGCTGGCCGCGGTGATGGTGGCGATGTTCACCCTCGGCCGGGCCGCGGGCTTCACCAAGGACCGGATCTCCTCGACGGTGGACGCCTCGCTCGGGCCGATCGCGGGCATCCTGCTGATCGTCGGCGCGGGCGGCGGCTTCAAGCAGACGCTGATCGACTGCGGTGTCGGGCAGATGATCCTCGACTGGTCCAAGGACTGGCACATCTCCGCGCTGCTGCTCGGCTGGCTGATCGCGGTGCTGATCAGGGTCGCGACCGGCTCCGCGACGGTGGCGATCATCTCGGCCGCGGGCCTGGCGGCGCCACTCGCCGAGGGCATGTCCTCCACCCACACCGCGCTGCTGGTGCTGTCGGTGGGCGCCGGTTCGCTGTTCTTCTCGCACGTCAACGACGCCGGCTTCTGGCTGGTGAAGGAATACTTCGGGATGGACGTCCCGCAGACGCTCAAGACGTGGTCGGTCATGGAGACCGTCATCTCGGTGGTGGCGCTCGGCTTCGTGATGCTGCTGTCGCTGGTGCTGTGACGCACCGGCACGACGGGTGAGGGGCGGCGGGCCGTTGCGGCCCGCCGCCCCTCGTCCGTACGCCGTCCGGAGGCCGTACGCCGCCCGCCGTACGGTCGACTGTACGCCGTGAGGTCACCCCCGCGCCGTCACCAGCGCGGTACGGCCGGCGTCCGCCAGGCGGGGTCGGCCTTGCGCATCGCGGCGGCGTCGTCGCGGTCGCGCATCGCGCCGTCGTCGTCCAGCCAGCGCCGGTGCAGCGCCTTGAGGGCGTCCCGGTCCAGCTCCACCCCGAGTCCGGGCAGGTCGGAGACGGTCAGGGCGCCGCGGGTGAAGACATGGCGCTCGGTGATGACGTCCTCGGTCTGCCACGGGTAGTGCGAGTCGCAGGCGTAGTCCAGGTTGGGCACGGTGGCCGCGACGTGGGTCATCGCGGCCAGGCTGATGCCCAGGTGGGTGTTGGAGTGCATGGACAGGCCCACGCCGAAGGTCCGGCAGATCGCGGCGAGCTGCTGGGTGTTGCGCAGGCCGCCCCAGTAGTGGTGGTCGGACAGCACCACCTGGACGGCGTCGCGCGCGAAGGCCTCCTTGATCTCCTGGAAGGTCGTCACGCACATGTTGGTGGCCAGCGGGACACCCGTGCCGTCCGCGACCGCGGCCATCCGGTCGGTGCCGCTCGCCGGGTCCTCCAGGTACTCCAGGACCTCGCCCAGCTCCGCGGCCACCCGCAGCGAGGTCTCCACCGACCAGGCGCCGTTCGGGTCGAGCCGCAGCGGCTTGCCGGGGAAGGCCTCGGCCAGCGCCCGGACGGCGGCGATCTCCTGCTCGGGCGGGAAGACGCCGCCCTTGAGCTTGAAGGAGCCGAAGCCGTAGTCGTCGGCGAAGCGCCGGGCCTGGGCGACCACGCCCGCCGGGTCGAGGGCCGCGCCCCAGTCGTCGGGCTCGCCCAGGCCCAGGGGGTGCTCCGCGAGCCGGTAGAAGAGGTAGGCGCTGTAGTCGACGGCGTCGCGGACCTTGCCGCCGAGCAGCGCGTGCACGGGCAGGCCCAGCTTCTTGCCGAGCGCGTCCAGGCAGGCGACCTCGAAGCCGGAGACGACCGAGAGCCGCAGCTTGTCCGCGGTCTGCACGCCGCGGAGGCCGCCGACGTCGACGGAGTCCGACACCTCGGCGGGGTCGCCGCAGACCTGTTCGGCCAGCGTGGACAACCCGTTCAGATCGGTGACCCGGTGGCCGGGCAGCGCCTCGGCCAGCGGTGCGGCGAGGTCCAGGTAACGGGTGTCGCCGTACGTCTCACCCACCCCGGACGTACCGTCGGCGGTGACGACCTCGATGATGAGCCTGGGGGTGTAGGGCTGGTGGACGCCCTGGGTGTTGAGCAGCGGCGGGTCGGCGATGAGGATGGGGGTCAGCCGCACCTCGGCGACCGTGAACGCGTCGGATGGACCCACAGGGACCGCTGTCTGCATATATGAATCACGTTCACCCATAAGTCCGGAGCCTAGGCGCGGACGCCGCGCCCGTCAACGCGGACGGCAGGCTCGGCGCGGGAACTGGACGACATACCGACCAGTCGGTATGATTCGCGCATGAGTGAATCCGACAGCCCCCGGGGCCTGGACCTCGACCGGCTGCGCCGCCACCTGGACCAGCAGCGCCCCGGCCTCGTGGCCGGCGAGCTGCGGGCCGCGCTGATCCAGGGCGGGCGCTCCAACCTCACCTACCGGGTCACCGACGGCGAGTCCACCTGGGTGGTGCGCCGCCCGCCGCTCGGCCATGTGCTGGCCACCGCCCACGACATGGGCCGCGAGCACCGGGTGATCAGCGCGCTCGCCCCGACCCCGGTCCCGGTCCCCGGCACCCTGCTGCTCTGCGACGACCCCGAGGTCATCGGCGCCCCCTTCTACGTGATGGACTTCGTCGAGGGCACCCCCTACCGCGGCGAGGACCAGCTCACCGCGCTCGGGCAGGAGAGGACCAGGGCCGTCGCGCTCACCCTGGTCGACGCCCTGGTCGACCTGCACGCGGTGGACCCCGGGGCGGTGGGCCTCGCCGACTTCGGGCGGCCGGAGGGCTTCCTCGACCGGCAGCTGCGGCGCTGGGGCAAGCAGCTCGACGCCTCGCGCAGCCGCGACCTGCCCGGCATCGACGCACTGCACACCGCACTGGGCCGGTCGCTGCCGGACTCCCCCGCGCCCACCGTCGTGCACGGCGACTACCGGCTCGACAATGTGCTCTTCGACGGCGCCGACCGGCTCACCGCCGTCCTCGACTGGGAGATGTCCACCCTCGGCGACCCGCTCACCGACGTCGGACTGCTCGTCATGTACGGCGAACAGCACGACATCCCCGGCTTCCCCGTCCCCACCGCGGGCGGCGCCCCCGGCCACCCCGGCGCCGACGAGGTCGTCGAGCGGTACGCGCGGCGCTCGGGCCGCGACCTGTCCGCGATCGACTGGTACACGGCCTTCGCGTACTTCAAGATCGCCGTGATCCTCGAAGGCATCCACTACCGCTGGACCCTCGGCCAGACCCTCGGCGCCGGATTCGACCGGATCGGCACCGTCGTCCCGCTCTTCATCGAGCGCGGGCTCCGCAAAGTCCAGGACCACGCCCGGGACCGGGCAGCATCGCACCAGGAGGACTGAGCACCATGGACTTCGCCTTCGACACCCGCACGCAGGAGCTGCGGGCCCGGCTGGCCGCCTTCCTCGACGAGCACGTCCACCCGGCCGAGGCCGTCTTCGCCGAGCAGCACGAGCAGGCCGGCCCCGACGCCCACTGGTCCGTACCGCCGGTCGTCGCCGGGCTCAAGGCCGAGGCCAGGCGGCAGGGCCTGTGGAATCTCTTCCTGCCCGGCGAGCACGGCGCCGGACTCACCAACCTGCAGTACGCCCCGCTGGCCGAACTGACCGGCCGCAGCCCCTTCCTGGCCCCCACCGCCCTCAACTGCGCCGCCCCCGACACCGGGAACATGGAAGTGCTCGCCGAATTCGGCACCCCCGCCCAGCGCAAGGAGTGGCTGGAGCCGCTGCTCGCCGGCGAGATCCGCTCCGCCTTCGCCATGACCGAGCCCGACGTCGCCTCCTCCGACGCCACCAACATCGAGACCCGGATCACCCGGGACGGCGACTCGTACGTCGTCAACGGCCGCAAGTGGTACATCTCCGGGGCGATGAACCCCGACTGCGCCGTCTTCATCGTCATGGGCAAGACCGACCCGGCCGCCGACCGGCACCGCCAGCAGAGCCAGGTCCTCGTCCCGCGGGACACCCCCGGCGTGGAAGTACGCCGCGGCATGCGGGTCTTCGGCTACGACGACGCCGACCACGGCGGCCACGCGGAAGTCGTCTTCCACGACGTCCGGGTGCCGGCCGGGAACCTGATCGGCGAGGAGGGCGGCGGCTTCGCCATCGCCCAGGCCCGCCTCGGCCCCGGCCGCATCCACCACTGCATGCGGCTCATCGGCATGGCCGAGCGCGCACTGGAGCTGATGTGCCGCCGCGCCGCCGCCCGCATCGCCTTCGGCAAGCCGCTTGCCGCGCAGGGCGTGGTGCAGGAGTGGATCGCCGAGTCGCGGGTCGAGATCGAGCAGTTGCGGCTGCTGGTGCTGAAGACGGCGTGGCTGATGGACACGGTGGGCAATCAGGGTGCCCACACGGAGATCCAGGCGATCAAGATCGCCACGCCGGCGGGGGTGCAGCGCATCATCGACCGGGCGATCCAGGCCCATGGCGCGGGCGGCGTCTCCCAGGACTTCCCGCTCGCCCGCCTCTGGGCCGGGGCACGTAGCCTGCGGCTCGCTGACGGGCCCGACGAGGTGCACCGCCGCTCCCTCGCCCGCCGCGAACTTGCCCGCTACGCCTAGCCACCCCCTGCGGGGTGCTGTTACGTCCCCACCTGCGCCCCTGGGTGAGTGCCACTTGCGGTGGCGTTCGCATCTTTCCCGCCTCTTCGGCGGGGCGCGCAGTTCCCCGCGCCCCTGAAAAACCAGGCGCGAACGCCGAACGCAGGAGGACGCGAGCCCAAAGGGGCGCGGGGAACTGCGCGACCAGCCACGATGCAGCCGCAGGCAAGCAACGCCACCGCAAGAGGCACCCACCCAGGGGCTCGGGGAACTGCGAGCCAAGCCACCCACCAGGGCGCAGGTGGGGACGTAGCAGCACCCCGCAGGGAGTGTTCAGGGGACGATGGCCAGGCGGCCCGTGGTGAGGCCGGCGGAGACGCGGGTGACGGCGTCGGCGGCGGCCGAGAGGGGGAGGCGGGCCGAGACGAGGGGCCGCACGGCCCCGGACTCGGCGAGCCGGGTCAGCTCGTCGTGAGCCCGCCGCACGGCGCCCGGCTCGCGGGCCGCGTAGAGCCCCCAGTGCAGCCCGAGAATCGCGTAGTTCTTGACCAGCGCATGGTTCAGCGCGGGTGCGGGCACCGTGCCGCCGGCGAAGCCGACGACCACGATCCGCCCCTCGAAGGCGATGCACTTCGTGGACCGGGTGTAGGCGTCCCCGCCGACCGGGTCGTAGACGACGTCGGCGCCGCGACCGCCCGTCGCCTCCTTCACGACCGCCACGAAGTCCTCCGCGTGCCGGTCGACCACGACGTCGGCGCCCAGTTCGCGCGCGGCTTTCGCCTTGCCGGGGCCGCCGACGACGCCGATGACGGTGGCGCCCGCGGCCTTGCCGAGCTGGACGGCCGCGCTGCCCACCCCGCCTGCGGCGGCGTGCACGAGCAGGGTCTCGCCGGGCCGCAGCCCGGCCCTGCGGTGCAGGCCGAACCAGCCGGTCTGGTAGCCGATGTGCAGCACCGCCGCTTCCGCGTCGTCGAGCGCCTCGGGCGCGGGCAGCACGCCCGCGGCGGGCACGACGGCGTATTCGGCGAAGGCGCCGCCGGGCAGCGCGGCGGGGCTGATGACGCGGGACCCGAGCGCGGGACCGGTCACCCCGGGCCCGAGCGCGGCGACCTCGCCGCACATCTCCACGCCCGGTGTGAAGGGCAGCGGCGGCCGGATCTGGTATTCGCCGCGGCACAGCATCGCGTCGGGGAAGTTGACGCCCGCCGCCCGTACGCGGAGCAGCACCTCGCCGGGGCCCGGCTCCGGGGTGGGGACCTCGTCGAGGCGCATCGCCTCGCTCGGCTCGCCGTTGTGGTGCACCCGCCATGCCTTCACGCTGGGACTCCCGGTGGGGTCAGGGCTGCCGCACCGAGTGCAGCAGCAGGTCGGAGAATTCGGTGGCGACCTGCTCGGCGGACAGCGGGCCGTCCGCGTGGTACCAGGTGCCGAGGTGGTGCACGGAGCCGAAGAAGAAGTCGACCACCAGGTCGGGCCGCAGGCCGGGGCGGAAGTGGCCGTCGCGCTGGCCCTCCTCGACCAGCGAGCGGAAGCGCTCGTGGTAGCGGCGGCGCTCGGCCCGTACCGCCTTCTGCTTCTCCGGGCTGAGCTGGTGCATGGAGCGGAAGAAGATCTTCGTGTCGTCCAGGTTCTGGATGCTGGTGACCACGACGTCGGACGCGGCCTCCGCGAGCCGTTCCGGCACGGCGACGTCCTGGCGGGCCGCGATGGTGTCCAGGCGTTCGGTCTGGAGCCGCAGCACCCGGGCGTAGATCTCGTGCAGCAGATCGTCCTTGGAGCCGAAGTAGTGGTAGAGCGCGCCCTTGGTCACTCCCGCGGCCTCGACGATCTCCTGGACGGAGGTGCGGTCGTAGCCGCGTTCCGCGAACAGGCGGGTGGCCTCGGCGAGCAGCCGCTCGGGCACCGCCGCCGGGCCGCCGGAGCCGGTGCCCGCGGCCGTCCCCGTACCGCCGTCGTCGCTCGTCGTGCTGCGCGCCATGACCTGCCCCTCTCTCGTACCGCCCACCGGCGTTCCGGCCGGTACGGACCCTATCCGGCCGCCGCTTTGAGCTCGCGGCGGAGGATCTTGCCGGTCGCGGTCTTGGGCAGTTCGGGCAGGACCTCCACCTGGCGCGGGTATTTGTACGCGGCCAGCCGCTCCTTGCAGTAGGCGACCAGGTCGGCGGGGTCGGCCGCGGCGCCCGGGCGCAGGCTGACGTACGCCTTGACGCTCTCGCCGCGGTAGGCGTCGGGGACGCCGACGACGGCGGCCTCGCGGACGGCGGGGTGGGTGTAGAGCACGTCCTCGACCTCGCGCGGCCAGACCTTGAAGCCGGACGCGCTGATCATGTCCTTCTTGCGGTCGACGACGTAGAGCCAGCCGTCGGTGTCCATGAAGCCGATGTCGCCGGTGCGCAGCTCGCCGCCGGGGATGGCGGCCCGCGACTCGGCGGGCCGGTTCCAGTAGCCGGGGACGACCATCGGGCCGCTGACCGCGATCTCTCCGGGCTCGCCGAAGGGCACCTCCGCGCCGCTGTCGTCGATGATGCGCACCATCGTGCCGGGCCCCGGGACGCCGACCGCGAGGGTGCCGGAGACCGGGTCGACCGGCGCCTCGTAGCCGGGCGGGACGCTGGCGCAGGGGGCGGTGCATTCGGTGAGGCCGTAGCCGTTGGCGAGGTAGAGCCCGCCGGAGCGGGCCCGGAAGGACTCCACGACGGCGGGCGGCAGCGGGGCGCCGCCGGACGAGATCAGCCGGAAGGACGCGAAGTCCTCGGCGGTGGCGTCGGGCCTGGCAAGCAGCGCCATGAAGGCGGTGGCGGGCCCGACGGTGTAGGCGGGGCGGTGCTCGCGGAAGGCGTCGAGCACGACACCGGGCTCGAAGCGGTAGGCGAGCGCCACGGTGTGGCCGCCGGCCAGCGCCGCGGAGAGCTGGCAGACCATGCCGGTGATGTGGAAGAGCGGGGCCAGCGCGAAGAGCACGGCGTCGGCGGGCAGTTCCTGGATCCGTATCTGGCGGTGGGCGTTGAAGGAGATGTTGCCGTGGGTGTTCAGCGCGCCCTTGGGGTGCCCGCTGGTGCCCGAGGTGTAGCTGACCAGGGCGGTGTCGCCGGCGGCGGGCAGCGGGACGTCGGGGCGCGGCCCTCGCGCGGCGCGGGCGGCGGTGAGCAGGTCTTCGGCGTCGCCTGCCGGCAGCCGGCCCGCCGTCAGCACCCGGGGGTCGTCGCGGGTCTGGAGGTCCAGCTCGCAGGCGGTGAGCGCGATACGGACCGGCGAGGCCGCGGCCGTGTCCCGTACGTATTCCTGCCAGGCGCGCTCGGAGCAGACCAGGGCCGCGGCGCCCGCGTCGGTGAGGATGTGCGCCAGCTCGTGCTGCTTGTACATCGGGTTGACCGGGATGACGGCGCCGCCCGCTTTCCAGGCCGCGAGCAGCGCGACCGCGAACTGCGGCACGTTCTGCAGCATGACGGCGAGCCGCTCGCCGGGCGCGAAGCCGCGGTCGGCGAGGTGGCGGGCCAGGCCGTCGGAGAGGGCGTCGAGTTCGCGGTAGGTCAGCCCGCCGTCGAAATACGCCAGCGCCCGGTGGTCGGGGCGGCTCCCGGCGGCGGCCAGGAATCCGTGCAGCACGGAGGGCGGGCAGTCGGTGTCCGCGCGCTGCTCCTCGGTGAAGAAGCGCAGCCACGGCTGGTCGGCGTATCCGCTCACGCGTCGTCGCCCGCCTTCACCCGCAGGTCCTCGTAGGTGCGCTGGAGCTTGTTCATCCCGCCGAGCCAGCGTTCGGGTTCCGCGGCGCGGGCCGCGTAGTAGCCGGCGACCTCGGGGTGCGGCAGGATCAGGAAGCGCTCCTCGGCGATGCCGGCGAGGACGGCGCGCGCCACGTCCTCGGGCTCGATGGCGGTGGGCGCGAGCACCAGGCCGCCCGCGGCGCCGGCCGCGTCCAGCATGGCGGTGCGCACACCCTGGGGGCAGACCGCGTGCACGGCGATCCCGCGGTGGCGGTAGGTCAGCGAGAGCCACTCGGCGAAGGCCAGGGCGCCGTGCTTGGTCACGGAATACGGAGCCGCGCCGATCATCGTCAGCAGCCCGGCGGCGGACACGGTGGACACGAAGCGGCCCCTGCCGCGCTCCAGCCATTCGGGCAGCAGGGCGCGGGCGGCCCGCACATGGCTCATGACGTTGACGTCCCAGGCCAGCTCCCAGTCGGCGTCGTCGGCGTCGGCCCCGCCGCCGGTGCCGACGCCGGCATTGGCGCAGAAGACGTCGATACGTCCGCCGAGCGCGGTGCGGGCGGCGGGCACGACCGCGGAGGCGTCACCCGCGACGACCGCCGCGCCGATGCCGTCCGCGACCTTGTGCGCGGCGTCGGCGTCGAGGTCGTTGACCACCACCCGGGCGCCCTCGGCCGCGAAGGCGCGGGCCAGGGCGGCGCCGATACCGCCGCCCGCCCCGGTGACGACCACTCGGGCGTCGCGCAGTGCTTCCACCACCACAACCGTGTCTCCCTCGACTCGACTCCGGACTGCCCCACCCTGGCATACTAAGCAGTCGGTCACCCAATCCGGAAGGGCCGGACCCGCCCTGCGGCGAAGCCGACGGGTAATCACCCTCCGGAGGGATGGACGCCGCCACCGCCCACCGGGATGATGCACACGGACCGGACAATCGCGGGCCTTTCCGCTGCCACCGGCTGGCCGTCGGGGCGAGGGGGAACCATGGCCGTGACCAGTGTGCAGCCCTACTGGGACGTGACCTTCGACGCGGACGGCGACCCCGACCCCGCACAGCGCGACGCCCTGCTCGCGCACGCGGCCGACCGCACCGACCTCGTGGTCTTCGCCCACGGCTGGAACAACGACCTGTCGACGGCGTCGGCCCTCTTCGACCGCTTCTACGCGCCCTTCCCCGCGCTGCTGGCCGGCGCACCCGGCGTACGCCTCGGCTATGCCGGCGTCCACTGGCCCTCCATGCGGTTCTCCGACGAGCCCATCCCCGGATTCCCGCGCCCCACACACGCCCTGGCGACCGGGCGGGACCCGGACATCGCCACGCTCAAGCAGGTGCTGGCCGGGCACGACGCCGCAGCCGACCGGATCGAGGAGCTGCTCGCCCAGCAGCCCCCCGAGCCGGCCGCGCTGGCGGAATTCGCCGCACTGGTCCGTACGCTGACCGGCTGCACCTCACCGCGGGCCGCGGCGCTCGCCCTGGACCTCGACGGCGCGGACGCGCCGCCCGCACCGCCCGCGCTGCTCACCGGCGACCCGGCCGCCGTCTGCGCCGCCCTCAGCGACGCGATCTGCGGCATGCGGGGCGGCGAGCCCCTGCTGGGCGGGCTCACCGGGAAAGTCTGGTCCGGGGCGCGCGAACTGCTGCGGCAGGCCTCGTATTACACGATGAAGGGCCGCGCCGGCAGGGTCGGCAAAGCGGGCCTCGGCCCGCTGCTCGGCCTGCTGGCCACCCGCGCACCCGCCACCCGGGTGCACCTGGTCGGCCACAGCTTCGGGGCCCGGCTCGTCTCCTTCGCCCTCGCCGGGCTGCCGCCCGCCGCCCGCAATGTCACGTCGGTCACCCTCCTGCAAGGCGCCTTCTCGCACTCCGCGTACTCGCCGGGAGGCGCCCTCGACGGCATGCAAGCCCGTGTCCGCGGTCCTGTCGTGGCCTGCCATTCTTCGCACGACCAGGCGCTCGGCGTCTTCTACCCCCTCGCGTCGCGCCTCTCCGGCGACGACAGGTCCCTCCTGGGCGATGACGATCGCTGGGGCGCGCTCGGGCATGACGGCTTCCACCACCTGCCCGATGCTCCCGCCTTTCCGCTGTCCGCGGCCCTCACCGTCCCCTTCCCGCGCCAGGGTTGCGTCACGGTTGACGCCTCCCCCACGGTTCGCTCGGGCGGCCCCCCGTCAGGCGCCCACAGCGACATCTGCCACCCCGAGCTGGCCCACCTCACCCTCCGCGCCGCGTCCCTCCTCTGACCCCGGGGGTCCCCCGGGGTGGGCGCGGCCCCACCGCGCCCACCCCTCCGAAGTCCCCGCGGCTAGCGGTGGGACGGGAATTCCACGACTTGCTGATACGTCGGCCGGTTCTGCCAGCTGATGCGATCATCGGTGACACCGCCGAGCGGACGCTGGACGACGGAGTCGGCGCACCACTGATCGCCGGCCCCGCACCCGTCGTCACCCGGGTAGACGGAAGCCGCCGGCGCGGCCGCCGCCTGCTTGAGGGTGCTCAGCAGCACGTCACGGCAGGCACCGGCCTGCCCACCGCCGCAGTACGTGCGAGCCAGTGGCCCCGCCACAGTCTCGCCCAGCACCTTCCGGATGTCCTTGTCGACATAGCTCCACCACCCGTACTGGAAGGCGCTTCCGGCGTGCGAGCCGGTCGGCCCGTGGCCGGCGGACGGGGACTCGTCGACGGTGAGGTCGGCGGTGAGCGCGGTGTAGAGGCCGCCGCCCAGGCCCGGTTGGAATTCGCCCTGGACGAGGAGCGGCCACCACGCGTCCATGACGCGGACGGCGTCCGCGTTCGCGTAGGCGTGGGAGCCCGGCGACGTCTCGTGGCGTTTGGCGCCGGCCGCGCTCCACGCGGTCAGCTGCTGGACGGCGGCGGCCTCCTGCGGGTCGGTGACGGGCGCGCTGTTGATGACCTGGAGCAGCTCGGGCAGCACGTCCTCACCGCGCAGGTCGGTCAGCGCGGCGTCGTCCATCGCCTTGACCAGTGCCGACCTGGTGACGCCGCCGGTGTGGACCAGGGCCTTGACGCGGTCGTCGAGGAGGTCGGCGCGGTGCACCGCGCCGTTCCCGAAGCCGGCCGAGGTGTAGCCGGCGGCCTGCTTGTTGTTCCACGAGACGTAGTAGTCCTGGTCGACGGACTGCGGGTGCTGCGCCGGCGGCGTGTAGGACGCCGTGTTGGTCACCGGGTCCCAGCCGCGCCAGTCGTACGCGGCCTGTGCCCAGACCGGGAAGGACGCGTCGACGCCGTCGGCCCGTACCGGGTTGGTGCCGCTGTTGTAGTAGGCGGTCTGCCGGGAGTCGGCGTAGAACCAGTTGAAGGTGTAGTTGATGTCCTGCGTGGCCCGCTGGAAGGACGCCGCGTCGTGGACGAAGCCGGGGTCGTTGAGTTCCTGGAAGCCCAGGATCGAGTCGGCCTCGTGGCGGTAGGAGCTGCGCAGCTGCGTATAGGCGACGGCTTTGCCGCCGACCGTGGCGCGGTATTCGACCGGTCCGTAGGCGGTCCGCCAGATCTGCATGCGGTAGGAGCCCGCGGCGGTGGAGTCGGCGAGCGTCGGCTTCCAGGAGTTGGTGCGCTCCAGCTTCTCCATGGCGACGCAATTGCCGTGGAATATGTAGTGCGTGGCGTCCTGGCACAGCTCCACGGCGTAGGTGTCGGTGACGTCCTGGGAGGCGGAGGTCGCGCTCCAGGCGTAGTCCTGGCCGCGGCCCAGCTCGATGTACATTCCCAGGCCGGCGAAGGACGCGCCGCGGGCGCTGATGCCGGGGCCCTGCAGCTCCTGGAGCATCAGCAGCTGTGGCGCGAAGTAGCCGGTCTGCGGGCCGAAGACGGCGACGGGGTGGCCGCTCGCGGTGTGGGCGCCGCTGACGACCAGGGCGTTGGACATGCCCTTCTTGGTGGAGAAGAGGTTGCCGGGCAGCACTCCCGGGTCGGCGGTGGTGGCCTGGGTGGCGCCACCGGTGGCGTCGTAGACGAGCGGCTCGGCGACGACCGAGCCGGGGTCGGGCAGTGCTTCGCCCTGGGCGGCGGCCGGCTTGCCCGCGTAGGGGAAGCTGGTGCCGTCGTGGACGGTGGCGGTGGCCTCGGGGTCGTCGCGTTCGCGGAAGGACTCCCAGACCTTGGTGCCCTCGGTGACGCCGTACTGCTGCTGGGCGGCCAGCAGGGACAGCGCCGACTGCACCTCGCCGCCGCCTCCGGTGCCGAAGAGCGCGCCGACGACCGAGGCGAGCGCGATCAGGTCGGTGAGTTTGAAGGGGTCGATGGTGCCGGCGTTGGTGATGGCGTCGACGTGCCCGGTGAGCACGTATTCGCCGGGGAAATACCGCCCGTTCTTCGACGCGGTGATATACGCGTTGATTCCGTCGACGTAGGCCTGGGCGTCGGCGAGGGCCTGCTGCCCGCGGGCGCCGCCGGAGTTGGCGAGCTGGTCGACCTGCGACTGGAGGTCGGCCTCGGTGTAGGGGGCCTGCCGCCAGAACTCCTGCTCCAGGCCGCGGTTGGCGGCGGCGCCGCCGGCGAACGACGACAGCTGGCCGCGGCCCACGTGCCGGAAGAGGTCCATGAGCCAGAGCCGGTCCTGCGCGGCCGCGTATCCCGCGCCGAATTCGGTGCCCTGCCGGGTGGCGCCCTTGATGTGCGGCACCCCGGTCTTCTTGTCCCGGGTGATCGTCACGTCCGAGCGCGGGCTGGAGACGGAGGCGATCTGGCTCGGCGGCACACCGAAGGACGAGTCGTTGAAGAAGGAGGTGATGGTGGCGTCGGTGAGGTTCTGGTAGCCGTTCGCGAGGTCGGCGTAGGGGCCGAGCTGGTCCGAGGTGTGCGCGGGCCTGGTGCCGAGTGCCTTGTTCGCCAGGATGTCGGCAAGGGTGGCGTTGCCGTTCTCGCCTGGCGGCAGGATGTCGGCGCACTGCCCTGCGCAGTAGTCGCCCGGGTCTGCGGCGTGCGCTGCCGGTGGCACCGGGGCCACCAGGGTCGCCGCGAGCGCCAGGAGTGCGCCTGCGGTGGCCGTTCTCAGCGTGCCGATCCTGCCGATCCGTCGTGGGGTCCGTAGCGGCATGTCTGCTCCTTCCGGAAGCCGGTGCGCGGAGGTTACCGCCGGTACACCGCCCCCGGAAGATGAACATGCGTCAGGTTTTCGGTTTCCTCACAACTCGGCCGGTACGTGCGCGCGCTCAGCCGGCCGCGCGCAGCACGAACACGCCCCAGCCCACATAGCGGCGGTTCCACTCCAGATGCGCGCGGCGGGCGTGGTCGAGGAAGGCGCGCATGTCGGCCGCGTCCGGGGGGCGGCTCCGTCCAGTACGGCTCGCCGATCAGCATCAGGCCGCCGGGCCGCAGGGCGGGGCGCAGCAGGTCGATCGTCCCGGCCAGGCCGCCGCCGATCCAGGTGGCGCCGATGCAGGACGCCACGTCGTAGGCGCCGGGCTCCGCCTTGTAGGCTCCTGCGTCGCCGCGCTCGAAACTCACCCTTTCGGAGACGCCGAGTTCGGCCGCCCGCTCCCTGGCCGCGGTCAGGAAGACCTCACTGAGGTCGACGCCGACCCCGCCGGTGCCGTACTTCTGCGCCCACCGGGTGAGCATCTCGCCCTTGCCGCACGCCAGGTCGAGCTGCCGCTGCCCGAGCTCCAGCCGGCAGATGTCACCGAGCAGCATCAGCTTCTCCTCGGTGATGGGATTGAGGATGCGGTGGCGGGATTCGGCGATCTCGTGGTGGCGCAGGCTCATACGGCTCCTCGGTCATGTGCCCGGCTCTCCCGCCGGTCCTTCAGGCATCCTTTCGCAGGGCGTCCGCCGTGGCGCGGTCGGCCGGCAGGAAGGCCTCCAGCTTCAGCTCGGCAATGGTGACGTCGGCCGCGGTGGCGAAGACCGCGACGGTGGTCATCAGCCGCAGCAGCCCGCGGCCGGCCGAATCCAGCTGCATGGGCACGGTGAAGCCCAGCACCGCGTCGGCGCCCGCGCCCTGCCCTGTCGCGGCACCCGGCGCCGGCGTCAGCGGCGGTACATAGCCGGCGAGTTCGTCGTGCAGAGCCGCCAGCCGGTCGTCCGGATTGCGCCGCTGCTCCTCGCGCAGCGCCTCGATGACATGGCGGGCCCACTGCGGGAAGTTGCGGATCCGCGGCGCCATGCCCGCCGGATGCAGCGCCAGCCGCAGGATGTTCGCCCGCGGCCCGAGCAGCGCGGGGTCGGCGCCCTCGGTCATCACCCCGAAGGCGGAGTTGGCGCCGACCAGCTCCCCGTAGCGGTCCACGATGATCGCCGGATAGGGCAGGTGCCCGGTCAGGATGTGGTCGAGCGCTTCGAGCGCCGGGGCCAGCGCCGGATCGTCGAGGTCGCGCTGCGGGTGCACCGGCGCGTATCCGGCGGCCAGCAGCAGGCCGTTGCGCTCCCGTAGCGGCAGCGCGAGCGAGTCGGCGATCCTGGCGACCAGCGCGCGCCCCGGCGCCGACCTGCCGTTCTCGATGAAGCTGATGTGCCGCTGGGTGGTGCCCGCGCGCAGCGCCAGCTCCAGCTGGCTCAGCCGGCGGCGGCTGCGGCTGGCACGCAGCGCCTGCGGGAAGGGCTGCGCGGCGGCCGGGGCGAGGGTCCGAGGGGCGTCCACGGCTCCTTTCTAACCCGGTGGGCGGGCGGCGGCCATTCCCTGCCGGGAATTGAGGCGATGCCCGCGGCCGCGCACCCTCGGCCGTATGACAAGCACGTTCACCGAGAACACCGAAAGCACCAGCGGCTCGGCCGTCGAGGCCGTACGGATGGGCGTCTTCGTGCCCAGCACGAAGGCCCAGTGGAGCGGGCACACCGACCCCCGGGAGGTCGTCTCCTTCGGGGTGCGCGCCGAACGCACCGGCTTCGACTCGCTGTGGGCCACCGACTCGCTGCTCACCCCCCGCCTCGAAGCGCTCACCGTGCTGGCCGCGCTCGCCGCCGTGACCGGGCGCGTGACGCTGGGCACCGGGGCCCTGCTGCCCGCGCTGCGCACGCCCGTCCAGGCCGCGCAGACCATCGCCTCGGTCGACCTGCTGTCCGGCGGGCGGCTGGTGCTGGGCGTCGGCGCCGGCTTCCCCGGCCGCTTCGGGCAGCCGGTCTACGCGATGGCCGGCACCCCGTGGCCGCGGCGCTTCCGGCGGCTGGACGAGACCGTGGAGCTGTGGCGCCGGCTGTGGAGCGGCGAGGGACCGGTGTCTTACCACGGCGAGGTGCTGCACTTCGACGACATCGCGCCCGGCACCCGCGCCTTCCGCCCGGGCGGCCCGCCGGTGTGGCTCGGCGGCGCCACCCCGGCCGCGCTGGCCCGCACCGGGCGCCTCTACGACGGCTGGATGCCCTATCCCCCGGACCCGGCCGACTTCGGTACGGGGCTGGCCGCGATCCGCACCGCCGCGGGCGAGGCGGGCCGCGGTGACGCCCCGATCACTCCGGCGCTGTTCGTGAACACCTTGATCACGGACGCGGCGGACGGCGGGCGCGCGGCCCTGGACTCGTACGCGCGGGCCAACTACGGGCTGCCGGTCGAGGAGATGGAGACGATCCAGGCGGTGGCGGCGGGCACGCCGGAGGCGGTGGTGGAGAAGCTGGGGCGCTATGTGGCCGAGGGGGCGCGGCATCTGATCCTGCGCATAGCGGTCCTCGACATCCCGGCCCAGACGGCCCAGATGGACCGGCTGGCGGCACTGCGGCCCGCGCTGAACGCGCTGCTCGCGGACGTGCGCGGCGTGCCGGACGCGGCGGGCGTACGACCGGACACGGCGGGAGTGCGGCGGCGTTGACAGCGGGGGTCACCGGAATCATGCTGAGCAAGCGCTTGGAAACCTATGACCCCGGAGGCCTCGACCATGTCCCAGCAGCCCCGCGTCTTCGCTTCGCCCGACGAGCTGCGGGCCGCCGTCGGCGAGCAGCTCGGCTGGACGGACTGGCTGGAGATCGACCAGAAGCGCATCGACGCCTTCGCCGAGGCGACCGGTGACCACCAGTGGATCCATGTCGACCCGGAGCGCGCGGCCGAGGGCCCGTTCGGTACGACGATCGCGCACGGCTTCCTGACGTTGTCGCTCATCCCGTCGCTGACCCCGCGGCTCTTCCGGGTCGACGGCGTGCGGATGGGCGTCAACTACGGCGTCAACAAGGTGCGCTTCCCCTCCCCCGTCCCGGTCGGCTCCCGGCTGCGGGCGACCGCGGTGGTGGCGGAGCTGACCGAGGTCGGGGGCGGCCTGCAACTGGTGACCCGGGTGACGATCGAACGCGAGGGCGGCGACAAGCCGGTGTGCGTGGCCGAGACGGTGGCCCGCTTCTACCTCTGACACCTCCGGCGCCTCCGGCACCTCCGGCGCCTCTGACTGGGGCCCGGGGCCTACCCCTGCTCGGCCGGGAGGTCGGGAAGGGCCTGCAGGCCGTGCCCGCCCGGGTCGGCCCCGTCCTGGTCGTCCACGGGCCCGCCCCCCGCGCGGACCATCCGCAGCACCAGGTCGGCGTAGAGCGCGCCGACCTCGTCGGGCGTACGCCGGCCGGCCGGGTTGAACCAGCGGGCCACGTCGATGCACAGCGACAGGACGGCCAGCGTGGTTCCGGGCACCTCGGGCACGTCGAAGTCCCCCGCGGCCACCCCCTCGGCGACGATCGTGCGGATCGCCTCCTCGCTCCGCCGCCGCAGCGCGACGATCTCGGCGTAGTGGTCGGGGGCGAGCGCGCCGAGTTCGTACTGCACCACCCGCCCGGTGGTGTGGTGCTCGGCGTGCCAGCGGACGAAGGCGCGTACGGCCGCGGCGAGCCGGTCGGCCGCGCCGCCGTCGCCGTCCCGCGCCTCGCAGAGCATGCCGAGCGAGCGCTGATGGCCGACCCGGCTGATCTGGTAGAGCAGCTCTTCCTTGGTCTTGTAGTGGATGTAGAGCGCCGCCGGGCTCATCCCGGCCCGGCCCGCGATGTCCCGGGTGGTGGTGGCGTGGTAGCCGCGTTCGGCGAACGCCTGGACCGCGGCGATCACCAGCCGCCTGGCGGCGTCGGGGGTGATGTCCTCCCACGCCTCGCCGGTTGCCGCCTCCGCACTCATCGCACGCTCCTCTGACCCGGTCGGTTGACAGGGTCACACCCTACCTGCCGGGTGAGCAAGCGCTTAGCCTCCGTGCCGTCCGCTCAGAAGGCCGACACACCGGTGAGCGACCGGCCGATCAGCAGCTTGTGTATCTGGCTCGTGCCCTCGTAAAGGGTCATCACGCGGGCGTCCCGCAGCAGCTTGCCGACCGGGTAGTCGTCGATGTAGCCGTAGCCGCCGAAGACCTGGAGCGCGTTGTTCGCACAGCGCACCGCGGCCTCGCCGGCGTGCAGCTTGGCCAGCGACGACTCGGTCGCGAACGGCTGCCCGCGGTCGATCAGGTCGGCGACCTGCCAGGTCAGCAGCCGCGAGGTGGCCACGTCGACCGCGATGTCGGCGAGCATCTCCTGCACCAGCTGGTGCCCCGCGATCGGCACCCCGAACTGCTCGCGCTGCCCGGCGTACCCGACCGCCGCGTCCAGGCACGCCTGTGCGATGCCGACACAGCCTGCCGCGACCGACATCCGACCCTTGGCCAGCGCCGACATCGCCACCGAGAAGCCCTTGCCCTCGGGCCCGAGCAGGGTGTCCGCGGGCACCCGCGCACCGTCCAGCACGATCTCGGCCGTCGGCTGGCCGCGAAGGCCGAGCTTGCCGTGGATGGCGCGGCGGGTGAGGCCCGGCGTGTCGGTGGGCACCAGGAAGGCGCTGACGCCGCGGTGCCCGTCCCCGGCGCCGCCGGTGCGGGCGAAGAGCAGCACGACGTCGGCCCAGGTCCCGTTGGTGATGAAGGTCTTGCCGCCGGTGATGACGTACGCGTCCCCGTCGCGCACCGCGCGGGTGGTCAGGTTCGCCGCGTCGGAACCGGTGCCCGGCTCGGTGAGGCCGAAGCAGCCGATCGCCTCGCCCGAGGCCAGCCGCGGCAGCCAGGCCCGCTTCTGCCGCTCGGTGCCCCAGTGCGCGATCGACTTGGCGACCAGGCCGAGGGAGACCGACATGATGCCGCGCACGGACGAGTCCGCGCGGCCCAGCTCCTCGGTGACCAGGCAATACGCCAGGTGGTCGCCGCCGGAGCCGCCGTATTCCTCGGCAATGGTCAGGCCGAGGAAGCCGACCGCGCCGAGCTTCTTGACGATCGCGCGGTCCACGGCCTCCGCGCGGTCCCACTCCGCGGCATGGGGGGCGACCTCGCGGTCGGCGAAGTCCCTGGCCAGGGCCTTGACGGCGGACTGCTCCGCCGACAGCCCGAAATCCACTGCCATTTCCGCTCCCTCACCGCACCCGCCATCGGGTTGCCCTCATGCCGCACCGATATCTGGACGGCGTTCGCACCGGGTTCCGGACGGGGCTCGTCCGGGGTACTGGACGCGCTCGCGCCCGCTCGAAACTACCACCGCTAGTTTTCAGCGGGCAGCCCCTACTATGTGCCGCATGGCCCGCCCCCGCAAGCCCCTGCTCAGCCGCGACCGCATCGTGACGGCGGCGCTCGCGCTCATCGACGGCGAGGGCCTGGCGGCGCTGTCCACCCGGCGGCTGGCGGCGGAACTCGGGGTCAGCGGGCCGTCGCTCTACAACCACTTCGCCACCAAGGAGGCGATACTCGACGCGGTCGCGGACGCGGTGGTCGACCAGGTCGACCTGTCGATGTTCAGCGGCGGCCGGAACTGGCGGCAGGCACTGCTCGACTGGGGCCGCTCCTATCGCGCGGCCCTGACCGAGCACCCGAACATCGTCCCCTTCCTCGCCACCGGCCCCGGCCTGCGTCCGGCGGGCCTGCGGATGGCCGACGCCGTCTTCGGCGGCATGGTCGAGGCGGGCTGGCCGCCTGCCCAGGCCACCCGGATCGGCGCCCTGATGCGGTATTTCGTCACGGGCTCCGCGCTCGGCTCCTTCGCGGGCGGCTTCGTGGGAGACGCGGACGCCTACGACCCCGCCGACTACCCGCACCTGGGGCAGGCCCACCTCCTGGCCAGGAACCGGGAACGGGTCGACGAGGGCGCCTTCGAGACCGGCCTGCGGGCGCTGCTCGACGGCCTGGCGCTGCAATATGCGGACGCGGTCGCGGACGCCGACAGCTGACAAGCGGCCAGCGGCTGAGGAGCCGCCGGCGGCTGACGCGGGGCCGGTGGCGCCTGGCAGGATGGCGCCATGTCGACAACGGATTCAGCTCCGGCGGGCGCGCAGCGGCTCGTCCAAGTCAACTACCGCAAATACGACGGCACATTGCACTGGAATCTGCGGATGCGCCACCTCGGCGAGGACGAGCACGGGATCTGGCTGGGCCTGCCCGCGGACAGCGTGATGCGCAAGGGCCACAGCCCCGAGGTGTCGATCTCCGAGGCCCATGTGCTGCTCTTCCCGCGCGAGGCGTGGTGGACGGCGACCTTCAACGGGGCACCGCGAAGAACCGAGATCTACTGCGACATCACCACCCCGCCGCGCTGGCCGTCGCCGGACGAGGTCACCATGGTCGACCTCGACCTCGATGTGCTGCTCAAGCGCGCCACGTCGCAGCCGATCCTGGTCGACGAGGACGAATTCGCCGAGCACCAGGTGCGCTACGGCTACCCGGCCGATGTGATCGCCGCGGCCCAGGATTCGGCCGACTGGCTGATGGACGCGGTCGCGGAGGCCCGGGGGCCCTTCGGCGGGGCGCACAAGGCGTGGCTGGCGAGGGTGGGCGGGGCGTAGGGCCTCGCGGATCGGCCCACGGGGTCGGTTCCCTGGGGCCACCGGGCGGGCGGTCAGAAGACGACCAGCGCCCTGCCGCCGCGGCCCGCGGTCATCGCCTCGAACGCGGCGGGGATGCCGTCGAGGCCTATGTGCTCGGTGACCATGCCGGACAGGTCGAGGCGGCCCTCGCGTACGTGCCCGGCGAGGACGGGGAGATCCCGCGCCGGGTCGCAGTTGCCGTACACACACCCCGACAACGTCCGGCCGAAGTAGAACAGCTCCAGCGCGGAGAAGGTGACTTTCTGGTCCTGGCCGCCGATCCCGACCACGGTCGTACGCCCGCCGCGCCGCGTGGACGACCAGGCGGTGCGGATGGTGTCGGCCCGGCCCACGCACTCGACGGCGACGTCGGCGCCATGGCCGCCGGTGAGGCCGCGGACCCGCTTGGCCGTGTCCTCGCCCGCGACGACGAAGTCGGTGGCACCTGCGGCGATCGCCAACTCCTCCTTGCCGGGCGCGACATCGACGGCGATGATCCGCTCCGCGCCCGCGATCCTGGCGGACTGCAGCACCGCGAGACCGACCCCGCCCACGCCGTAGACGGCCACCGACTCGCCGGGACGTACGGCCGCGGAATGGTGCACCGCTCCGTAGCCGGTGAGCACCGCGCAGCCGAGCAGGGCCGCGTCGGTCAGCGGCACACCGTCGGGCAGCGGGAGGACGGCCCCGGCGGCGACCACGGTCTCCTCGGCGAAGACGGCGGTGCCCAGGCCCGGGTGCAGCGCGCTGCCGTCGGCGGCGAGGGTGGCGTAGGGGACCGCCGCGGCATTGCCGGAGTTGGCGCACAGCCACACTTCGCCGAGCCCGCAGAAATGGCAGCTGCCGCAGGCGGGCGCCCAGTTGAGCACCACCTTGTCGCCGGGTGCCACCCGGCCGACGCCCTCGCCGACGGCGACGACCGTGCCGGCGCCCTCGTGGCCGAGCACGGCCGGGACGGGCTGGCGGAGGGTGCCGTCGGACAGCGAGAGGTCGGAGTGGCAGACCCCCGCGGCGGCGAGCCGTACCCGCACCTGGCCGGGGCCCGGCTCCGGCAGGTCGATCTCGGTGACGACCAGCGGCGCGTTGACGGCTGGCAGGACGGCTGCGCGGACCACGGGGTCTCCTGACCGGTTCGGCGATGTGTCGTTTTGTCGGTACGTCGGTTGACGTCGGTACGTCGGTTGACGTCGGTACGTCGGTTGACGTCGGTACGTCAGTCGTACGGGTGCCGGGCGCGGGTCCTGTGCGGGTCCCCGGCCGGTGTTACGGGCCGGTGTTACGGGCCGCCCCAGGGCCGCCCCGGACGTCAGAACTGCAGCGACTTCGTCTGGAGGTATTCGGCCAGGCCGTGCGCGCCCAGCTCGCGGCCGACCCCGGACTGCTTGTAGCCGCCGAAGGGCGCCCGCGGGTTGAACCGGCCGCCGTTGATGTCCACCTGGCCGGTGTCCATCCGGCGGGCGAAGGCGACGGCGGACTCCTCGTCGGCGCCCCAGACCGCGCCCGCCAGCCCGTAGACCGTGCCGTTGGCGATCCGCAGCGCGTCCTCCTCGTCGTCGTAGCGGATCATGACGACGACCGGGCCGAAAATCTCCTCCTGGGCGATCGCCATACCGGGCTCGACGTCGGCGAAGACGGTGGGCCGGACGTAGTAGCCGGTCTCCAGGCCCTCGGGGGCCTCGGGGCCGCCCGCCACGATCCTGGCACCCTCGTCGAGGCCGCGCAGGATGTACCCGCGCACCCGGTCGCGCTGCTTGGCATTGACGACCGGGCCGAGCCGGTCGCCCGGCACGTACTTGGCCGCGGCGGCCGTGGCTATGGCGACGGCTTCGTCGTAGCGCGCGGCGTCGACCAGTATCCGTGTCCAGGCGCTGCACGTCTGGCCGGAGTTCGCGAAGACGTTGGCCAGCCCGACGTTGACGGCGCGGGCCAGGTCGGCGCCCGGCAGGATCACGTTCGCCGACTTGCCGCCCAACTCCAGGGCGACGCGCTTGACGGCGGCGCCCGCCGTGGCGCCGATCTGCCGCCCGACCGCGGTGGAGCCGGTGAAGGACACCAGGTCCACGCCCGGGTGCTCGGCGAGCGCCTGGCCCGCGACCGGGCCGAGTCCGGTGACCAGGTTGAAGACTCCGGCGGGCAGTCCCGCCGCGGCCAGGATGTCGGTGAAGAGCTGCGCCACCAGCGGGGTGTCCTCGGCGGGCTTGAGCACCACCGTGCAGCCGGCGGCGAGCGCGGGGGCGACCTTGGCGACGATCTGGTGCAGCGGGTAATTCCACGGCGTGATCGCGCCCACCACGCCGACCGGCTCCTGGAGCACCCGGGAATTGCCGACCCGCTCCTCGAAGGGGTGGGCCGCGGCCAGCTCGGCGTAGGAGGCCATCACCGCGGTGGGGAGGTCGGCGTGCACGGCGGTGGCGAAGGCCATCGGCGCGCCCAGCTCCGCCGACACGGTGGCGGCGACCTCCTCCCGGCGCGCTGCGAGCAGGTCGCGGGCGGCGCCGAGGACGGCGGCGCGCGCCTCCGGCGGGGTGGCCGCCCAGCCGGGCAGCGCCGCGCGGGCGGCGCTCACTGCGGCGTCCACGTCCTGCGCGGTGCCGGCCGGCACGCGCCCGATGACCTGCTCGGTGGCCGGATTCACGACGTCGATCGTGCCGTCGGCGGCGGCGGGCCGCCATGCGCCGCCGATGAAGAGCGCCTCCCGCCCGCGGTGGATCCCGGCCCCGCCGCCCACCTGGCCCGCGCCGCCCGCACGCGCCGCGCCGCCCACCTGGCCTGCGTCCCCCGCCCGACCCGCGCCGCCTACAGCGCCCGCCGGGTCCGAAGTATCCGCCGTGTCCGTGCCACCGTCGTCAGCCATGCCGTCCACCTGCCGCCTTCCGAGTCGCCACTGCGTCCGACGCCCAAACTAGCGCCGATAGTTTTACCTTGCCAGGGCCCGTCGTATGCCCTCGGTCACCCGTGGGCCGGGCACGGGTGCGCAGGCCGGCCGCAGGCCCGCTGTGACAGCTCTGCGGTCCCGTCCACCGTGATGAGGGTGTGCCGGTCAGCCGGCCGCCTCCACCTGTATCGGGAAGCCGTTGAGCACCGCCGTGCCGGACAGCGGGTCGAGGCGGCTGCCGTCAAGCAGCTGGTTGACATTGACCCCGGGTTCGCGGGAGGCGGCGGTCAGCCGGGTGCCGGTGCGGTCGTGGCCCCAGCCGTGCGGCAGGCACACCACGCCGCGGCGCAGCGTGTCGGTGATCTCGACCGGCGCGGTGATCTCGCCGCCGTCGCCCTTGATGCGGGCGAGCGCGCCCTCCCCCAGGCCGAGCCTCGCGGCGTCCTCGGGGTGCAGCTGAGCGGTGCAGCGGTTGCTGCCGCCGGTCAGGACCGGCACATTGTGCATCCAGCTGTTGTTCGACCGCAGGTGGCGGCGCCCGATCAGGACCAGCGACCGCCCGTCGGCGCCGTCGGCCACCGCGGCGCGAAGGCGCGGCACATCGGCGGCGATCGGCGGCGCGGCCAGCTCGACGGTGCCGGAAGCGGTGCGCAGCACATGGGGCAGCCGCGGGCCCAGCGGTCCCAGGTCGATGCCGTGCGGGTGGTCGAGGAGCCGGGCCAGGGTGAGGCCTTCCGGGTCGGCGCCGAAGCCGTCGCCGTAGGGGCCGAGCCGCAGCATCAGGTCGAGCCGCCGCTCGTAGCCGGTGCGCCCGCCGAGCAGCGCGGCCACTTCCGCGGCGTCCCTGCCGTGGACCGGGGAGTGCGGATCGGCGGTCTCGGAGCCGAGCCTGCGCGCGATCGCCTGGCCGTCGACCAGCGCCGGGTCGGCGTCGGGGCCGCCCTGGCCGAGGACCGCGAGGATCAGCCGGGCCAGGATCTCCGGCTCGTCCGGTGCGCCGGCGGCGAGCGGCACGGCGGGCCGGCTGTAGCGGACGGTGTTGCGCACCGCGAGCGTGCTGAAGGCGAAGTCGTAGTGCGCGCTGCGTGCCGGCGGGGGCGGCGGCAGGACGACATGGGCGTGCCGTGACGTCTCGTTGAGATACGGGTCGACGCTGACCATGAAGTCCAGCCCGGCCAGGGCGCGGTCCGTGCGCAGGCCGTCGGGCGCGGAGAGCACCGGGTTGGACGCCACCACGATCAGCGCGCGCAGGCGGCCCTCCCCCGGCGTGTCGATCTCCTCGGCGAGGGCCGCGGTGGGCAGTTCGCCCTTGACCTCGGGGTGGCCCGACACGCGGCTGCGCCACCGCCCGGTGGTGAAGCCCTTGCCGGGGCGGGGCGGCCGGGGCGCTCTTGCGGTGGCCGAGAGCGGGAACATCGCGCCGCCGGGCCGGTCCAGATTCCCTGTCAGCACATTGAGCACGTCGACCAGCCAGCTCGCCAGGGTGCCGAATTCGACGGCGGTGCTGCCCAGCCGCCCGTAGACCGCGGCCCGCTCGGCGGCGGCAAGCTCCCTTGCCAGGGTGCGGATGTCCTCGGCGGGAACGTCGCAATATGCGGCGACCGCCTCGGGGGTGAAGTCCGCGGCGAGGTCGCGGACCTCCGCCACGCCGCTGAGGTGTGGTGCCAGGGGGCCCGGGTCGGTGAGCCCTTCGGCGAACAGCACCTGCACCATGGCGAAGAGCAGTGCCGCGTCCGTGCCCGGCCTGGGTGCCACATGGCGGTCGGCCGCCGCGGCGGTCCTGGTGCGGTTGGGGTCGATGACGACCAGCCGTCCGCCGCGCCGCCGCAGCGCCTTGAGCTTGCCGGGGAAGTCGGCCGCGGTGGCCAGGCTGCCGTTGGAGACCAGCGGGTTGGCGCCGATGAGCACCAGGTGGTCGGTGCGGTCGAGGTCGGGCACGGGGATCGCGTTGGGGTCGCCGAACAGGTAGCCGGAGCTGACGTGCTTGGGCATCTGGTCCAGGGTGCTGGCGGTGAAGACGCTGCGGGTGCGCAGCGCCCCGACCAACTGCGCGGGGTAGAGCGCGCCGGCCATCGTATGGACGTTGGGATTGCCCAGGACCAGGCCGACGGCCTCGCCGCCGTGCGCGCCGCTGACCGCGCCGATGCCCGCCGCGACGGCCTCGAAGGCCTCGGCCCAGCTCGCCTCGGCCAGCCGGCCCTCCCTGCGCACCAGCGGCCGGGTGAGCCGGTCGGGGTCGGCGTCGAGCGCGCCGAAGGAGGCGCCCTTCGGGCAGACGAAGCCGGCGCTGAAGACGTCGTCGCGGTCGCCGCGGGCGTGCGTGACCCGCTCCTGGTCGATCGTCAGGACGAGGCCGCAGGTGGCCTCGCACAGCGGGCAGATACGCAGAGCGGTACGGGTCATCGGTGACTCCCCCTGGACGGCGGCGGCAGTGGCGCGCGTTCGTCTTCGACATTACCGATCGGTACTGACAACGACACTACTCGGCGGTACTGACAGCCGTCCCGGGGCGGCCGCGGTCAGTCGAGAACCGTCGCCAGATAGGCCAGGACCAGCCGCTGGGTCTCGGCGACGACCCGGGGGTCGCCCGCCGGGTCGGTGCGGAAGGCCAGCCGGAGCGCGGCGTCCGCGGCCTCGACGGCGACCACCAGCGCGAGCCGCAGCCGCGGGTCGGAAGGGTCGGTGGTGAGCCGGTCGCCGAGCAGGGCGGGCAGCCGCTCGGCGAGGTCGTGGTTGCTCTCGCCGGGCACACCGAAGTCCAGCAGGGCGAAGCCGGGGGCGGTGCGCTTCATCGCGGTGTATTCGTCGACCAGCACCTCGACGGCGGCACGCCAGCCGTCGCCGGAGCCCGGCTCGGCCAGCCGCGCCGCGGTCCGGTCGAGGAAGTCGTCCAGATTGCGGTGGGCGAGCGCGTCGGCCATCGCGCGCTTGTCGGCGAAGAAGCGGTAGACCGAGCCGATCGGCACCCCGGCTCGGGCGGCGACCGCCCTGGTGCTGAGCCGCTCGTAGCCGGCCTCGTCGAGGAGTTGGGCGCAGGCGTCCAGGATCCGCTCCAGCCGCTCGGTGCTGCGCCGCTGCACGGGCGCGCGGCGCAGCAGGCCGCCGTCGGCTCCGGGTGCGCCCGTAGTGCCCGCCATCCGCGGTCAGTTCCCGGCGGCGAGCGCGTCGAAGAGCTTGCGCAGGTCGGCGAGCGCGTCGCGCAGCGCCGCCTGCGGGTCGGCGGTCCTGACGATCGCCATGGCGCTCTCGCTGAGGCCGCCGTAGAGCATCGAGGTCAGCGGGTCGGCGGGGCGTTCGGGGATGGCGCCCTTCCTGATGGCCCGTGCGATGCCCTTGTGGGTCAGCTCGCGGCAGTTGACGCCCAGGTCCCGCATGGCCTCCCAGCCCAGGGCGCCGGGCGCGTCGAAGAGCGTGATGCGCTGCACCTCGGGGTCGAGCGCGGCCTCCAGGTAGGCGCGGGAGCCCGCGAAGACCGCTTCCCACGGGTCGGCGGCGAGCGCCGTGTAGGCGGCGGTGATACGGGCGGAGAGGCGTTCCTGCTCGCGGGTGTAGACGGCACTGAAGAGCTGCTTCTTGCCGGCGAAGTGGTGGTAGAGCGCGCCCTTGGTCACACCGGCGCGCTCGCAGACGGCGTCCAGCGAGGTGGCCGCGTAGCCGGCGGTCGCGAAGAGCGTCCGCGCGGCCTTCAGCAGGTCCTCGACGGTCGCGTCGGAGCGTTCGCGCTGGGTCGGGCGTACGCGCGGCCGCCGCTCGCCGCTGTCTGTCGCCGTACGCGCTGTCGCCACGGCCACCCTCCTGTCCTGCCGGCCTGCGGCGCCGGTGTCCGCGCCGCGCTGCCCCCGTTCTCGTCGATCCGCTGTCCACCCTAGCCAAAGCCGGTGGTTGACAGTCACATACCTTCGGTATGTATGTTTCATACCGTCAGTATGTTACTCGACGAGGCAAGGACTGCCATGTCCTCACCCGCTTCCACCTCTTCCGCACCGCCCGCGGCGGACCCGCCGTCCGCGGGCGGCACCGGCGCGCGACCCGGCGTCGTGCTGCTGCTCAGCGCGGGGGCGACCTTCATCGCCTTCCTCGACACCACCGTTGTCAACGTCGCCTTCCCCGACCTCGCCGCGGGCTTCCCCGGCGACCGGGTCTCCGACCTGTCGTGGGTGGTCAGCAGCTACGCGGTGCTCTTCGCCGCGCTGCTGACGCCCGCCGGCCGGATCGCCGACGCCTTCGGCCGCAAGAAGCTCTTCCTGTCCTCGCTGGCCGGCTTCACGGTGGCGTCCGCGCTGTGCGCCTGCGCGCCGGATCTGCCGTGGCTGATCACCGCCCGCGCACTTCAGGGCGCGACCGCCGCGGGCATGATCCCGGCCGCGCTCGGCCTGCTGCTCGCCACGACCCCGCCGCAGCGCCTCCCCGCGGCGATAGGCGCCTGGGGAGCGGCGGGCTCGATGGCCACCGCGGCCGGGCCCGCGCTCGGCGGCGTCCTGGTCGACGCCTTCGGCTGGCGGGCCGTCTTCCTGATCAACGTGCCGGTGGGCGCGGCCCTCGTCCTCGCCGGGATACGCGACCTGCCCGAGTTCACCGGGGCGCAGCGGCGGCTCCCCGACCCGCTGGGCACCCTCACGGTCACGGCGGGCATCGCCCTGCTGGTGCTCGGGCTCACCAAGGGCAGCGACTGGGGCTGGACCGGCGCGGCCACGGTGGCGACCGTGGCGGGCGGCGCCGCCCTGATCGCCGTCGCCCTGGTCCGCTCCACGCGGCATGCCGCACCCGCCGTCGAGACCGCCCTCTTCCGCAACCGCACCTTCGCGGTCGCCTCGGCCGCCGCGGCCTTCACCGGCGCGGCCCTCTTCGGCTGGCTCCTGAGCAGCCCGCTGTTCCTGACCACCGTGTGGCACTACTCGGTGCTCAAAGCCGGCTTCGCCGTCACCCCGGGCGCACTGACCTCGGCGATCGCCGCCGTCGCGGTGGGCAAGCGGGCCAGGCCGCACCAACTCCCGGCCGTGGTCGCGGTTTCCATGGCCGCCTTCGCCGCCATGGATGTGTGGGCGTATCTCGACCTGGGTACGGACACCCGCTTCCTGACGCTGTGGCTGCCGATGGGCCTGGTCGGCGGCGCGGCCTTCGGCGCCGCCCTGACCGCGCTGTCCACCGCGGCCGCCAGGTCGCTGCCACCGCGGCAGTTCGCCTCCGGGGTCGGCATGACCACCACGGCGCGGCAGCTGGGCGGTTCCCTGGGCATCGCGGCCACCGCGTCGGTGATCGCCGCGCACGGGATCGCAGGACCGCAGGCGTATCGCGACGTCTTCGCCGTCTGCGGCGCGCTGGCCGTGGTCGCTGCCCTGGTGGGCCTGGCCATGGCCCGCACCCTGGCGAAGGAGTCCTGACGTGATCAGCGCATGGGGCGCCGCCCCGCGGCCCGCCGCCGGCTGGGCCGCCGCCTACCCCGCGGAGGCCG
Organism: Streptomyces sp. NBC_00433; assembly: GCA_036015235.1. NCBI lineage: Bacteria > Bacillati > Actinomycetota > Actinomycetes > Kitasatosporales > Streptomycetaceae > Streptomyces > Streptomyces sp. NBC_00433. The sequence continues at coordinate 7,430,003 of CP107926.1, read as the reverse complement.
CCGACCCGCACTGCCTGGGCGACGGCGAGGGCGCGGAACTGCTGCGCGGCGCGCCCTGGCGGCGCTTCGCCGTGGTGGGCGACAGCCTCGCCGAGGGCCTGGGAGACCCGCTGCGCGGCTACCGCACGGCGTCCTGGGCGGACCGGACCGCGGAGGCGTTGCGCCGCGTCGCGCCCGACGCGGTCTACGCCAACCTCGGCCTGCGCGGCCTGACCACCGCCCAGGTGCGCGCCGAGCAGGCGGACCGGGCCGCCGCCTTGGCGCCCGACCTGGTCGCGGTGGTCTGCGGTGGCAACGACCTGCTGCTGCCCGGCTTCTCCCCCGCCGCGGTCGCCCGCGAGATGGACCTGCTCTTCCGCCGGCTCGCCACCCCCGGCACCACGCTGGTCGCCTTCGCGCTGGCGAATGTGGCCGCGGCGGTGCCCGAACTGCGCGGCGGGCCGCTGGAGGAGGGCGTCGCGCTGCTCAACGGCATCGTCCGCGAGGCCGCACGGCGGCGGGGGGCGGTGCTGGTCGAGATGTACGACCACCCCGCGGTCGGCGACCGCGACCTCTACAGCGCCGACCTCGTGCACGCCTCCGCGCGCGGCCACGCGGTGATCGCCGCGGCGACGATACGGGCGCTGAGCAGGGATATCGCGGCCGGGTCCGCGGGTTGTCCACAGGCCTGAGGCGGGGGTTGCCGTCCTGATTCCTATGGTTCAGCATAGGAATCAGGACGACGACGCGGGGAGCGGATCATGGACATCGGCCAGGACGGCAGGGGCCTCGACTATTCGGCGGGCTTCGGGAACGAGCACAGCAGCGAGGCCGTGCCCGGCGCGCTGCCGGTCGGGCGCAATGCGCCGCAGCGCGCCCCCTTCGGGCTGTATGCCGAGCAGTTGAGCGGCACCGCCTTCACCGAGCCGCGCGCGCACAACCGGCGCAGCTGGCTCTACCGGATCCGGCCGTCCGCCGCGCACCCCCCTTTCCACCGGGTGCCGAACGGGTCGCTGCGCAGCGGCCCATTCCAGGACGTGGAGCCCGATCCGAACCGGCTGCGCTGGGGCCCGCTGCCGCTGCCCGCCGAGCCGACCGACTTCGTGCAGGGCCTGGCCACCGTCGGCGGGAATGGCGACGTGCTGCGCCGCGAGGGCATCGGCATCCACTGGTATGCGGCCAACCACTCGATGCGGGGCCGGGTGTTCTCCTCCTCCGACGGGGAGTTCCTGATCGTGCCGCAGGAGGGCGCGCTGCTGCTGCGGACCGAGCTGGGGCTGCTGCGCGCCGAGCCGGGCCAGGTCGCGCTGGTCCCGCGCGGGATCCGCTTCCGGGTCGACCTGCCGGACGGCACCGCCCGCGGCTATGTGTGCGAGAACTACGGGCGGCCCTTCCAACTGCCCGAGCTGGGCCCCATCGGCGCCAACGGGCTGGCGAACGCCAGGGATTTCCTCGCCCCGGTCGCCGCCTATGAGGACGGCGACGAGGAGACCGACGTCATCAACAAATTCGGCGGCAATCTGTGGTCGGCGCGCTACAGCCACTCGCCGCTCGACGTGGTCGCCTGGCACGGCAGCCATGTGCCGTATCTCTACGACCTGCGCCGGTTCAACGTGCTGGGGTCCATCAGCTACGACCACCCCGACCCGTCGATCTTCACCGTGCTGACCTCGCCGTCCGACACCCCGGGGCTCGCCGGCGCGGACTTCGTGGTCTTCGCGCCGCGCTGGCTGGTCGGCGAGGACACCTTCCGGCCGCCGTATTTCCACCGCAATGTGATGTCGGAGTTCATGGGCCTGGTCGAGGGCGCCTACGACGCCAAGGCCGAGGGCTTCGTGCCCGGCGGCGCCTCGCTGCACAACATGATGTCGGCGCACGGCCCGGACCGGACCACCTTCGACCGGGCCAGCACCGCGGAGCTGGTCCCCCAGCGGGTCGACGACGGGCTGGCTTTCATGTTCGAGACCCGCTGGCCGGTCGTGCCCACCGACTTCGCCCTGTCGGCGGGCCATCGCCAGCAGGGCTACGACACGGTGTGGGAGGGGCTTGCGAGAAACTTCCCGCTGTGACGGCCATGACCTCCTTCGCCCCCGACTCCCTGGTCCTGAACCGCAAGCTGCCGCTGTGGTATCAGGTCTCCCAGTCGCTGCGCGCCTCGATACTGGGCCGCCGGCCGGAGGACCCGCTGCGGCTGCCGACCGAGGACGACCTCGCCGGGCACTACGGCGTCAGCGTGCTCACCATGCGCCAGGCGCTGAAGGAGCTGGAGGAGGAGGGCCTGATATCGCGGCACCGCAGGCGCGGCACCTTCATCGAGCCGGCCGCGCTGCGCGGCGCCCCGGTCAAGCTGCTCGGCTCGGTCGACGCGATCGTGGCCCAGCAGTCCGGCGGGCGCACCGCGGTCCTCCAGCACGGGCCCGCGCCGCTGCCGCCGGAGATGGGCGAGCACTTCCCCGATCTGACGGAGGCGGTCGCCTACCGGCGGCTGCGCTGCGACGAGTCGGGCGAGCCCACCAACTGGGCGGAGAATTTCGTCCGGCCGGAGCTGGCCGCCAGGATCGATCTGGCGGACCTGGAGCGCTGGCCGATGACGAAGGTGCTGCGTGATGTGCTGGGGGTCAGGATCAGCCGGATCACCGACACCGTGGAGGCGCGGCTGGCGGTCCCGGAGACCGCCCGGCTGCTCCAGGTGCCGCTGCTGAGCCCGATCCTGCACTACACCGGGGTCACCTACGACGAGTCGGGCCGGGCGGTGGACGTGGTGCGCATCCACTACCGGGGCGACCGGTTCTCCTTCACCGTGACCATGGAGGCGCGCTGAGCGGCGTCAGTAGCATGAATGCGGTGAGCGACGACGCGCCTTTGCTGCACGATGTGATGCCGTGGTCCGTGCGCCCGCTGCGGATCGGCCGCGGCTGGCCCATGGCGCCGGACGCCGCCACGCTGCGGGAGCGCTGGGCGCTGCTCACCGCCGAGCGGGGCGAGGCGGAGCGGGCCGCGCTGCTGCACCCCACCCGGGCACGCGGACTGCACAGCCGGGTCGCGCAACTGCCCGGCCACCGCACCCCGACCACCGCGCTGGCCCGGGAGGACGGCCGCTGCCCCGAGCCGGTCCTGGTCCAGCACGGCGCCCACGACCGGCAGTGGCTGATACCCGACCACCGGCTGATCGACGCCGCACGGCCCGAGTTGTGGCGGGTGCTCGACGACGAGCAGGTCTTCGCGGTGGAGCAGGCGTATCTGCCCGAGGTGCGCGAGCCGGCCGTGGCCTTCTGCGCGCTGCTGCCCGACGGCCGGTCCCCCGCGGGCCGCCCCGGCCGGATACGCCCGCTCTTCCGGCAGCCGGGCGGCCGGGACCCCAACCTGGCGCCCGGTCTGGTCGAACTGCTGTCGGAGCGGCTGGGCACCGGCGTCACCGCGCGGGACGTGCTGGCCTGGGTCGCCGCCGCGGCGCGGCCCGCACCCGGCGGCAGCGAGGTGCCCTTCCCCGCCGACCCCGGCGACTGGCGGACCGGCCTCGCGCTGGGCGGCCGGCTGCTGTGGCTGCACACCCGCGGCGCCCGGTTCGCCGACCCGGCCACCGGGCGCGACCCGGGTGCGCCGCGGCTGCCCGGCGGCAGCCGGCCCTACGTCCGGGCGCCGCTGCCCGCGGCGCCGGGCGCGGAAGAGCTGGAGTACGACCGCGACCAGCGCGAACTGCGGATCGGGGAAGGCCGGATCTCCCCGGTGTCCCCCGCCGCCTGGGACCGTACGGCCGGCGGAGTGCGGGTGCTCGACGCGTGGTGGGAGCGGCGTACGGCGGTGGGCGCACCGGGTTCGCTGGAGGCGCTGCGGCCGCCGCGCTGGACCCGGTCCTGCACCTCGGATCTGCTGGAGGTGGTCAGCGTCCTGACCCTGCTCGCCGACCTGGACGCGGCACGGCACGCCCTGGCCGGCCGGCTGTCGGAGCGGCCGGGGCGCACCGTCACCGCGACGGCACTGCGGGACGCCGGAGTGCTGCCGGTGCCGGCGGCCAGGCGCAGGCCGGCGTCCGTACTCGACCACCGTGAGGAGGGACCTGACGGTCAGTTCGCGCTGGTGTGAGGGCAGCGGGACACCGGAGTCCGGAGCCGCGGGGCCGGCCGGCGGGGAGAGGCGGGCACGGCCGAGGCGGCGGTGGGGACGAGGGCGCACCGAGGCACCGCGGGAGAGCAGCGCGATCAGCGAGGACCGCTCAGCGGCGGTTGCCGAAGAGCGATCTGCGCAGCCGGCGCAGCGGGGCGAAGAGCGAGACCCGGGCACCACGATTCGCCGTGGTGTGGACGGTGTTGCGCGAGGTCAGCTCCCGCATCAGCACGGTCGCTTCCTCGGTCTCGCGCTGCGGCAGGGCCGGCCCGGCCAGTATCGCCAGATGCCGGTCGAGACGCGCACTGGACGCACCCGTTCCCGCACTGATGGCAGGCACTCTGGGCCTGCCGTGCATCGCTATCTGTTCCATGACTCTCCCCACCCTGACGAGGGCACCCGGCACGGGCAGGCTAACCCTATCGCCCCGCCACGTCACGTGCGCATCCCCCGTCCGACCCGGATGCCCGATTCACCGTCATCTCAAGGGTGTTGACGCGCTCCGGGTTCCGCAGTCGAACAGTGGCAGGAACCGTACACCTGTTCTTCCGGCGCCGCTGACCACGGGCGGGCGGGCGTCCGAGTGCGCCGTACCCGAACGGAAAAAGACTGGGCCAAAAGGGCGCGGGTGCCCGATCATGGACACATGTCCGCGACACCCCGTGAACCGAGGAGGCAAGTGCCGCCCACCACCGGATCAGGAACGGGCAGGGCAGCCGAGCCGACCGCACCGCACCGCGCCCTTCCCATCCATCTGCGGCTGGACGACAGCGACTCGCCGTCCGACGTGGTGGACGCGCTCTTCCTCGGCCGCTTCACCTCGGGCGAGCACCCCTTCGCCCGGGGCGCGTCGCTGGACACCGTCAAGTCCGGGCTCACTCTGCTGCCGCCGGGCGCCACCGTCATGCGGCAGGCCCGCGACAAGGACCGCAGTGCCACCCTGGCCGAGGGCGACGGCTGGACGATCCTGGTCTCCCGCTGGAATCGCGGCGCCGACGTCACGGTGGCGGCCGTCACCGACGACCTCGCCGAGCAGGTGCTCAAGTCGTCGGTGGACGGCGCGGAGGACGAGCCGGAGCCGGAGCCGGAGAGCGTCACGATGGGTTTCTGGTACGTCTCGCCGCGCCGCGGGCCGCACCGCACCACCCGGCAGATCTCCGCCGCCACCTGGGAGGAGCTGCGCGGCAATTACACCGCGCCGGTCGCCGAGGCGATGGACGGCCTGATGAAGCTCACCGTGGACGACATCACCGGCAGGCTGCTGCTCCTGCACGGCCCGCCCGGCACCGGCAAGACGTCGGCGCTGCGCACGCTGGCGCGCTCCTGGCGGGACTGGTGCCAGGTCGACTGCGTCCTCGACCCCGAGCGGCTGTTCAACGACGTCGGCTATCTGATGGACATCGCGATCGGCGAGGACGACGGCAGCGCGGGCGGCCGCTGGCGGCTGCTGCTGCTGGAGGACTGCGACGAGCTGATTCGCGGTCAGGCCAAGCACCAGACCGGCCAGGCGCTGTCCCGGCTGCTGAATCTCACCGACGGCCTGCTCGGCCAGGGCCGCAATGTGCTGGTGGGCATCACCACCAACGAGGACCTGGAGCGCCTGCACCCCGCGGTGGTCCGCCCGGGCCGCTGCCTGGCCAGGATCGAGGTCGGCCCGCTCAACCGCGACGAGGCCGTGAACTGGCTGGGCACACCGGAGGGCGTCGGCCGCGACGGCGCCACGCTCGCCGAGCTGTACGCCCTGCGCCGCGGTACGACCTCCGCGCTCCCGGTCCCCGCGCAGGCCGCTGACGGTCTGTATCTGTGACACGACCCGTGACGCGACGCCCGCTCGGCGCCGCACGGACGCGGATTCGGTGCTGGGGGACGGGACACTAGTCTCCGTACGCGGCGCGCAGCGCCTCCTCCACGGCGGCGCGGGCCGCCGCGGGGTCCAGGCCGAGGCGGCGGCTCCGCTCGACATACGCCGTGGCGGCCGCGGCCACCTCGCGGGCACGGGCGTCGGCGGCGGCCACGAAGGTGCCGTGCCGGCCGCGGGTCTCGATCACACCGTCCGCCTCAAGTGCCCGGTAGGCCTTGGCGACGGTGTTGGCCGCGAGCCCCGACTGCTCGGCGAGGCCCCGGACGGTGGGCAGCTTGTAGCCGACCGGGAGCCGCCCCTCGCGCGCCTCCTCCGCGATCTGGCCGCGCACCTGCTCGTACGGTGCGACGGCCGAGGCCGCGTCGATGGTGATCTCCAGCGTCATATCGGGGATCCTGGCACAACCGGAGACGCCAGGGGGACGGCCCGGTCCGGTCCGTCCGCGTCGAAGTCGATCCGGTCGCCGCTCTCGTGCAGATGCGTCAGGAAGGGCACTCCCGCCCGGTAGGCGTCCAGGCCCGCGCGGCAGTAGGCGACCATGTCGTGCGGCAGGTCGTCCAGTGGATACCAGCCCAGGCCCGAGCACTTGTCCGGCTCGCGGTTGACCGGCTCGGCGCCCGCGGCGAGCCGGGCGGTGAAGAACCAGCCGATCCTGGGGCTGCCGCCGGGGCTGCGGTGCTGCATCACCACCGCAGCCTCCAGCTCGTGCGGTGCCAGGTCGAGGCCGATCTCCTCGGCGGCCTCCCTGATCATCCCGGCCCTGACGTCCTCGCCGTCCTCCAGGTGCCCCGAGGGCGCGTGCAGCAGCCCGTCGGCATATCCGGTGCCGGCCCGGCGGGCGAGCAGGACGTCCCGCCCGCGCAGCAGGATCAGATGGACGTCGACGATCTCGGTGTGCCGTCGCGGCGGGGCGGGCCTGACCACCGCCGCGTACCGCTCGTCGGCGACCTCGCGGCCCCACAGCGCGGGGTCGGAGCCGAGCTGGTGGATCGCGGTGGACCCGCCGAGGCCCGCGGTCAGGCGGGCCAGGGCGTCCGCGGTGATGCCGACCGGGCTGACGGCGCCCCAGCGGCCCTCGATCAGCACGAGCCTGCCGCCGGGCCGCAGCAGCCGCGTCCAGTGCCGGAGCACGGCGGCCGGGTCCGGCAGCATCCACAGCACGTGGCGGACCAGCACCACGTCGAAGCGGCGGATGCCGACCGGCGGCCGCGCCGCGTCGCCGACCACGGCACGGGCGCCGGTGCCCGCGAGCTTCACGCGCGCTTGCGCGACCATCTTCTCCGACAGGTCGACCGCGGTCACCCGGTGGCCGTCCGTCGCGGCGAGCAGCGCGAGGCTCCCGGTGCCGCAGCCGAGGTCGAGCACGTCCGACGGCCGGCCGGGCAGCCAGGACCGCAGCCTTATCGCCCAGGCGTCCCTGACCCGCGGGTCGCGCAGGCCGTGGTCGGGCTCGTCGTCGAATCGGTCGGCTGCGGCGTCCCAGAACTCGCGTCCCGCGGTGTCGGTGGTCATGGGAGCAGCCTGCCACCGGGCACTGACAGCGCTCGTCGGCCAGACCCTAGCTGAAGGCCGACAGGCAGTTCGTCGTCGTCGCGTGCGCGGGGTCGAGCGCGTTGGCCACCTCGTGGAAGGCGATGCGGTCGGTCAGGCCGATCGCGGCGTGCTCGGAGACGTCGACCGCGCACAGGTTCTGCAGCAGCACGTTGTGGACGTCCGGCCCGGACAGCGCCTGGGACGTGTACGGCGTGACGACCTCGTCGTAGATGGTCGAGATCACGGTGTAGTGCACTCCTGGCACCGTGTCGCCGTTGGCGTTGAGCGCGCGGATGAAGGGGGATCCGGCCACCTGGTCGGCCAGGCCGGGGGTGGCGGTCCGGAGGAGTTCCGCGGCGCCGGGGAAGTACGGGAGGAGCTTCGTCAGGCCGTCGAGGGTGGTGCCGTGGTTGTCCGGGGCCAGTGCGACCAGGGAGTTCACCTTGGCGGCGCCGCCGAGGAATTTCAGGTAGTAGTTCGGCATCATGCCGCCCTGGGAGTGGCCGACGAGGTCGGCCTCGGGGGCGTGTGTCGCGGCGAGCACCCGGTCGGTGAAGGCGGAGAGCTGCCGGGCGGAGTCGGCGATCGGCCCGAGGCCGCCGATCAGGTTCTCGCCGGGCAGCATGCCGTAGTCGAAGGAGTAGACGCAGTAGCCGCGATCGACCAGGTAGGGGGCGAGGACCAGCCAGTTGTCGGTGCCGTTGGCGAAGGTGCCGTGCACCAGGACGACGGGGCGGGGGTGTTGCGCCGAGGGGCGGCAGGAGAAGTCGTTCCAGCCGCTGGACGGCGCCGGGCCGGCGGACGCGGCGGCAGTGGGGACCAGTACCGCCGCCGCCGTGAGGGAAAGCGCGGCCAGGAACCGGCACCAGGGCAGCTTCATAGGAACTCCTCGCAGGTCAGAGACATGAGGGTACATTTCGCCTTGTGATCCGGATCACAGACTTGCCGGGCCCATGGCAAGTTACGCACGAGTAGGAAGTGAGGGATAGCTACGCGCGGGTAAAAAATCGGCGGCTCGCGCCACCGCCCCCGGGGAGGTTCCCGGCGACCCGGCGGAAGCCTGCCGGGTCGGTGGGGGCCGCTCGCCCCGGGCGCACCGTCTCCCCGGCGGTCACCTCGTGCTTTCCCGGTCCTCGGCCCGCTGTCCGCCGGCGGCCAGGGTCGCCGGGCTCACCGCGTACGGGCCGAAGCGGCGGCGGGCGCGGTCGGCGGCGGCTTCGGCGGCGTGGGCGCGGGTGTCGGCGGGGTCGAGGCTGAGCTGGCGGGTGGCGTCGGCGGCGGGCCGCAGGCGGTCGGCGGTCAGCGCGTAGCCGCGGACCCGGGCGCGTTGCAGGCCGAGGGAGGCCAGGAGGCCCAGGGCGGTGGCGGCCAGCAGGGGCGAGTGTGCCGTGAGTTCGGGCAGTGCGCGGGTCCGGGCCGTGGCGCTCTGGTCGGCGTAGCGGAGGGTGAGCGTGAGCCGGCCGGTGGTCTGGGCCTCGGTCCGCAGCCTGCGGCCGACTTCCTCGGCGAGCCCGAGTACGGCGCGGTGGTGCCGCACGGGGTCGAGGCAGTCGCGGTCGAGGACGAGGTCCGCGGTCATGCGGGCCGCGGGAGCCTGCGGGGTGACCGGGCGGGGGTCGCGGCCCCGGGCCCGGTCGGCCAGGAGGCGGGCCGGGCCGGCGCCGAGCAGGCGTTGGAGGGTCGCGGCGGGGAGGTCGGCGACGTGGCCGATGGTGTGCAGGCCGTATTTGCCGAGGGTGGCGGCGGTCACCCGGCCGACGCCGGGCAGCGCGGTCACCGGCCGGTGCCGCAGCCAGGCGTCCGTGGCGGCCTGGCCGTGGGGGATCCGCGTGGTGTGTCCGGGCTCCGACACCGCTGCCGCCATGGCGGCGAGCATGCGGTTGCCGGCCAGGCCCACGCTGCTCTCGATGCCGTACAGGCCCATGAGCCTGAGCTTCGCCATCTGGACCAGGCCGTAGGCGTCGCGGTCGAAGTACCGCAGCGCCGAGGTCAGGTCGAGCTGGACGGCGTCGGGCGGGAAGGCCTGGACGTGCGGGGTGATGCCGGCCAGCAGGTCGAGCACGTCCGCGTACCGCTCTTCGCCGAGGTCGCCGTGCAGGTGCAGATGGGCGATGTGGCGCGTCCTCATCCCGCGCTCCCCGGGCTGCGGTGGCCGAGCTTGCGCAGGTCGGCCGAGCGGCTGCCGGCGGGCTGCAGGTCGGCGTAGGGGTGCAGCCGGGCGCCCGCCGTGCCGTCGGCGAGGGTGCGCCGCGGCTGCGCGGGGGTGGGCTGCGGGCTGTCCGCGCCGAGCAGCGCGAGGGCCGCCTCGGGGCCGTTGTCGCGCCGGGCGGCGGCGATCCGCTCCAGGTCCCAGGCCATGGTGCCGACGACGGTGCGCCGGGTGCCGCGGACCTGGACCGTGCCGCGGACCAGCAGCAGCCCGGAGTGGAAGACCGTGTGCGCGCAGGCCTCGTGGGAGTCCTCGAAGAACGCCAGGTCCACCATCCCGGAACCGTCCTCCAGCGTGACGAAGATGACGCGCTTGCCGCTGGCGATCGGCGGGGTCTGGGTCGAGGCGCGCACCCCGGCGACCAGCACCTGCTGTCCGGCCCGCAGGTCGGCCAGGTGGGCGGCGTCGGTCGCGCCGATCTCCCGCAGCAGGCGGTGGTGGTGCTCCATCAGGTGCCTGGAGACGTCGATGCCCAGGGTGCCCAGCTCCGCGTCGAGGGCTTCCCGCCCGGTCATCTCCGGCAGGCCGCTCGGGTCCGCCCCGCCGACCGCGCCCGCCTCGATGGGCAGTTGGCCCTTGCCCGCGGTGCGGACCCGGGACTGCCGGTGGAGTTCGGCGATCTGGAGCAGCAGGTCCCGCCGGGTCAGCCGGCCGTCGTGCAGCCCGCGCAGGGCGCCGATCCCGGCGAGGCGTTCGGCGACCGGCCGGCTGGGGTGTGCCCGCTGCCAGAAGTCCGACAGCGATCCGTAGGGCCGGCCCGCGGCGATCCGCGCGCACTCGTCCGCGCCGATCCCGTGCACCCCGGACAGCGCGAGCCGTACTCCCCACCGGTCCCCGTCGGCCCGCTCCACGGTGTGCTCCGCCGTCGAGTGGTTGACGTCGACCGGCAGGACCTGGACCCCGCGGCGCCGGGCGTCGGAGACGATGACCCGCTTGGGCCACATCCCCGGATCGTGCTCCAGCAGCCCCGCCAGCAGGAAGGCCGGGAAGTGCGCTTTCAGCCAGGCCGACTGGAGGGCGGGCACGGCGAAGGCGACGGCGTGCGCCCGGCAGAAGCCGTAGGCGCCGAAGGCCTCGACGCTCGTCCAGACCCGGTCGCGGACCTCGGGGGTGTAGCCGCGGGCGGCCGCCTCGCGGTGGAACCAGTCCCTGATCCTCGGCAGCCGCTCGCCGTCCCCCAGCGCCCGCCGGGCGATCTCGGCCATCGCCAGGTCGCAGCCGGTCAGGACGCTGATCGTCTCGATGACCTGCTCGTGCCAGATCGTCACGCCGTAGGTGTCGGCGAGCACCGGCTCCAGGTCCTCGTGGGCGTAGTGCGGGTCGCCGCCGTGCCGGGCGGCGATGTACCGCTCGGGCATGCCGCCCTGGACCGGGCCGGGGCGGAAGAGGCTGATGTCGGCGATGACGTCCTGCACGTCCCGCGGCTGCAGCCGGGACAGCAGGTCCTGCTGTCCCGGCGACTCCAGCTGGAACATGCCGATCGTCTGGCTCTGCTGGATGAGCTTGAAGGCGAAGACGTCGTCCAGCGGGACCTGCCCCGGGTCGTCCAGGTCGATACGGTCGCCGGTGGCCCGTTCGATCTCGGCGACGGCGTGGGCCATCGCGGACTGCATCCGCACCGCGAGCACGTCCAGCTTGATGTTGCCCAGCGCCTCGACCTCCTCCTTCGCCGCCATCACCATCGGGTAGTCGCCCTGCGGGGTCGGCTGCACCGGGAGGCGGTCGAGCAGCGTCGCGTCGCTGATGATGACCCCGCAGGGGTGCATGGCCATGCCGTGCACCAGCGAGTCGAGCCCTTCGGCCAGCTCCCACAGCGGCCCGTACCGGGGCGCCTCGGCGGCGAGCCCGCGCAATTCGGGCAGTTCGGCCAGCGCGCTGGTGATGTCGGACGCCCGCACGTGCGGGAAGCTCTTGGCGATGCGGTCCACCTCCGCCGGGGGGATGCCGAGCGCGAGGCCGGTGTCGCGCAGCGCCCTGCGGGCCCGGTAGGTCTCGGGCATCGCGGTGACCGCGACCCGCTCGTGGCCGAACCGGTGGAAGATCACGTCGTAGCACTCCAGCCTGCGCGCGGACTCCACGTCGATGTCGATGTCGGGCAGCGAGTCGCGCCGCAGGCTCATGAAGCGCTCGAACAGCAGGCGGTGGTCGAGCGGGTTGGCCGTGGCGATGCCCAGCGCGTGGCAGACCATCGACCCCGCGCCCGAGCCGCGGGCCGCGACGCGGATGCCCAGCTCCCTGATGTCGGCGACCACCTGGCCGACGGCGAGGAAGTACGCGTCGAAACCCATCCGGGTGATGATGTCCAGCTCCTCCGCCATCCGCTCGCGTGCGGCACGGTCGTGGTGCAGTCCGCGCCGGACCAGGCCTGCCGCCGACTTCTCCCGCAGCGCTTCGGCCACGCCGCCCCGGCCGGCTCCGACGGTCTCCGCCTCGGGGAAGTGCCGGGTGCCCAGGCCGATGTCCCGGGGGGACAGCCGGCAGGCGGCCGCGGTGGCGGCGGTGTCGGCGAGCAGCCGCCCGGCCCGGCGCGGCCCCTTCCCCGCGCATTCGGCGATCTCCTGCGCGACGCGTGCCATCTCCTCCCCGCCCTTGAGCCAGCGCTGCCCGCCGTCCAGCCGGCGCCCGTCGATGGGCCGCAGCAGCCGGGCGGCGTCGAGGACGTCGGCGAGCCGGTGCTGCTCGGGGTCGGCATAGCGGACGGCGTTGGCCAGGACCGCGGTCGTACGGGCCCGGTCGGCGAGCGCGAGGGTCCTGGCGGCCAGCCGCAGGGAGCCGGGGCCGGTGCCGGGGCGGCCGTGGACGACCGCCTCAAGGCGCAGGTCCTCGCCGAACAGCTCCTGCCACGGCCGCAGCAGCTTCACCGCGACGTCCTCCCGTCCGGCCGCCAGCGCCCGCACCGGCTCCGAGAGCGGCCCGAGCAGCGCGATCAGCCCCTGGCCGGCGTGCTCGCGCAGCGCGTCCCACGACACCTGTACGGGGGCGGCCCGGCTCGCGGTGCCCACATGGGCGGCGCTGGTGATCCGGCACAGCCGCGCCCAGCCCTCCTTGTCCCTGGCCAGCAGCACGAACCGCAGCGGCGGCTCCGCCACGTGGGCGCCGCCCCTTGCGGGGGTCCGCTGCCGCTGGGCCGGGGGCGGCGGCACGAGCGCGGCCACGGCGAGGTCGATCCCGAAGACCGGCCGCACCCCCGCCCCCGCGCACGCCTCGGCGAACCGCACCGCCCCGGTGACGGTGTCCCTGTCGGTCAGCGCCAGCGCCGTCATCCCGCGCCGGGCCGCCCGCTCGGCGAGCTGCTCGGGGTGCGCGGCGCCGTACCGCTCGGAGTAACCGGACGCGACATGCAGATGGGCGAAGCCCGCCATGCCGCACCTCCACACTCCACCCCTTTTCAGCCATCCACCCGAAACGTTCCTCGCACGTTCGTTCGATTAGCTTATCGCGGTCGCTCCAGGTCAGCGAGCCGAAAGAGCGCGTGTCGAACGATCCGGCCGCGAGAAGCGGCGGCCGGATCAAGAGGTTTCCGGCCATCTGCCCGGCCCGGCAACGGACTTGGCGCCGGCGGCCGCGGCGCCCCGGCCGCCATGACGTTCGTCACGAGCCGAGGCGGCCGTGTCCGCCGGAACGGCCCGGGGCCGGCCGGTCGTACGCCCCGGGCCGTCAGCCGGTGCCGGTACGGCTCGGGTCGACGCCGGCCGTACGCGCCGGGGCCGCGGGCGGCGCCTCCGGCGTCGGGGTGGCGGGCAGGCGGCGCAGGAGCAGGAGCCAGGCCGCCGGCGGGCCGGCCGCTCCGACCGCGACGAGCTGCAGCCGGAAGTCGGCCAGGGCGACCAGGACAGCGCCCAGCGCCGCGGAAGCCGCGGTGGGGCCGAAGACCACCGTGCCCGCGACGGCCGCCACCCGGCCGACCAGCGCGGGCCCGGTGTGCTGCTGCACGGCGGTGAAGACGGCGACGATCACCCAGGGCAGGCCGACGCCGATCGCCAGGGTGCCGGCGAGCACGACCGGCAGCGAGGGGATCGCGCGCAGGGCGGCGCCCGTGGTGAAGAGCAGCAGGCCGGCGGCGGCGAAGGCGCGCTCCGGCAGCCGGCGCATGACGGCGCCCGCCACGGTCCCCGCCACGATCGAGCCCGCGCCCTGGACCGCGTAGAGCACGCCGACGAAGGCGGGCGGGCGGTGCAGGCCGGCGTCGGCCAGCTCGTAGATCGCGGCGCCGCTGATCCCGGACAGCAGCATGGCGACGGCCCCCGCGCCCACCAGCCGTACCAGCAGCGGATTGCCGCGCAGCGCCCGCACGCCCTCCGCGGTCTGCGCGCGCCAGCCGCCGGCCGGCGGGGCGGGCGGCTCCTCGTGGATCCGCAGCGCGGTGAAGGCGAGCGCGGCCAGGACGAAGGTGGCCGCGTCGAGCAGGGCGACCGCGCCGCCGCCCCAGTGCAGGAAGAGGCCCGCGCCGGCCAGCGGGGCGAGCAGCTTCACGGCCTCGTTGACGGTCGTCCGCAGCCCGTTGAAGTCGCCGCGCAGCGCCGGGGGCACGGCGGTGACGACCAGCCCCGCCTCGGCGGCGTCCATGAGCACCGAGCCGACGCCGACCGCGGTGAGCACGAGCAGGAGCAGCCAGACGTCCCGCCCGGAGCGGACCGCGAGCAGGGCCGGCAGCAGCAGGGCGAGCGCGGCACTGACCCCGATCAGCAGCCGTCTGCGGCGCACCCGGTCGGCGACGGTGCCCAGCAGCGGCCCCACCAGGGTGGGCGCCCACACGCAGGCGGTGACCGCGGCGGCCAGGCCGCTCGACCCGGTCAGCGTCTTCACCCAGACACCGGCGGCCAGCGTCATCGCCGAGTCCCCGAAACCGGAGACCAGGATCCCGCCCAGATACGTGGCCGCGCCGCGGTCCCGCAGCACCTTCCGCACCGTCATGACTCCCAACCTATTGCTTGGGGGTCTGCCGGACAATCCCCGCATCCGTCCGCCCGGAGCGGTGTAATGGGCTCATGACCGCCACCGATCCCCTGTTGCGCGCCCTCGCCCACCCGGTGCGGCTGCGTATCGTCTCCCTGGTCTGGAACGTCCCGCTGTCCGCCGCCGAGCTGTCCCGCGAGCTGGGCATCTCGCACGCGCTCGCCAGCCAGCACCTGCGCCGCCTCGACGCGGTCGGCCTGGTGGAACTGGCCGAGGTGCGGGCCAACCGGGGCGGGCGGGAGCGCCGCTACCGGGCGGTGCACGGCTCCCCGCTGTCGGACCAGCGCCACGAGGGGGCCCGGCTGATCGCCGAGGCGATGGCCCACAACCTGCGGGACCGGGCGGGCCGCCTGCTCCCCGGCGCCGCGGGGGTCACCTCGGACGCGGAGCTGTGGGTGGCGCCCGAGGTCTGGACGGACTTCAGGCACCGGCTGGCCGCGCTCTTCGGCGAGTTGCACGACGCCGCCCGTGCCCCGCACGCCCCGGGTACGGTCGGAATCGGCGCGACGGTGATGGCGTTCCCCCTCGCGGAACCCGATGCCGGACCGGACGCCGGACCCACGGAACCCGACGCCCGACCCGGCGCGGAGACCGGGGCCGGACCCGGACCGCGGGCACCCGCACCGGACAAGCCCGTACCGAACGACCCCCAGGAGCGACCTTGAGCCAGGACCCCGCCACCGACTCGCTGCTCGACCTGCTGCGCAAGCAGCACACCGGAGTGCTCGTCACCCTCAAGAAGGACGGCAGGCCGCAGCTGTCCAACGTGTCGTTCACCTTCGACGACGCCACCCGGACCATCCGGATCTCGGCGACCGACGACCGCGCCAAGACCCGCAACCTGCGCCGGGACCCGCGGGCCAGCTTCTACGTCGCCACCCCCGACCTGGGCACGTACCTGGTCGCCGAGGGCGACGCCGAGGTGACCCCGGTGGCCGCGGACCCGCACGACGCGACCGTCGAGGAGCTGGTCGACGTCTACCGGGCGATCGCCGGCGAGCACCCGGACTGGGACGAATACCGTGCCGCGATGGTCTCCGACAAGCGGCTGGTGATCAGCCTGCGCGCGAACCGGGCGTACGGGATGGGGGCGCTCGGGTCGATCAGCGGTCCGCTGGACTGACGGCCGTTCCCGCGCCCTCCGCCGCGCTGTCGGCCGCCCGGGACAGCCGGGCGGCCACCGCCCGCAGGTGGTCGGCCAGTTCGGGCGGCTCCCTGACCTCGAAGGGCACGCCGAGCATGCCGGCGTACATCGCGAGGGCGTCGAGCGACTCGAAACCGGTGCGCAGTTCGCAGCTGCGGTCGTCGAGCGCGGTGACGGTGCCGAAGCCGGACCAGTTGTACTGCCCGAGCGCGTCGGCGGAGGTGTGCAGCACGATCACCGCCTGGTAGCGGTAGGCGCGCGACGTGACGCCCTTCGCGACGTAGGCGGCCGCGTCCTCGGGCAGCTCCCGCGGGGTGAAGCGCGGCCCCGTGGGGGACTTGGGCTCGACGCGGTCGACCCGGAAGGTGCGCCAGTCGTCGCGGTCGACGTCGTAGGCGAGCAGATACCAGCGGCGGCCGTGGTGCACCAGGCGGTACGGCTCGACCGTGCGGCGGCTGGCGGCGCCGCCGTGGTCGAGGTAGTCGAAGCGCAGCCGTTCGCGGTCCCGGCAGGCGGCGCCGAGCGCGGTGAGCACCCGCTGGTTGACCGTCGGCCCCGGGCGGCGCGACTGCACGGTGACGGCCTGCATCGACTGGACGCGGTGCCGCAGCCGGGAGGGCAGCACCTGTTCGAGCTTGGCCAGGGCGCGGACCGAGGTCTCCTCGATGCCCTCGACGGTGCCGCCCGCGCCGGTGCGCAGGCACAGGGCGACGGCCACCGCCTCCTCGTCGTCGAGCAGCAGCGGCGGCAGCGCGGCGCCGGCGCCCAGCCGGTAGCCGCCGGCGGTGCCGGGGGCCGCGTGCACCGGGTAGCCGAGCGCCCGCAGCCGTTCGACGTCACGCCGGACGGTGCGGGCGGTCACGTCGAGCCGCTCCGCCAGCTCGGGACCGCTCCAGTCGCGGCGGGACTGGAGCAGCGACAGCAGGCGCAGCAGCCGTGCGGAGGTTTCCAGCATGCCGCCAGTGTGCCAGCGGTCGCGGACAGGTACTGACCGCAAGCGCGGCGGGGCAGCAGCCGTACGCCCCCGCCGTACGGCCGTACGGCGGGGGCGCGGGTGGGCAGCGGGCAGGCGGGGCCGGGTCAGAAGACGCTGACGCCGTACGCGCTGAGTGCCTCGGTGACCGGCTGGAAGTAGGTCGTGCCGCCGGAGGAGCAGTTGCCGCTGCCGCCGGAGGTCAGGCCGATGGCCTTGGTGCCGTCGTAGAGGGAGCCGCCGCTGTCGCCGGGCTCGGCGCAGACGTTGGTCTTGATCAGGCCGGACACGATCCCGTCGGCGCCGTAGTTGACGGTGGCGTTGAGCGCCTGGACGGTGCCGCTGTGGATGCCGGTGGTGGAACCGCGGCGCTTGACGGCCTCGCCGACGAAGGCGTTCGCGGCGCTGGTGATGTCCTGGCTGCCGACGGTGCCGTCATGGGCGACGGAGCTGTCGTAGCGGACGATGCCGTAGTCGTTGCCGGGGAAGCTGGTGCCGACCGTCGGGCCGATGTACGTCCCCGAGCTGGTGTAGTAGGCCGGGAGGCCCTGGGTGCAGTGGCCCGCGGTCAGGAAGTAGTAGGTGCTGCCGCTGCGGACGTTGAAGCCGACCGAGCAGCGCCACTGCGTGGTGAGGACGGGGTCGCCGCCGGACAGCAGCTTGCTGAACGTGCCGGACACCCGGGTGATGTGGACGGCGTCGCCGTAGGACGCGGTGGACTTGGTGAGCGCGGCCAGCTGGGCGGTGGTCACCCGGCTGTCGGCGCTGATCTCCAGGGTGTTGCTGCGCGGGTCGACCGACCAGGCGGTGCCCGCGATGTCGGCGGCCCTGGTGGCGTCGCCGGCCTTGGTGAGCTGGGCGGCGCTGTGGGTGACGAGCCGGGGGGTGGCGCCCGCGGCGCGGACGGCGTCGGCCGCGGCCGTGGTGGTGACGTTGACGACGGAGGTGCCGGTGGCGCTGTCGACGTACGTGCCCGCGGTGCGGTCGGCACCGAGGTGGGCGGCGAGCGACGCCGCCGCTTCCGGGGTCGCCTTCGCGCTGCCTGCGGCCTGGGTGGCGTTGGCGGACGGAAGGGCGAACGCGGTCGCGGCGAGCATGCCGGTGGTGACGGCGAGGAGTTGTATGCGTCGGGTGGACTTCACTCGTTCCTCCTGTGGGGGTGGAGGGGGAATTTTGTCGATGTACAGTCAGGCGGGTACCGATAAATGAACGCCACATCAAGCCTGACGGGCACTCATGGGAGTATTCAGGCCTCACAGGGAACACACAAGAGGGCCAGAGCACCGGCAACCTCCTGGAAACACACGCGCCCCGGCGGCCCCAAGTGCGCCGGGCGTACCGGCATATGACGCCGGTTCGGGCACGCGCCCCGGGGCCGCCCCCTGGGGCCGCTAACCCACCGGCCGGGGCAGCCCCAGGTGGTCCCGCAGCGTGGTCCCCGCGTACGCCGTGCGCAGCGACCCGCGCTGCTGGAGCAGCGGCACCACCCGCTCGACGAACGCGTCCAGGCCGCGGCCCCCGGCCGACGGGTCGGGGCGCAGGACGAAGCCGTCCGTGGCGGCGCTCTGCACCTGCGCGTGCAGGCGGTCGGCGAGGTCGCGTGCCGCAGCCGCTGTGGCGGCGGCGCCCGCGGCCAGGTCGAGGCGGGACAGCACCCGCGCCCGCCGGGCGCCGCGCCGGGCGGCGGACACGAGGCCGCCGAGCCCGGTGATCACCACCTCGGCCGTACCGCCGAAGGCCAGTGCGACCGGCCGCCCCTGCGGACCCGCCGGTTCGCCGAACCGCCCCGGCGGGCCGCCCGCGCGCCCGCCGCTGGCCCGGTCGAGCCCGGCGATCCTGCGGGCCAGGTCGTACGGCTCACGGCCGGCGGCCGCCACCGGGACCGCCACGGCCAGGCCGATCCTGCTGGTGACGGCGGCCAGCGCGTGCAGCACGGTGACGGGTTCCGGGCCGCTGCTCTCCGGCCCCGCCCACCCGTCGTTCGCGGTACCGGTGCCGTACGCGGCGGGCCGGGCGCCACCGGTCCGGGCGCCGCCGGTGAGCAGCAGGAAGTCGAACAGGCCGCGCTCCGCGGCCCTGGCCAGCGCGGCGCAGGTGTCGAAGTCGGGCCACGGCCCCCCTTCCCCGCCGGCGCCGGGCAGCTGGACGGCGAGGTGCAGCTGCCGTGTCGCGGCGGGCGCCCGGTCCGCGGTCACGACGGCACCCCGCGGCGCGCGGGGCGGTGCAGGCCGAGGTGTTCGCGCAGGGTCGCCCCGGGGTGGAAGGAGCGGAAGAGGCCGCGGTGCTGGAGCAGCGCGGCCGTGCCGTTGACGAAGCGCTCCAGGTCGCGCGCGGGCCGGACCGGGCGGACGTGGAAGCCGTCGACCGCGCCCTGCCGCTGCCAGTCCGCGATCAGCTCGGCGAGGTCGACCGGGCCGCCGCGGAAGAGCACGCCGCCCGCGGGGTCGGCCAGCAGCGCGATCTCGGCGCCGGGCTCCGCGCCGACCTCGCCGCCGCCGAGGTCCACCGACATCTCGGCGAGCACCAGCAGCCGGTCCGGGTCGCGGCCCGCCTCGGCGGCGAGCCCGTGGAGTTCGGCCCTGACCAGCCCGGCGCGCTCGGGCCGGGCCGTGCGCACGACGGCGACGTCGGCGTATCGGGCCGCCAGGCCGCGGGCGGCGGGCTCGGTCGCGTCGAGCACGGTGACCGGGGCGGTCGGCGACAGCCCGCGCCACGTCCCGGTGACCGCGGCCGCGGTGTCGCCGGCCGCCCGCCACACCGCGGCCGGCCGCTCCGGCTGCCGCCCGCGTCTTCTGGGCCCCGCGGGCGGCCCCGGCACCGCGAGCCGCCAGCCGGCCCGGCCGCGGCTGACCCAGTCCAGGGTGGCCACGGCCACGGCGACGTCGAAGGACTCGGCGCCGCCCGCGGACACGGCGGGCACGATGCCTATCCTGCCGGTCGCGGGCGCCACCCCGGCGAGCAGCGCGAGCGCGTCCAGCGGCCCCGCGCCGTCGGCGGGCCCCAGCTCCAGCGTGACGAAGTCCAGGCCGCCGCCCTCGGCGAGCCGGGCGAGGTCCCGGTAGCAGGCGGCCCCGTGGCCCGCGGGCCCGCCGCCGATCGCGGCGGCCAGGTGCAGGGTGCGGCGGGGGCGGCCCGGCGCGGCTGCGGGGAAGGAGACGGGTGCGGAGGGATACGAGTGGGCAGGCATGCGAAGGCTCCGTCGACACGCGGAAGTGGCACGGGTGGTGCCTTCACACAGCCGCCGCGTCCCTCAACGCGACTGGGCCACCAGGGGCTTCACCGAAGGCTAAGCCGCCGCCGACACCCGCTGTCAAGCATGTCCAGCCCGTGGACAGCGCGTCTCACCGCGGTTGACGGATCGCGGGGGCTGCTGCTGCACTGTGGGCATGCGCAGCTGTCGGCTCGTCACCCGCGACCACATCGACTTCGGTCGGGTGTGGTCGGCCTCGTGTTGCGGTCGCTGACCCGCCTCGACGGATCGTCCGGCCTTCACACACGCATGCTTCGCCTTTCCCCGCCCCTCCCTCGGGCTCCCCGCACGGTGTGACATCCCCGTGGACCCTGCTCGCCGAGCGGTTCCGCGGCCGGTTCAGCAGCTGCAATCGCAGCAGTCGCAACCGTCGCACCCATCACAGCAGTTGCAGCAGTTGCAGCAGTCGTCACAGCCGTCGCAGTCGCAGTCGTCGCACCAGGGGTCCTTGCGCTCCCTGCTCCACGGGTTCTCGTGCTCGGCGCAGCACAGCCGGCAGGTGCAGCACAGGCCCGCGAAGACCGCGCAGCCGGCGAGCAGCCCGCGGCGCGGGCGCGGCGGCTCGGGCGGCGGGAAGCCGCCGGGGAAGCCGTGGTCGGGGCCGCCGGGGGCGTAGGGGCTCTGGCCGGGAGCACCCGGCGCGAACGGGTTCCCGCCGAAGGGGTTGCCGCCGCCCTGGACCGCGGCGCCGGGCTGCGGCGCGTGCGTGCAGCCCCCGGCGCCGAAGACGCGGTCCACCGAGCGGCCCAGTTCGTGGACCAGCAGTACGTGGGCCAGCCCGCCCGACGCCGGGCCCGCGAAGTCGGCGTCGCGCAGGGCCAGTCGTATGCCGTGCAGCGCGTCGTCGCAGAGCCGGCGGGCCTCGGTGAGGTCGGTGCCGGTCGCGGTGAGCGGATTCCAGGCGCCGGAGCGGGTGTCCTGCGCCAGGTCCTCGACCGCGTCCAGCAGGTGGGCGAGCCGGCCGAAGAGGCGGCCCGCCTCCTCAAGAGGCGCCTTGTTGGCGGGGCGGCCCGCGAGGACGGCGGTGTGCGCGAAGGCCGCGGCGGTGGCGGTCTCGGTGGGCTCGGTGACGGCGATCAGCGGGGTGCCCGCGCCGGCCGCCGCCTCGACCGCGCCCTGCCTGCCGACCGCGTCGACCAGCACCGCGGTGTCGAAGCCGAGGTCCCCGCCGGTCCGCGCACCCGCCCGGTCCCAGCGGCGGGCCACCCCGCGGGCCGCGGCGGCGACCGGGCGCCGCCCGTAGGCGCCGTCCCGGTCCTCGACGTGGTCGCGCATCTTCGCCGACGCGAGCACCAGCGACACCGCGGCGGCGAGCCGCGCGCCCTCGCCGGTGGCGACCGGCGCGGTCCGCATGCCGCGCAGCGGGCACGGCCCCGCGGTCCTGCGCAGGTCCGCGGTCGCGGCGGTCTGCGCCTCGACCAGGACCGAGATGATCAGGCCGTCGTAATTGGTGGCGATTCTCGCGACCTGGCCGTGCCCGTCCCGCAGCGCGAGGCACAGCCCGCACAGATGCGCGAGCCAGGATGCGGCCATTCCCTCCGACATTCGGTGGCGGCACGGCCTGATGATGCCGAACATTCATTCCCCCCGGGGACCCCGCGCGTCCCGTAATTCCCGCGGGTCACGCCGAAACTCGTTCAACCGACAGCCGGTCATGTTATCGCCTGTCGGATCATCGTCAGGGAATGCATGATGGGTACCTGCACGGCTGGGCAGACGGTCTGCGCAGGGCCGTACGGCCCTGGTCGTCACCCGGACGTGAAATGCGTTCCCATCGGATCGTCACCTTCCCTACACCTCCGGCGGGCTGACGGTACGCCACTATCGTGTGTGCCAGTACCGTCACAACTCGCCTGAGTGGCGGCTATCCGCTTGGCGCGCCATCCACATCATGCACGACGATAGGACTTGCGGACGGACGGTACTGACCGCGTGTGAGAGAGGAGGCGTCCATGGGATCGGTTCGACGGGCGAGTGCCTGGCTGGGCCTCGTCGACGACAACGGTGGCGAGGGTTATTACGACGAGGAGTACGCCGACTACGGCGAGGGCTCCGAGCGTGCCGAGACCTGGGTGACCGATCCGCGGGTGCGGGTCGCCACCGAGTCCGCGCAGGAGCAGGGTCATCGGATCGCCACCGTCACCCCGGACGGCTTCCGGGACGCACGCGGTATCGGTGAGCTCTTCCGCGACGGCGTGCCGGTGATCGTCAACCTCACGGGCATGGAGTCGGCGGACGCCAAGCGCGTGGTCGACTTCGCCGCCGGCCTCACCTTCGGCCTGCGCGGCTCCATCGAGCGGGTCGCGACCCGGGTCTTCCTGCTGACCCCCGCCGACTACTCGGTGCTCAACGCCGACTCCCGCCGCGGCGGCGACGGCTTCTTCAACCAGAACTGAGCAGGGCTCTCACCGGACCGCCCACCGCGGCCGGTGGGAGTCCTGCCCGGCGCGTCCGCGCGCCCCCGACCGCACGGCCCCCCGGCCACGCGCCCCTCGACCGCACGGCCTGTCGGCCACGTCCTCCCTCCGGTTTCCGCAAGACTCGGGACATTTCCGACCGTCTTCTGGAGGCCCCGTGCCGTCGGTCCCGCCCGCGCCGGCTCCCGCGTCCGATGCCGCGGCACCGCCCGGCGCCCCCGCCGGCGGGCTCGCCCGGCTCGGCGGCTTCTGCGCCCGGCACGCGCCCTGGGTGATCGGGCTGTGGCTGATGCTGCTGGTGGCCGCGCTCGGCGGCCGGCACATCGTCGGGGCGACCTTCAGCGACCAGCTCAGCCTTCCCGGCAGCCAGTCGGACACCGGCGCCGACCTGCTCACCGCGTCCGACCCGGCGGCCGCGGCCCCGAACGGCCTGGTCGTCTTCCACACCGGCAGCGGCACGGTGGCGGACCACCAGCAGGCGGTGGACTCCGCGATCACCGGCCTCAAGGCGATGCCGCACGCCACCGGCGCCTCCTCCCCGGTCACCGGCAAGGACGGCGCGACCGCGTACAGCACGGTCACCTTCGACGAGCAGCTGAAGGCACTGGGCCACGGCTATGTCGACCAGCTCGACAAGGCGACCGCGCCCGCCAGGTCCGACGGCGTCCAGGTCGCCTACGGCGGCAGCCTGGACCAGGTCACCACCGCCCCGGCCGACGACCTGACCAGCGAACTGGTCGGTATCGGCGCGGCCCTGGTGATCCTGCTGCTGGTCTTCGGCAGTCTGCTGGCCGCCGTCCTGCCGCTGCTGTCCGCGCTGGTCGGCGTGCTGGTGGGGATCGGCGTGGTCGGCATCGTGGCCGGCGTGGTGACCTTCGCCACGGCGGCGCCGACGCTGGCCACCATGATCGGGCTGGGCGTCGGCATCGACTACGCCCTCTTCCTGACGACCCGTTTCCGGCAGGACCTGATCGAGGGCCGCTCCCCCGCCGACGCGGTCGTGCGCACCTCCTCCACCAGCGGCCACGCCGTGCTGGTGGCCGCCACGACGGTCGCGGTGGCGCTGATGAGCCTGTACGCCTGCGGGTTGAGCTTCATCGGCAAGCTGGGGCTGGCCGCCACGATCGCCGTGGTGATCACCGCGACCGCGTCGCTGACCCTGGTGCCCGCCGCGCTGGCGCTGACCGGCCGCGCCATCGACCGCTGGAAGGTGCGGCGGCGGCCGGTCGCCGAGACCGCGGGCGACAGCGACAGCTGGCACCGCTACGCGGAGCTGGTCTCCCGGCACGCGGCGGTCTTCCTGGCCTGCGGGGTCGCGCTGCTCGCGGTGCTCGCCGTGCCGCTGTTCTCGATGCGGCTCGGCCATGTCGACGACGGCGCCGCGAAGTCGGGCAGCACCAGCCGGATCGCCTTCGACCTGATCGCCGGCGCCCGGGGCCCCGGCTTCGGCCCCGGCGCCAACGCGCCCTTCACCGTCGTCGTGGACGTCTCGCAGTCGGGGGTCCCGGCCAGCCAGATCGCCGACGACGTGAACAAGGCCTTGCAGGACACCCCGGACATCGCCGAGGCCACCGCGCTGCAGCCGACCTCCGACGGCAAGCTGCTGGTCGGCACGGTCACCCCGGCCGGCGATCCCCAGTCGGCCGCCACCGGCGGGCTGTTCAACGCGCTGACCGGCCATGTGCTGTCCGACGCGCTGCGCGGCACCGGCGCCCACGGCTACGTCACCGGCACCGCCGCGGCGCAGTTCGACTTCCGCGACACGGTCAAGGACCGGCTGCCGATCATCATCGGCATCGTGCTGCTCGCCGCCTTCCTGCTGCTCATGACGGTCTTCCGCAGCCTGGTCATCCCGCTCAAGGCGGTCGTGCTCAACCTGCTGACCACCGGCGCCTCCTACGGTGTGCTGGTCGCGGTCTTCCAGTGGGGCTGGGCGACCGGAGCGCTGGGGCTGCCCGAGGCGGTGCCCATCGAGTCGTACGTGCCGATGATGATGTTCGCGATCGTCTTCGGGCTCTCGATGGACTACGAGATCTTCCTGCTGTCGCGGATCTCCGAGGCGTGGCACCGCACCGCGGACAACACCAGGTCGGTGGGCGCGGGCCTGTCGGCGACCGGCCGGGTCATCTCCAGCGCGGCCTTCATCATGACCGCGGTCTTCCTGTCCTTCACCGTGTCGCCCACGGTGGTGGTCAAGATGCTGGCGCTGGGCCTGGCGGTCAGCGTGGTGCTGGACGCGACGGTCGTACGGCTGCTGCTCGTGCCGTCCACGATGTTCCTGATGGGCCGCTCCAACTGGTGGTTCCCGCGGTGGCTCGACCGGGCCCTGCCGCGGGTGCACATGTAGACACGGCTCCGTGTCGACAAAGCACCTCGCGGTGGCGCCCGCGCGGGGCCGGCCGTCAGCCGCGGAAGGCGTCGAGTCCGGTGAGCGCCTTGCCCAGCACCAGCTGGTGCATCTCGACGGTGCCCTCGTAGGTGAGCACCGATTCGAGGTTGGTGGCGTGCCGCATGACCGGGTATTCGAGCGAGATGCCGTTGGCGCCGAGCACCGTGCGGGCGGTGCGGCAGATGTCGATGGCCTCGCGGACGTTGTTGAGCTTGCCGAAGCTGACCTGCTCGGGGCGCAGCCTTCCCGCGTCCATCCGGCGGCCGAGGTGGTGGGCCAGCAGGATGCCCTTGTGCAGTTCGACGGCCATGTCGGCCAGTTTGGCCTGGGTCAGCTGGAAGCCGCCGATCGCCCGGCCGAACTGCTCGCGGCCGCGGGCGTAGTCGAGCGCCGCCTCGAAGCTGGCGCGGGCCGCGCCCATCGCGCCCCACACGATGCCGTAGCGGGCGTGGCTCAGGCAGTTCAGCGGGCCGCGCAGCCCGGTCACGCCGGGCAGCACCGCGTCGGCGGGCAGGCGTACGCCGTCGAGGACCAGCTCGCTGGTGACCGACGCGCGCAGGCTCCACTTGTGGTGGATCTCGGGGGCGCTGAAGCCGGGGGCGTCGGTGGGGACGGCGAAGCCGCGGATGCCGTCGTCGGTCTGCGCCCACACCACGGCGACGCCGGCGACCGAGCCGTTGGTGATCCACATCTTGCGGCCGTCGAGCACCCAGTCGGAACCGTCCCTGCGGGCGCGGGTGCGCATCCCCGCCGGGTCCGAGCCGTGGTCGGGCTCGGTGAGCCCGAAGCAGCCGATGACCTCGCCGGCGGCCATCGGCGGCAGCCAGCGCTGCCGCTGCTCCTCGGAGCCGTAGCGGTGGATCGCGTACATCGCGAGCGAGCCCTGCACCGAGACCAGGGAGCGGATGCCGGAGTCGGCGGCCTCCAGCTCCAGGCAGGCCAGGCCGTACTGCACGGCGCTGGCGCCCGCGCAGCCGTAGCCGGTCAGCGGCATGCCGAGCGCCCCGATCGCGCCCAGCTCGCGGGCCAGTTCGCGGATGACGGGCAGCTCGCCGCGCTCGTACCAGCCGGCCACGTGCGGCAGCACCCGGTCGGCGGCCCAGGCCCGGACGGTGTCGCGGACCGCGCGGTCCTCGTCGGTCAGCAGGTCGTCCAGGCCCAGCGGGTCGTAGGGGTCGAACGGCGGCAGGCCGGACGGGGACGCTTTCGCTGCGGGCGGCATGGCAGGGACCTCCGGCCGGAAAAACTAGCAGTGGTAATGACGGGCTCGGGGCCGACGTTACGGTTCAGTCCGCCGCGCGTCCAGAGCGTACGGCCGTCGGCGCCGCCTGGCGTGCCGGGAGCTGCGCGTCGCGGCTGAGCGCGGGCCGGGTGTCGCGCGGGGCGCACTCCATGGCGCGCGGCAGCCGCAGCGCCGCGCAGGCGCCCGCGACCAGCAGCACCGCGCTGACCAGCAGCGTCAGATGCATGCCGAAGACGAAGGAATGCCGGGCGGCGTGCCGCAGCGCGGCGCCGCTGCCGCCGCCGAGCCGGTCGGCGACGTCGTAGGCCTCGCCCAGCGACTGGCCGGCCGCGGCGGTGTCTGCGGCGCCGACGCCGGCGGCGTGCGGGGCGTAGGCGGCGTTCATCACACTGCCGAGCAGTGCGATGCCCATGCCGGCGCCGAGCTGGTAGGAGGTCTCGCCGATGGCCGCCGCGCCGCCCGCCTGGTGGGCGGGGGCCTCGCTGAGCATCGACTCGTAGGCGCCGAAGAGCGTGGTCTCCAGGCCCGCGCCGAGCATCACGAAGGCGGCGGTCAGCAGCAGCGGCCGGTCGTGCTCGCCCATCACGGTCAGCGACAGCACGGCGAGCGCGGTGAGCAGGAAGCCGCCCGCGACCATCCGGCGCGGCCCGAAGCGCTGCAGCAGCCGGGCGCCGGCCAGGCCCGCGGCCATCGCGGCGAAGGTCAGCGGCAGCAGCCGCAGGCCGGTGTCGAAGGGGCTCAGGCCGAGGACCAGTTGCAGGTACTGCACGGCGATCAGTTCCAGGCCGACCAGGGCGAGCATCGCCAGCACGATGCAGCCGACCGAGGTGGTGAAGGCAGGCTGGGCGAACATCCGCATGTCGATCAGCGGGTGCTTGCGGCGGCGCTGGCGGCGTACGAACGCCACCAGCAGGGCGGCGCCGGCCAGCAGCGGCAGCCACACCGAGGCCTCCAGCGGCGCCGCGCCCGCGCCGAGCCGCTGGACGCCGAGGACCGCACCCAGCACGCCGAGCGCGGCGGTGACCGCGCCGAGCACGTCCCACGGGCCGTCGCAGCCGCCGCGCGACTCGGGCAGCAGCAGCCGGCCCGCCACCAGCATCACCGCCATCAGGGGGATGTTGACCAGGAAGACCGAGCCCCACCAGAAGTGCTCGACCATGAAGCCGCCGAGCACCGGCCCCACGGCGGCGCCCACCGCGGCGACCGCGCTCCACATGCCGATGGCCAGCGCCCGCTCCCGACGGTCGGGGAAGACCTGCCGCAGTATCGACAGCGTGGCGGGCATGATCATGGCGCCGCCCGCGCCGAGCAGCGCGCGGGCGGCGATCAGCACGTGCGGGGTCGTCGCGAAGGCGGCGAGCGCGGAGGCGGCGGCGAAGAGGGCGTAGCCGGTGAGCAGCACCTTGCGGCGGCCGATCCGGTCGCCGAGCGTCCCGAAGAGGATCAGCAGCGAGGCGGCGATCAGCGGGTAGGCGTCGACGATCCACAGCAGGTCCTGGGCGCCGGGGTGCAGGTCCTCGGTGAGCGCCGGCACCGCCACGTGCAGCACGGTCGCGTCCAGCGCGACGATCAGCAGGCTGACGCACAGGACGACCAGGACGGTCCACCGGCTGACCGGCCGCGCCATAGGCCTACCTCCACGTACGGGTGAGTCGCCAGCGTACGCGAGGTCCGGCGCGGCGCCCGAGCGGCGGAGGCGGCCGTCCGGACACGGCGTACCGGCCATCGGACGGGAAACTCCGGAGAAAGGGCGGGGAAATAAGCGATAAATAAGAACGCGGCACTGTGAGGATCAACACCCGAACATAAACTCCAGAGCTTCCCGTATTCCGTCGAAACCCCGTCAGCCAAAGGGGTGGTGAGACGCAGTCCACATCACATCGTCATTACAAAGCAGGCCGTTCGGCCGACCAATGCCGTCACACGCTGTAACGTCGATTGGGTGCGTACCGATGACAGGCTCCACCGCGACGCGGAGCGCCCGACCAGCCGCGCCCTGGCGCGGATGAGTCGAACACGCGTATGGCTGTTCGGTGCGACGCTGGCGGTCTACGTGGCCATCGTCGTGGGCGTCCTCACCACCTCCAAGCTGGTGACGCTCGACTGGCAGGTCATGCTCTGGCGTCCTTACAAACAATGGCCCCAGATCCACGCATTCCTGGACTATTTCGTGGTTCTCGGCCAGCGCGGCCCCACCGCCGTGATGGTGCTGGCCTGGCTGGGCTGGCGGGCGTGGCGCCACCGCACCCTGCACCCCCTGCTGGTGCTCGGCACCTCACTCCTCCTTCTGAACATCACCGTGGGGGCCGTGAAATACGGCCTCGGACGGCTCGGACCGCATTACGCGACGACCGTCGGATCGGCCGAGATGTTCGCCGGCGGCGACATATTTCCCTCGGGTCACACCGCCAACGCGGTCGTGACCTGGGGCGTTCTGGCGTACCTGGCCACCACACCGCGGGCCAGGCGCTGGGGGTCGGTGGCCAGCGCGCTGCTGGCGCTCGGCGTGGGCGCGACGACGGTCTACCTCGGCACGCACTGGGTGAGCGACGTCCTGCTCGGCTGGGCCGCGGGGCTGCTGATCCTGCTGGCGCTGCCGTGGTTCGAGCCGGCGATGGCCTCGGCCGAGTCCTTCCTGAGCACCGCCTGGGCCCGCCGGCGACGGCGCTCGCACAGCCTCGCGCGGCAGGCGATGCCGGCCGGCGCGCTCGCCCGGCAGGAGGACGAGGCCGCCACGCCCGCGACCCGGCACTCGATGGCCGCGGGCAGCGCGGCCGCGGCGGCGAATCCCGCCGCGGCGGCCACCGCACCCGGGGCGAACAGCCCGCACGCGCCGGGCCGCCCGCCGACCGGCCGCCACGAGCGCACCCCGGGCACCCCGGCAGGCAGCCGCCGGCCTCAGGAGCGCCCGCGCCCGGCCCCGCCGCTGGTCCACCAGCAGGCCTCGCGGGGCCGGGGCGTCGTCGGCTGACCCGCCCCGAACGGCCCAACGGGCCGGGCGCCGTATCCCGTACGGCGTCCGGCCCGTTTGTGTGCAGGCGGTGCTCAGCCCATCCAGCAGCGCCGCACCCGGCCGTCGGCGACCGTGAAATTCAGCCGCCCCGCCACGTACTCCATCGTGACCACCGCGTCCGGCGGCAGGCCGCGCACGGTCCGCCACCCGCGGTCGTAGGCCCGCCGCTCGGCCTGCTCGTACGGGAGGCCGGCGTAGGAGTCGAGGTCGTCCTGC
This sequence comes from Streptomyces sp. NBC_00433, assembly GCA_036015235.1. Classification (NCBI taxonomy): domain Bacteria; kingdom Bacillati; phylum Actinomycetota; class Actinomycetes; order Kitasatosporales; family Streptomycetaceae; genus Streptomyces; species Streptomyces sp. NBC_00433. Next base: position 7,400,716 of record CP107926.1, on the reverse strand, counting down.
GGGTTGGGGGCCGGGAAGGGCTGCGGCCGGTCGCCGGGGGTCGGGTCGGAGGGGTCCGGGTCGTGGGGGTGCGGTGAGGGCGCCATGCCTGCCACGGTAGGCCTCCGGACGGGTGTACGCGGCCGGTCGGCTGTCACGTGTCACGGATCGTGCTTTTCCGTACAGCCGTGGGAGCGAATACCAGCCGGTCAATGAATTTCCTGTGTGCACAACTTCGGCACAACTTCTCCGCGGCCTGCCGTCACCAGGTGACCGGTATGCGGAACGGATTGCGATTCGGCGCACGCGTCAGCGGCCGAGCGCCCGGCGCCCGGCCTTTCTGGCCGCCGCCCTGCGGGCCGCCGCCATGGCGTCTACCCCCGTCAGCACCGACCACACCGCACGGGTCCCCGTGGCGCGCAGGGCCGCCCTCGGGCCCGCCGCCGGGCGGCGCCGGGCGTCCAGCAGTCCGCGGAAGATCCGCAGGTGGCGCTCGGCGACCACCGCCGGGTCGTACGCGTCCGCCGCGGCCAGCGCGGCGCGGCCCATCCGCCCGCGGCGCTCGTCGTCCCCGATCAGGCTCAGCAGCGCCGCGGCGATCGCGGGGACGTCCCGCGGCGGCACCAGCAGCCCGGTCACCCCGTCCCTGACGATCTCCCGCGGGCCCAGCGGGCAGTCGGTGGCGACCGCCGGCAGCCCGGCGCGCATGCCCTCCACGATCGTCATCCCGAAGGACTCCACGGAGGACGTGACGGCCAGGACGGACGCCTTGGCCAATTCCGGCTCTATGGGCGCGGCGGTGCCCATCAGCCGCACGTGATCGCCGAGGCCCAGTTCGGCTATCAGGGCGTCCAGCGCCGCCCGCCGCGCGCCCTTGCCGTAGAGCCGCAGCGTCCAGTCCGGGCGGGCGGCGGCCACGGTGGCGAAGGCGCGTATCAGGTCGTCGTAGCGCTTGGCCTCGGCGAGCCGTCCCGCCGCCACCACGACGGGCGCCGTGCCGTCGGAGACCGCGTCGCCCGCCGACGGCACACCGTTGGGCACCCCGGTGGCGCGGATGCCGGGCATCCTGCGGCGGTAGACGGCCGCGTCGGCCTCCGTGGTGGTGGTGACCGCGTCCAGGGCCGGGTAGTGGCGGCGCAGGGCCGCGGTGAGCCGGGTGGAGTGGGTGTCGAGCGTCAGGTGCTCCTGGCCCACCCGCACGAGGCGCCGCGGGGCCTGCCTGGCGATGTGCACGTTGAGCCCCGGCCGGGTGCCGACCACCACGTCGGCGTCCAGCCCCGACAGGTACTCGCCGATCAGGTCGTCGGTCAGCGCGCTGTATTCCCCGTACTTCCGGTCGCCGCGCGGGAAGACCCTGGCGGGGCGGCCGGCCCGCGGGTCGTCGCGCAGCCGGGCCGGGTTCTCGGTGCGCAGGTCGGCGAGCGGGCGCAGCCGCACCCGCGGGTCGTAGGCGAAGGCGGGCTTCTCCCGGCTGCGGAAGACCGAGGCGACCTCGACCTCGTGCCCGGCGGCGAGTGCCCCCGCCAGGTTGCAGGTGGTGCGGATGGTGCCGCCGACGCCATAGGCGTTGTGCAGCAGAAAGGCGATGCGCATCGGTGTGTCAGGTCCCCCCGGGCCACGTCCCGCCCCGGCGGCCTGGGCCGGGGGCTGACGGACTGTCAACCCCCGACCCTAACAACCACCGGTTTTTCACCCCGGCTTCAGGGGGCGGACGGGTGCCTTCCGCGTCAGTCGAGGGTGAGGGCCACCCCTGGGGCCAGCCTGTCCGGATCGGCGCCGACCACCGCCTTGTTCAGCTCGTAGAGCCGCTGCCAGCCGCCGGACACACCGAAGTCGGCCGCGATGTCCGACAGCGTCTCGCCGCCGCGCACGGTGTGCACCGGGAGCGTGTGGTCGCTCAGGCCGAGCCGCTTGGTACACGCCGGCCAGGCGCCCCAGCCCTGGACCCGCAGCACCGCCTCGGCGACCGCGATCTGCTGCTCGGGGGTGGCCAGGTCGGCGCGCTCGGCGTACTTCAGGCCGCCGAACAGCTTCCATGTCGGCTGCCAGAACTGCAGGCCGCCGAAGAAGCTGTTGCCGGTGTTGATGTGCCAGTCGCCGCTGCTCTCGCACATCGCGATGTCGTCCCAGACGGAGCGGGCCCGCTCCACCGCACCCGCCGCGTCCCCTCGGGGCTGCCCCACGTGGGCCCCCGCGGGGCGCTCGGGTACGGTCTGCGCGGCCGCGGCGGGCTGGGCGATCAGCGGCAGCAGCGCTGCGGTGCCGAGGCCGGCGAGGACGGTCGCGCGGTGCCGTCGCGGGCGATGACGATAAGACGATTTCTCGCTCATCGGCACACGCTAAGCAGGTACTCCCCCGTGCTTCCGTGCGGCACGCCCCGCCCCGCCGCGCACCACACCCGTTCGGCCCACCCGCTCCCCCGTCGGCCTGCGGTGCCCCAACCCGCACTCCGGCAAACCGTGACTCCCGGCGCAGACCGGCCGTTGTCACAGTGCGCCGGGGCAGGCCCGGCCAAACGGACCAAGGAGACTCCCGTGGCGCCCCTGCTCGACGTGAGCGACGAGGTACGAGCCGAGATCGGCGAGGAGGAGACACAGCGGCTCCTCGCCGGCGAGAACGCGCCGGGCATGTACGACTGCACGTCCTGCCGCACCCCGGGCGACACCGGGCAGGAGCGGACGAGCACCGTGCTCTTCGTCGGCGAAGAGACCGCGGTGCTGGCGTTCGCGCACGCCGCCTGCATCCCCTCGCAGGTCGTGCCGGTCTCCGAGGAGCAGCTCCAGGGGGCGGTACGCAGCATCTCGGCCGACGAGGAGCCGCCGGCGCCGGCCTTCACCGCGCCGATGCCCGCGCCCTACCTGCCGCCCGCGCCCTCTCCGGAGGCAGCGCCGCGGCAGGCGGTGCTCGGCATCACCTGCGGGCTGATCATCGTCGAGGAGGCGCTGCGCCCCGCGCTGGTCATCGAGCCGACCGGGCCCGTCGCCCGCGTCGGCGCCACCGGCGGCGGTGACGACTTCCTGCCGCTGCTCATCGAGCAGGGCTTCATGCCGCAGCTCGACCTGGAGGCGCCGCCGTCGCCGCTGACCGGCTGGTCGGTGCTGCTCGCGATGGGCAAGCTGCACGCGGTCCTCCAGCCGGCGGTCGGCGGCGCGCCCGCCACCGCGTGGTGGCAGGCCCACCAGCCCCTCCAGGTCAGCGACGGCTGGCGCGCGGCGGTCAGCCGCACGAACGCGGTGTACGTCTACGCCGGGCCTGCCGGCTCGGTCGGCCGCCAGCCCCGCGAGGACCTCATGCGAGACGCTCTCGCGAAGGCCTGTGCCAGGGGTCAGCTGGTCGGCGCGACCATGCCCCTCTCCGGGACCTGACCGGGTCCCCCTCCCCCGGGCACGGGGGTTCCGCGGTGCCCCCGCGTCGGTGGGTACCGCCCAGGGGCGCGGGGCTGTGTGCGATCTGCGGCCGGCGCCGCGTGGGCGCGACCAGCCCACCACCGGCCGGTGGTCCCGAGCGAAGCGAGATGGGGGTACCCCCGGGCAAAGCTCTGAGGGAGGACCGAACAGCCCCTTCCGGCCGGTGACGACCCGCGCGCCCGATGGGGGCCGGTCGCTCCGTTCTCCCCAGAGCTTCGCCTGGGGGTACCCCCACGCGCCCCTGACGTAGTGGCGGTCCGTCGCCACACGACGGCAGGTGGAGGGCCGGTCGCAACCACGCGGCGCCGGCCGCAGATCGCACACAGCCCCGCGCCCGGGGAAGGCATACCCCTTGGCGAAGGGGCGCCGCACCACCCCGCGCCCGGGGAAGGCATACCCCTTGGCGAAGGGGCGCCGCACCACCCCGCGCCCGGGGGAGGCGTGCCCCCTTGTGGAAGGGGGGAAGTTCAACCGTGTGGACCGCATCCTGGCGGAAGGCCAGGTCGTTGGCGATACGTGCAGACCTTTGACGGCTCCTCCCGGTCCCCCTTCCAGCGGTACATCCCGTCGATGCGCAGTGCGCCGGACGCGTCCGGGGGTGGTGGCTCGGCCACGCCGATCTATGACGCTCTGTACAGCGAGTACCGCCGGCTCTTCCGTGCGCTGCCGGGGGACCGAACCGGCGAGGAGTCGATGCAGTTCAACGGGTTCTCCACGTGGCGGGCGGACTTCCCGCCGACGACGCCGGGGCGGCACCGGGGGAACAGCCCGGCGGCGCTTCCGCCGGGCCGGCCCGACAACCGGATGAACGAGCACTGACCGCCCGGAGGGCTACTTCTTGCGGCCGCGCTTCTCGCGGACCCGGACCGACACCTGGATCGGGGTGCCGGTGAAGCCGAACTCCTCACGCAGCCGGCGCTCGATGAAGCGCCGGTAGCCGGCCTCCAGGAAGCCGGAGGCGAACAGCACGAAGCGCGGCGGCTTGGTGCCGGCCTGGGTCCCGAACAGGATGCGGGGCTGCTTGCCGCCGCGCACCGGGTGCGGGTGGGAGGCGACGATCTCGCCGAGGAAGGCGTTGAGCCTGCCGGTCGGCACCCGGGTCTCCCAGCCGGCCAGCGCGGCCTCGATGGCCGGGACCAGCTTCTCCATGTGGCGCCCGGTGCGCGCCGAGACGTTGACCCGGGGCGCCCACTGCACCTGGACGAGGTCGCGCTCGATCTCCCGCTCCAGGTAGTAGCGGCGCTCCTCGTCGAGCAGGTCCCACTTGTTGTAGGCGATGACGACCGCGCGGCCGGCCTCGACGGCCATCGAGATGATCCGGGTGTCCTGCTCGGCGAGCGTCTCGGCGACGTCCACCAGGATCACCGCGACCTCGGCCTTCTCCAGGGCGGCCGCGGTGCGCAGGCTGGCGTAGTAGTCGGCGCCCTCGGTCAGGTGGACGCGGCGGCGGATGCCCGCGGTGTCGATGAACTTCCAGGTGATGCCGCCCAGTTCGATCAGCTCGTCGACGGGGTCGCGGGTGGTGCCCGCCATCTCGTTGACGACCACCCGGTCCTCGCCGGCGATCTTGTTCAGCATCGAGGACTTGCCGACGTTCGGCCGGCCGATCAGCGCGATCCTGCGCGGGCCGCCGACGGCGTCGCCGAAGGTCATGGCGGGCGCCTCGGGCAGCACGTCGAGGATCGCGTCCAGCAGGTCGCCGGTGCCGCGGCCGTGCAGCGAGGAGACCGGGAAGGGCTCGCCGAGGCCGAGGTTCCACAGCGCGGCGGCGTCCGCCTCGCCGGAAGGTCCGTCGACCTTGTTGGCGGCCAGCACGACCGGCTTGCCCGCCCTGCGCAGCAGCTTGACGACGGCCTCGTCGGTGTCGGTGGCGCCGACGGTGGCGTCGACCACGAAGACCACCGCGTCGGCGGCCTCGATGGCGAACTCGGCCTGCGCGGCGACCGAGGCGTCGATGCCCAGGACGTCCTGCTCCCAGCCGCCGGTGTCGACGATCTTGAAGCGGCGGCCGTTCCAGTTCGCCTCGTACGTGACGCGGTCGCGGGTGACGCCCGGCTTGTCCTCGACCACTGCCTCGCGGCGGCCGATGATCCGGTTGACGAGGGTCGACTTGCCGACGTTCGGCCGGCCGACGACGGCGAGCACGGGCAGCGGGCCGTGGCCCGCCTCCGCGAGGTCGTCGGCGACCTCTTCGAGGTCGAAGCCCTCTTCGGCGGCGAGTTCCATGAACTCGGCGTATTCGGCGTCGCCGAGCGCGCCGGTCTCGCCGTGCTGGTCGTGCTGGTCCATTGGTTCTCTCCGTCGGTCAACAGTGGTGCGCGCGGCGCCGCCCGGCGTCAGCCGGTGCGGTGCGGCGGCGGTGGTTCAGCGGCCGGTGGCCCGCCGGGCCTCGGCCATGTGTGCGGTCAGCCGGTCCTGGATGCGCAGGGTGGCGGCGTCCAGGGCGCCGCGGGTGCGCCGCCCCGACCCGTCGCCGGCGGCGAAGGCCTCGCCGTAGACGACGTCGATCCTGCTGCGCAGCGGCGGCAGTGCGGACACCAGCCGGCCCTTGTGGGCGCTGCCCAGCACCGCGACCGGCACGATCCGCGCCCCGGAGCGCAGCGCGAAATACGCCAGCCCCGCACGCAGCTCGGCGAATTCGGCGCCGCCGCGGGTGCCCTCGGGGAATATGCCGAGCACACCGCCGTGCGCCAGCACCCCGAGCGCGTGGGCGATCGCGGTGCGGTCGGCGCCCGCCCTGTCGACCTCGATCTGGCCGATCGCCCGCAGGAACGGGTCGAGCGGCCCGACGAAGGCCTCCTTCTTCACCAGGAAGTGCAGCGGCCGCGGCGAGGTGCCGATCAGCATCGGGCCGTCGATGTTGTGCGCGTGGTTGCCGGCCAGGATCAGCGGGCCCTTCGCGGGGATGCGCCAGGCGCCGAGCACCCGGGGGCGCCACAGGCCGTTCATCAGGCCGATGCCGATACCGCGGGCGACGGCCGCGCCGCGCGGGCTGGGCAGCGCGGGTGCCTGGTGGTGCTCGGTGGTCACCTGACGGTCGCCCGCCTTTCCTCGACCAGGGCGACGACACGGTCCACGACCTGGTCGAGGGTCAGCTCCGAGGTGTCGACCTCGATCGCGTCCGCGGCCTTGGCCAGCGGGGAGGTCTTGCGGCCGGAGTCGGCGGCGTCCCGCCTGATCAGCGCCTCCTGGGTGGCGGCCACGCTCACCGCGCCCTTCAGCTCGGTGCTGCGGCGGGCGGCGCGGACCTCGGCGGAGGCGGTGAGGAAGATCTTCGCTGTCGCGCCGGGCAGCACGGTGGTGCCGATGTCGCGGCCCTCGACCACTATGCCGGTGTCCGCGGTCGCGGCGGCGGCGCGCTGGAATTCGACCATGCGGGCGCGGACCTCGGGCACCGCGCTGACCGCGCTGACGGCCGCGGTGACCTCCTGCGAGCGGATCGGCCCGGTCACGTCGACGCCGTCGACGCTGATCTGCGGGTCGAGGGGGTCGGTGCCCGACACGATCGACGGCTTGCCCGCGCTGTCCGCGACGGCGTCCGGGTCGTCGACGTCGATGCCGTTGGTCAGCATCCACCAGGTGATGGCCCGGTACTGCGCGCCGGTGTCCAGATAGCTGAGCCCGAGCTTGGCGGCGACCGCCTTGGAGGTGCTGGACTTGCCTGTGCCGGAGGGGCCGTCGATCGCGACGATCACCGGGTTGTCCACAGCGGAAGGCCTTCCTCGTGCCACCCGGCTGGGCGCCGGGCCATTCCACCTAGATTACCGGCCAATCGGGTGCTCCCGATCCCCCCGGAGGACCCGAGCCCCGAAGGGGCGCGGGGAACTGCGCGACCGGCCACGACGGCGGGAAGGTCCCGGGACGTGCGGGCCCGGCAGCCCGAGGGGCCTCACGGCCGCAGCGACCACGCGCGGTCGCGCAGCGCGGCTGCGAGCACGGGGGCCGAGCGCGGCTCGACGAAGAGCTGGACCAGCCCCGCCTGCTGGGCCGTACTGTGCTCGATGCGCACGTCCTCGATGTTCACCCCGGCGGAGCCGGCGTCGGCGAAGAGGCGGGCCAGCTCGCCCGGCTGGTCGCCGATGAGGACGGCGACGACCTCGTACGCCTTCGGGGCGGCCCCGTGCTTGCCGGGCACCTTGGCGCGGCCGGCCCGGCCTCGGTGCAGCACGTCCCGCACCGCGGCGGCGCCGTCGCCGCGCTTCGCGTCGTCCGCGCTCTGCAAGGCCCGCAGCGCCTCCACGGTGCTGCCGAGGTCGGCGGCGAGGTCGGCGAGGACGTCGGCGACCGGGCCGGGGTTCGCGGTGAGGATGTCCATCCACATCGCCGGCTCGGACCCGGCGATCCGGGTCACGTCGAGGATGCCCTGCCCGCACAGCCGCACCGCGCTCTCGTCGGCGTGTTCGAGCCGGGCGGCGACCAGGCTGGAGACCAGCTGCGGGGTGTGCGAGACGAGCGCGACCGCCCGGTCGTGGGCCTCGGCGTCCATCACGACGGGGACGGCCCGGCACAGCGCGACCAGTTCGAGCGCGAGGTTGAGCACATCGGTGGCTGTGGCCGGGGTCGGGGTGAGCACCCAGGGGCGGCCGTCGAAGAGGTCCTCGGTGGCGGCGAGCGGCCCCGAGCGCTCGCGGCCCGCCATCGGGTGCGTGCCGATGTAGGCGGACAGGTCGCAGCCGAGGGCTTCCAGGTCGCGGCGCGGGCCGCCCTTGACGCTGGCCACGTCGAGGTAGCCGTGGCCCAGGCCGCGGGCCATCGCGTCGGCCAGGGTGGCCGCGACATGCGCCGGCGGCACCGCGACGATCACCAGGTCGACGGTGTCCTCGGGCGGCACCGCGCTGCCCGCGCCGAGCGCCGCCGCGGTCCTGGCGGCGGAGTCGTCCTGGTCGCTGAGCCGGACGTCGACACCGCGGGCGGTGAGCGCGAGCGCGGCCGACGTACCGACGAGTCCTGCGCCGATGACGAGTGCGGTTCTCACGTGGCGGTGTCCTTGCGGAAGGAGGGCGGGTGCGGCCGGGGTCCGGTCGTCCAGCGTAGCCAGCGCGGGCCGACGGTGAGACCCGGGACCGTACCGCGAGACGCGCCGCCGCGAGGCCGGCACCAGGCGTCCCGCACTCACCGTAAACCCCCTGGTGACCGTCCGAAGCAGGAAATCCCCGGCGCGCGGGCGCGCGGGATGGCGATAATCGCCACCATGCGTGAATCCCTGGGGCACGATCTCGTGCGCGAGCACACGGTCTACGCGTGTGTCATGGGCTCGCGGGCGTTCGGTCTTGCCACCGAGAGCAGCGACACCGACCGGCGCGGGGTGTTCGTGGCCCCCGCGCCGCTGTTCTGGCGGCTCGACAAGCCGCCGACCCATGTCAGCGGGCCGCGGGACGAGGAATTCTCCTGGGAGGTCGAGCGCTTCTGCACCCTCGCGCTGCGCGCCAACCCCAACGTGCTTGAGTGCCTGCACTCACCGCTGGTCGAGCGCCTGGACGCCACCGGGCGGGAGCTGCTCGACCTGCGGGACGCCTTCCTGTCCCGCAGGGTCGCTGCGAGCTTCCGCGGTTACGCCGCCCAGCAGCTCGGCCGGCTCGAAGCGGACATCCGCGTCCACGGCGAGCCGCGCTGGAAGCACGCCATGCATCTGCTGCGGCTGCTGCTCAGCTGCCGCGACCTGCTGCGCACCGGCACCCTGACGATCGACGTCGGCGACCGGCGGGAGGACCTGCTCGCGGTGCGGCGGGGCGAGCTGGGCTGGGAGGAGGCCCGCGGCTGGATGCGGACGCTGCACAGCGAGGTGGACGAGGCCGCGGACAGGACCGCGCTGCCCGAGGAGCCGGACCGGGCCAGGGTGGAGGACTTCCTGGTACGGGTCCGGCGGGCGTCGGCGGAGGCGGCGGCGCCCGTGGACGCCGGCCGCTTACCGGGCTGACCTACAGCTCGACCTCGTGCATCAGCATGCCGACCTCGGTGTTGGTCAGCCGGCGCAGCCAGCCGGACTTCTGGTCGCCCAGCGGGATCGGGCCGAAGCTGGTGCGGACCAGCTTGTCGACCGGGAAGCCGGCCTCGGCGAGCATCCGCCGCACGATGTGCTTGCGGCCCTCGTGCAGGGTGACCTCGACCAGGTAATTCTTCCCGGTGTTCTGCACGATCCTGAAGTGGTCGGCCCTGGCCCAGCCGTCCTCCAGCTCGATACCGCTCTTGAGCTGCTTGCCAAGGTCGCGCGGCAGCGGGCCCTGGATCGCGGCGAGGTAGGTCTTCTGCACGCCGTAGCGGGGGTGGGTCAGCCGGTGGGCCAGCTCGCCGTGGTTGGTGAGCAGGATCAGTCCCTCGGTCTCGGTGTCGAGCCGCCCGACGTGGAAGAGCCGGGTCTCCCGGTTGGTGACGTAGTCGCCGAGGCACTGCCGCCCGTCGGGGTCCTCCATGGTGGAGACGACCCCTGCGGGTTTGTTCAGCGCGAAGAAGAGATACGACTGGGTGGCCACGGTCAGCCCGTCGACCTTGACCTCGTCGTGGTCGGTGTCGACCCGCAGGCCCTGCTCGGTGACGATCCGCCCGTTGACCTCGACGCGGTGCTGCTCGATCAGCTCCTCGCAGGCCCGCCGGGAGCCCATGCCCGCCCTGGCCAGCACCTTCTGCAGCCGCTCGCCCTCCTGCTCGGCGCCCGGGAAGGTCTTGGGCAGGTTCAGCTTGGGCTTGCTGTGCCGCTCCCGGTTACGCTCCTCGATCTGCGCCTCCAGCTCGCGCGGGCGGGCCGGGACCGGCCCGCGGCCGCGGTTGCCGGTCGGCTTGTTGCTGCCGGGCTTGGTACGGGGCATGCCGCCGGGCTTGTTCGCACCGGACTGGCCGGTGCCGCCGACGTCGTAGCGGCGCTCCTCGGGGCGCGGCTTGCTGGGGCGCTGCGGCGGGCCGTCGGCCCGCCCGGGGGCGTCCCCGCGCCGGGGGGCGTCGCCGCCGCGCCCGCCGGAGCCGGCACCGCGGCCGGAGCCGGCGCCGGACCCTCTGCGGTCCTGGCCGCCGCTCCCGCGCCTGTCGGCACCGCCCCGGGGGTTACGGTCGCCGCCGCCGCTGTTCCTGTCGCTGCTTCGCATCAAGTTTCCGTATTCACAAGGGTCGATGGCTCGTCCGGGGCGTCCGGGTCGAACGACGGCAGCCCCTCCTGGGACTCCGCCTCGACCGCTTCCGCCTCCGGGAGGAACGGGGCGAGCGCGGGCAGCTCGTCAAGGCTGCGCAGGCCCATGCGTTCCAGGAAGTAGTTCGTCGTCCTGTACAGGATCGCACCTGTCTCGGGTTCCGTCCCACCTTCGGCCACGAGACCGCGCTGCAGCAGCGTCCGCATGACGCCGTCGCAGTTGACCCCGCGCACCGCGGAGACGCGCGAGCGGCTGACCGGCTGCCGGTAGGCGACCACCGCGAGGGTTTCCAGCGCGGCCTGGGTCAGCCGGGCGTGCTGGCCGTCCAGGACGAATTTCTCCACCGCGGGCGCGAAGGCCGGCCTGGTGTAGAAACGCCAGCCGCCGGCGACAAGGCGCAGGTCGAAGCCCCTGCCCTCGCGGGTGTAGTCGTCGGACAGCTCGCGCAGCGCCTTGCGGACGGCCCGGCGCGGGCGGTCGAGCACCTTCGCGAGCGCCTCCTCGGTGGCGGGTTCGTCCACCACCATCAGCACCGCTTCGAGCGCCGGTTTCAGCTCGAGCCCGGCGGTGGCCGCGCTCAGCAGCCCGGTCGGCGGGGCCTGCTGCTCGGGCAGATCGAGCCCCGCGGTGAGATCCGCCACGTCGGTCATCGTTGCTCTCCGTTCGCTGCTTTCCGGTCCTTGGCGGGCTCTGCCGCGGCCTCCTGGTCGAATTCGTCGGTCACCAGCGGGGCGTCGGGCGGCTGCTCCCCGCCGGTCCAGCGGACCTGCAGCTCGCCCAGCGCCTCCTCCTGGTCCAGCGCGACCGCCTTCTCCCGGTAGAGCTCGAGCAGCGCCAGGAAGCGCGCCACCACGGTGAGCGTGTCGGGTGCGTCCGCGGTGAGGTCGCCGAAGCTGGCCGCGCCACGCTCCCGCAGCAGCGCGATCACATGCTCGGCCTGCTCGCGCACGCTGACCAGGGGCGCGTGGATGTGGTCCACGTACACCTGCGGCCTGGGCCTGGGCTGCATCGCCTTGACCGCGAGCTGCGCGAAGCGCTCGGGCCCGATGCTGAGCACGACCTCGGGCAGCAGGTCCGCGTGCTGCGGTTCCAGGCCCACGGTACGCGGGTGGCGCAGCGCCTCCTGCTCCAGGCGCTCGGCGAAGATCGCCGCGATCCGCTTGTAGGCGCGGTATTGCAGCAGCCGGGCGAAGAGCAGGTCGCGGGCCTCGAGCAGCGCGAGGTCCGCCTCGTCCTCGACCTCGGCCGCGGGCAGCAGCCGGGCCGCCTTCAGGTCGAGCAGCGTGGCGGCGACCACCAGGAATTCGGTGGTCTGGTCGAGGTCCCAGTCCGGCCCCATGGCCTGGAGGTGCGCCATGAACTCGTTGGTGACCTTGGACAGCGCGACCTCGGTGACGTCCAGCTTGTGCTTGGAGATCAGCTGCAGCAGCAGGTCGAAGGGCCCCTCGAAATTGGCCAGCCGCACGGTGAACCGCCCGTCACCGGCCTCCTCCTGCGCGGGCGCCTCGGCTGTCCGCGGGTCCGCGGACACGTCGGCCGCCACGCCGTCGGGCTCGTCGGCCGCCGCGCCGTCGGGCACGTCCTCGGGCACGCGCGTCTCCACGTCCGCCGTCGCGGGCTCCGCCCAGGCCGGGGCGCCGCGGCCGAGGCGGCGGCGCGGGCGGTCGGAGTCGTCGGTCGTGGTGGTCGGCATAGCGGTCCAGGGTGCGGGGGCGAAAACGGCAGGCTATCTCCCCCCGGGCGGCTTCCGCGGGGTTCAGCGCCCGCGCAGCCTGCGTACGAGAATGCTGGCGTCGCCGCGCGACTCCAGGTCGGCGAGCACCACGGCCACCGCCTCGCGGACGATCCGGCCCCGGTCGATGGCCAGGCCGTGCTCGCCGCGCAGCACCAGCCGGGCGTGCTCCAGGTCCATCAGCTCCTCGGCCGACACGTAGACCGTGATCTTCTCGTCGTGCCGCTCGCGCCCGCTGGGGCGGCGGTTCTGCCGGGGTGCCTTGCGGCGGGCCGCGCCCTGCTGCGCCCCCGGCTGGCCCTGTGGCGGCTGTGCGGTGACCGGCGGGGCCACGGAGTGCTGCGCGGCCGCCGAGGGCGTGTACGGCTGCTGTACGGGCACGTGCGGCTGCGGGGGCGCCGCGGTGGTGCCGTTGACGGTGGCGGTCGCGGTGCCCGCGCCGCCGAGCGGCCTGCGGCCCTGCGGGATGTCGCGGCCGCCGTGCTCGGCGGTGCCGCCCTGGTCCTTGCCGCCGCGGTCCCGGCCGTCGCCGGCCGTGTCCGGGTCGCCCTCCGCCGCCTCGCCGTCGCGGCCGGGCTCCTGGCCGGACCGCGGCCGCGTGTCGCCCTGCGGGTCGCCGCCGGTGTGCTGCTGCGGCTGCTGCCGGGGCTGCGGTGCCTGGAGCGCCGCACCCCCGGTGGTCCGGAACAGCTCGTCGGCGCCCGGGAGGGTCACTCGGCGTGGCACCGGGCGAGCACCTCCCTGGCGAGTTGTCGATACGCGGCGGCGCCGACGGAGTTGGAGGCGTAGGTGGTGATCGGCTCGCCGGCCACGGTGGTCTCGGGGAAGCGCACGGTCCTGCCGATCACGGTGTGGAAGACGTGCTCGTCGAAGGCCTCGACCACGCGGGCCAGCACCTCCCGGCTGTGCACGGTCCGCGAGTCGTACATGGTGGCGAGGATGCCGTCGAGCTCCAGCTCGGGATTGAGCCGTTCGCGGACCTTCTCGATGGTCTCGGTGAGCAGCGCGACCCCGCGCAGCGCGAAGAACTCGCACTCCAGCGGCACGATCACCGAGTGCGCGGCGGTGAGCGCGTTGACGGTGAGCAGGCCGAGCGAGGGCTGGCAGTCGATCACGATGTAGTCGTAGTCGGCCATCAGCGGCTTGAGGGCGCGCTGCAGGGTCGACTCCCTGGCCACCTCGCTGACCAGCTGCACCTCGGCGGCCGACAGGTCGATGTTGCTGGGCAGCAGGTCCATGCCCGGCACCGCGGTCTTGAGCAGCACCTCGTCCGCCGCGAGCCCGCGCTCCATCAGCAGGTTGTAGACGGTGATGTCCAGTTCCATCGGGTTGACGCCGAGTCCGACGGACAGCGCTCCCTGCGGGTCGAAGTCGACCAGCAGCACCCTGCGGCCGTACTCGGCGAGCGCGGCGCCCAGGTTGATGGTCGAGGTGGTCTTGCCGACCCCGCCCTTCTGGTTGCACATCGCGACGATCTTCGCCGGGCCGTGGTCGGTGAGCGGATTGGGGATCGGGAAGTAGGGCAGCGGCCGGCCTGTGGGGCCGACGCGTTCACGGCGCTGGCGGGCCGCGTCGGGGGCGAGCGTCGCGGCGTACTCCGGATCGGGCTCGTACTCCGCGTCGGGGTCGTAGAACTGACCGTCCTGCAAGTCGTTGTCGTCGTTGAAAGGCGCCATGGCGTAAGCAGGTTGCGTCTCTGCGGCCGTCTCAGCCCTGCGGGACTCGAAGGTGCGGACCGAGACGGAACCGACGGTCATTCCTGGTTGACCACCCCCGGGAGCAAATGTCGACTCATTCACAAGTCGTCTTACCTCCTTGGTGACCAGGAAACTTCTAGACAGGTCGGCGTGACTACAGCCGACGATTCGCGACTCTATGGCGTGTCGGTGGTTCACAGCAACACAATCCGCCGGACACGGCACGATGTGTCGGCAACCGAACACCCGGCTGTCAAGGGCGTAAGCAGACGAACGGCCGGGTCCTGACGTGGCAAGACCCGGCCGGAGGTGCGGTGTTGACACCGCGGTGACACCACGTGCCGCTATCAGCCAAGCAGTGTGCGCAGTTCGACCGAATCCAGTCCGTGCGCGTCGGCCACCGGACCGTAAACGACCTGTCCCTCATGGGCGTTGAGGCCGAGCGCGAGCGCCGGGTCGCGGCGCAGCGCCTCGCGCCAGCCGCGGTCGGCCAGCTCCAGGACGTAGGGCAGGGTGGCGTTGGTCAGCGCGTACGTCGAGGTGTTGGGCACCGCGCCGGGCATGTTGGCGACGCAGTAGAAGACCGACTCGTGGACGGTGAAGGTCGGTTCCGCGTGGGTGGTCGGCCGGGAGTCCTCGAAGCAGCCGCCCTGGTCGATCGCGATGTCCACCAGCACCGCGCCCGGCTTCATGCGCGAGACCAGCTCGTTGGTGACCAGCTTGGGCGCCTTGGCGCCCGGGATCAGCACCGCGCCGACCACCAGGTCGGCCTCCAGCACGGCCTGTTCGAGGGCGAGGGCGTTGGAAGCGATGGTCTGCACCCGGTTGCCGAAGACCTTGTCCGCCTCGCGCAGCTTGTTGACGTCCTTGTCGAGCAGCGTGACGTGGAAGCCGAGGCCGAGCGCGATGGTGGTGGCGTGCCAGCCGGAGACGCCGGCACCGATGACGACGGCCCGCCCGGACCGCACTCCGGGCACCCCGCCGGGCAGCACCCCGCGGCCGCCGGCCGAGCGCATCAGGTGGTAGGCGCCGACCTGCGGGGCGAGCCGGCCCGCGACCTCGGACATCGGGGCGAGCAGCGGCAGCCTGCGGTCGGCGGTCTCGACCGTCTCGTACGCGATCGCGGTGGTGCCTGACTCCAGCAGCGCGTCGGTGCACTCGCGGGAGGCCGCGAGGTGCAGGTAGGTGAAGAGGACCTGGCCCTTGCGCAGCCGGCGGTATTCCTCGGCGACCGGCTCCTTGACCTTCAGCAGCAGGTCGGCCGCCGCCCAGACCTCGTCGGCGGTGCCGAGTATGGCGGCGCCGGCCGCGGTGTACTCGGCGTCGGGGATGGACGAGCCGCCGCCCGCGCCCTCCTCGACGACGACCTGGTGTCCGCCTCGTACGAGCTCGTGCACGCCGGCCGGGGTGATGGCCACGCGGAACTCGTTGTTCTTGACCTCGCGGGGGATGCCCACCTTCACGTCGATCACGGTCCTTGCACTCAGGGATAACCGGCTGGATCGTCCTGACATCGTGCGGATTGGCACGACACGTCGGACCTGACCGCGTTGTGTGCGGCCAGGCCCAGTCTAGTGAAGGAATTGCCGCTGTCCAGCCTTACAAAGTGGCTGGTTCTGAGCGGAGCATTGGCGGTTTCGTAGGCTGGTGAGGGGTTGCGGCCAAGGATGGGCCGGCAGCTCAGCCGGGCTGCGCACCCGGGTTGAACAGGCCGTTCGCCGCCTCGCGCTGCAACCTGGCGCCCTCCGGGTCGCCGAGCCGGTCCAGCAGGTCGGCGAGCCGCAGCAGCAGCGCCGCCTCCAGCCGGCGGTCGCCCGCCTGCCGCGCCCAGTACAGCGCGTCGCGGCAGCTGCGTACCGCGTCCTCCGGGCGGCCCGCGGACTCCTGCGCCCGGGCCGCCTCGGCCAGGGCGCGGGCCTGGGCGGGCAGGTCGCCCAGCCGCTTGCTGATGCCGGCTGCCGTGCGCCAGGCGCGCAGCGCGGGGCCGTACTGGCCGGTGTAAGCCAGCAGGGTGCCGATCCTGCCGTGCAGCCTGGCCTGGTCGGCGAGTTCGCCGCCGGCCTGGCGCAGGGCCAGCGCCCGGCCGTACCAGTCGAAGGCGCGGCCCGGGTCGTGCCGCTCCAGGTACGTACCGCCCAGCGCCTCCAGGACGCGGCCCTCGGCCTGCCGGTCGTCGCTCGCGCGGGCCGCGTCCAGGGCGACGCGGTAGCGGTCGAGCGCGCGGTCGGTGCGGCCCGCGGCGGCGTCCAGGTCGCCGAGGTTTATCAAGGCGGCCGCCTGCTCCCTGACCAGCCCGCGGCGCTCCGCGACGTCCAGCACGAGGGAGTGCAGCTCGTAGCGCTCGGCGGCCATCGCGTCGCCGCCGGGGAAGGCGGCCAGCGCGCGGACCAGGGCGGCCACCAGGCGGCGGGCGAGCGTGTCCAGCTCGCCGTCCGCGACCGCGGAGCGTGCGGCGGCCAGCAGGGCGGGCAGCCGCGACTCCAGCCACCCGGCTGCCGCCTGGGCGGTGTCGAACCGCAGAGCCCGCGGCGTCCCGTCCTCCACCGGCTCCCGGGCCAGCGCCGCCCGGCACGACAGCAGCAGCCGCACCGTCCGCTCCAGCATCCTGGCCCGCGCCAGCCGCACCTCCTCCGCCCGCTCCCCCTCCGCGAGCAGCCCGGCCAGCATCGGCTCCAGGCACCCAGGCACCCGGTGCAGCGACCCCCCGCCTGCCACCAGCCCGTCCCGCACGAAATCGGCCAGCACCCCCTCCGCCACGTCCACCCCGCACCCGGCCAGGGCCGACGCCCCCTGGGCGTCCACGACCCCGGCGGGCGCCAGCACGAGGAGCCGCAGCATCCGCGCTGCCACGCCGGGCAGTGCGTCGTAGGCCAGCCGGAAGGCCCGCACCAGCTCGCCCGCGGCGGGCTGGTAGCGGTCGGCCGGCGGCGGGCCGGCCGGGCGGGGCACGACCCCCGGCACCTGCGGGGGCGTCGGCGGGACGGCGCGCAGGCGGTCGGTCGTGTCGGCGAAGGACAGACCCGGGCGGGCGGCCATCCAGCCGGCGGTCAGGTGGAGGGCCGTGGGATGGCCGGCGAGTTCGTGGACGAGCGTCTCCGCGCCCCGCGGGTCGCAGCTGACACGGGTGGCGCCCAGGGTCGCCGCCAGGAGCTGTACGGCGGCCGGCGTGTCCAGCCCGCCGAGCGTGCAGGGGCGTACGTCGGGTACGCCGGACAGCGGGCCGCCCGAGGTGGCCACGACCAGGCTGTCGGGCGAGTCGGGCAGCAGCGCGGCCAGCTGCCCTGCCTGCACCACGTCGTCGAGCACCAGCAGCAGGCGCCGCCGTGCGGCCCCCGGGCCGCCCAGGGCCCGCTGCAACCCGCGCGCGACCTGCTCGACCGGTACGGGTGCGCCCTCCGCGCTGGTCAGCCGGACGAAGAAGCGGCCGTCGGGATAGCGCTCGGCCACCTCCGCGGCGAGCCGCAGCGCCAGCGCGGTGCGGCCGGTCCCCGGCCGCCCGGCCACCAGCAGCACCCGTGCGGCCGTCGGCTTGCCGCTGCCCAGCCCCGGCCGATCGATCTCCGCGAGCAGCTCCGCCAGCTCCCTGTCCCGCCCGACGAATTCCGCCGGCACCCCGGGAAGCGCGACGACTCCGCCGTCGCCGACGTCCCCGCCGGGCCGCGGGGCAGCAGGGTCCGACCGGAGGGACTGCTCTGTCACGGGCCACGCTCCCGGCTGGGTCGTTCCTGGTCACCGCGTCGGCGTATGCCGCTACGGCGACGAGCGTAGTTGAAGCGGGGCTCTGCGAGTGCGTTTGCGGCCCGGGGTGCCGCTTGCGGTGAGCGGTCGCCTTCCCCCGGCGGGGGCTTGTCGCGCGGTTCCCCGCCGCTCCCTGCGGGGTGCTGCTACGGACTCCACAGTTGCGGTCCGCTGTGGCTGGTCGCGCAGTTCCCCGCGCCCCTGGGGTGCTGCCCCTTGCGGTGCGGTGCTTGCCTGCGGCCCAGTGGGGGCTTGTCGCGCGGTTCCCCGCCACTCCCTGCGGGGTGCTGCTACGGACTCCACAGTTGCGGTCCGCTGTGGCTGGTCGCGCAGTTCCCCGCGCCCCTGGGGTGCTGCCCCTTGCGGTGCGGTGCTTGCCTGCGGCCCAGTGGGGGCTTGTCGCGCGGTTCCCCGCCACTCCCTGCGGGGTGCTGCTGTGGACTCCACAGTTGCGGTCCGCCGTGGCTGGTCGCGCAGTTCCCCGCGCCCCTGGGTGATCGCCACTTGCGGTGCGGTGCTTGCCTGCGGCCCAGTGGGGGCTTGTCGCGCAGTTCCCCGCGCCCCTTTTGGCCTGCGTCCTCCTGCGCCCAGCGTTCGCCCTCGCCAAGGGCTCTGCGCAGAGGGCACGCGCTTTCCAGGGGCGCGGGGAACTGCGCGCGCAACCCACCGGGCCGCGAGTGTGGTGTCCGTAGCCGGGCCCCCGGGGCTAGGGGGTGAAGGGGCGGGCGGGCCAGGGGGCGTCGGGAGGGCGCAGGGCGTCGAGGCCGTCGCCCATCTGAGCCGCCCGCAGGGCAAGCGCCCCGACGATCATGCAGTTGTTGTGGAGGTCCCCGGCGAGCGCGCCGGCGATGAGGTCCGCGAGGGGCACCCGGGCGACCTCCATGTCGGCCTCCTCCTCGGAGACCTCGTAGCGGTCGCCCTCCGCCTCGGAGATCCCCCGGGCGAGGAAGACCCGGACGGCCTCGTCAGACCCGCCGGGTGTGGTGTAGACGTCGGTGAGGACGCGCCAGTCCTCGGCCTTGACGTGCGCCTCCTCGTACAGCTCCCGCTGAGCCGCGTGCAGCGGATTCTCGCCGGGGATGTCGAGCAGCCCGGCCGGGATCTCCCAGAGCTTGTGCCGCACCGGGTGCCGGTACTGGCGGAGTACCAGCACCCGGTCCTGCTCGTCGAGCGCGAGGACGGCGACCGAACCGGGGTGGACCTGGTAGTCCCGGGTCGCCGTGCTTCCGTCGGGCATGACGACCTCGTCCGTGCGGACGCTGGTCTTCTTGCCGGTGAAGGGCGTGGACGTGGCGGTGACGCGCCACTCCTCCGGGGTGTCCTTGAGCATGCTGCGCCTTCCAGGAAAGGGGTGTCTCAGACGGTGCGGCGCTCCACCGCGGCCTTCACCAGCCCGGCGAACAGCGGGTGCGGCCGGGTCGGGCGGGACTTCAGCTCGGGGTGCGCCTGGGTCGCCACCAGGTAGGGGTGCACCTCGCGCGGGTATTCGACGTATTCGACCAGCTTGTTGTCCGGCGAGGTGCCGGAGAAGACGATGCCGGCGGCCTTCTCCAGGTCGGCGCGGTAGGCGTTGTTGACCTCGTAGCGGTGCCGGTGCCGCTCCTCGACGTAGGGCTGGTCGCCGTAGACCTCGCGGACGATGGAGCCCTCGGCGAGCTTGGCCGGGTAGGTGCCGAGCCGCATGGTGCCGCCGAGGTCGCCCTTGCCGCCGACGATGTCGAGCTGCTCGGCCATGGTGGAGATCACCGGGTGCGCGGTCGCCGGGTCGAACTCGGTGGAGTTCGCGTCGGCGATGCCGGCCAGGTTGCGGGCCGCCTCGATGACGATGCACTGGAGGCCCAGACACAGCCCGAGCAGCGGGATGCGCTGCTCGCGGGCGTAGGTGATCGCGGACACCTTGCCCTCGACGCCGCGGTCGCCGAAGCCGCCGGGCACGCAGACCGCGTCCACGTCGCCGAGCTGCTCCGCGGCGCCCGCCGGGGTCTTGCACGCGTCGGAGGTGACCCACTTGATGTGGACCTTCGCGTTGTTGGCGAAGCCGCCGGCCCGCAGCGCCTCGGTGACCGACAGGTAGGCGTCGGGCAGGTCGATGTACTTGCCGACCAGGGCGACCTTCACCTCGTGGGCGGGCTCGTGCACCCGCTTGAGCAGGTCGTCCCACTGGGCCCAGTCCACGTCGCGGAAGGGCAGGTCGAGGCGGCGTACGACGTAGGCGTCGAGGCCCTCGGTGTGCAGCACCTTGGGGATGTCGTAGATGGACTGCGCGTCGATCGCGGCGACGACCGCGTCCTCGTCGACGTCGCACATCAGCGAGATCTTGCGCTTGATCGCGATCGGCACCTCGCGGTCGGCGCGCAGCACGATGGCGTCCGGCTGGATGCCGATGTTGCGCAGCGCGGCCACCGAGTGCTGGGTGGGCTTGGTCTTCAGCTCGCCGGAGGGGCCGATGTAGGGCAGCAGCGAGATGTGCACGACGAAGACGTTGTCCCGGCCGACCTCGTGGCGGACCTGGCGGACGGATTCGAGGAAGGGCAGCGACTCGATGTCGCCGACGGTGCCGCCGACCTCGGTGATGACGACGTCCACGTCGTCGGCGGCCATCCGCCGGATACGGGACTTGATCTCGTTGGTGATGTGCGGGATGACCTGCACGGTGTCGCCCAGGTACTCGCCGCGCCGTTCCTTGGCGATGACCGTCGAGTACACCTGCCCGGTGGTGACGTTCGCCGAGCCGGCCAGGTTGACGTCGAGGAAGCGCTCGTAGTGGCCGATGTCGAGGTCGGTCTCGGCGCCGTCCTCGGTGACGAAGACCTCACCGTGCTGGAAAGGGTTCATGGTGCCCGGGTCCACGTTCAGATACGGGTCGAGCTTCTGCATGGTGACCCGCAGGCCGCGCGCCTTGAGCAGCGCGCCGAGACTGGACGCGGTGAGGCCCTTGCCGAGCGAGGAGGCCACCCCACCGGTGACGAAGATGTGCTTGGTCGTCGTGGATTTCGGCGCAATTGCCAAGAGGGGGCTCCCGTGGTCGCGAGGTGAGGGTCGGGACGGGCTCGTCGGGGAGCGCCGTCGCGGCGGTTCAGTGGTTCAGCCCACCGGCCCACGGGCTACCAGGGTATCAGCGGTGCCGGGCCGCTTCGGCAGCCGACGCGTGCCCGGTGCGCCGTGACCGCGCCGTCACGGCGGGGCGCCGGCACCGCGACAGGCCCGGCATCTCCACCCGATGTGCCCGGAACGCACCCGGAAAGGCCGGCCGAGGATCGACGAGACTCGCACATCTGCCCACCCGGACGACGTATCCTGCACGGACGCATTGATGCGAGCCGGCCGGCACGGCACCATCCCGCCCGCTCCCGGATCATGAGCTCGTCGAATATCCCCAGACCGCAAGACCGTCCCAGCCATTGGGGCGGCGCCGTCATTCGACTGGAGTTGCACGTGGCCGGGCGTATCGAGGACTACGCACTCATCGGTGATATGCAGACCGCCGCACTGGTCTGCCGGGACGGCACGGTCGACTGGCTGTGCCTGCCGCGGTTCGATTCCCCGGCGGTCTTCGCCGGGCTGCTGGGCACCGAGCAGCACGGTTTCTGGCGGCTCGGCCCTGCCCACCGCGGCACCGAGCAGCCGCCCGCCGCGACACGCCGCCGCTACCGCGGCGACTCGCTCGTGCTGGAGTCCGAGTGGGACACCCAGCGCGGCACGGTCCGGGTCATCGACTTCATGCCGCCGCGCGACGGCGCCCCGCAGGTCATCAGGATCGTCGAGGGCGTCAGCGGCCGGGTGCCGATGGCATCCGCCCTGCGGATGCGGTTCGCGTACGGCCAGGTGGTGCCGTGGGTGCACAAGGTCGGCGACCGCACGGTGGCCGTGGCCGGGCCCGACTCGGTATGGCTCGACACCGAGGTCGACACGTACGGCAAGGACCTGACCACCTACTCCGAATTCACCGTCGCCCCCGGCGACCGGCTGGCCTTCACGATCAGCTGGGAGCCGTCGCACAAGCCGCAGCCCTCGCTGCCCGACCCGGAGGGCTCGCTCACCGCGACCGAGGACTTCTGGCGGGCGTGGGTCGCCCAGTGCACGTACACCGGCCCCTACCGCGAGGCCGTGGTGCGCTCGCTGATCACCCTCAAGGCGCTGACGTACGGCCCGACCGGCGGCATCGTGGCGGCGCCCACGACATCGTTGCCCGAGGACATCGGCGGGGTCCGCAACTGGGACTACCGCTTCACCTGGCTGCGCGACGCGGCGATCACCCTGTCCTCGCTGCTGCGCACCGGCTACCGCGAGGAGGCGCAGGCCTGGCGCGAGTGGCTGCTGCGGGCGGTCGCCGGCGACCCGGAGAACCTGCAGATCATGTACGGCATCGCCGGCGAGCGCGAGCTGGGCGAGAACGAGCTGCACTGGCTACCCGGCTACGAGGGCTCCACCCCGGTCCGCATCGGCAACGGCGCCGCGCACCAGCTCCAGCTGGACGTCTACGGCGAGGTCACCGAGGCGCTGCACCTGGGCCACATGACGGGCCTGGCCCGCAACGACTACGCGAGCCTGCTCCAGCTCAAGCTGATCCGCTACCTGGAGAAGCACTGGAACGAGCCGGACGAGGGCATCTGGGAGGTACGCGGCCCCCGCCGGCACTTCGTGCACTCCAAGGTGATGGCCTGGGTCGCCGTCGACCGCACGGTCAAGCTCATCGAGTCCGGCGAGGTCGACGGGCCGCTGGAGCGGCTCAAGGACCTGCGCGACGAGATCCACTACGACGTGTGCGAGAAGGGCTACGACCGCGAGCGCAACACCTTCACGCAGTCGTACGGGTCCCGCGAGCTGGACGCCTCGCTGCTGCTGATCCCGCAGATGGGCTTCCTGCCCCCGGACGACAAGCGCGTCATCGGCACGATCGAGGCGATCCAGCGGGAGCTGTCCACCGAGGACGGCTTCGTGCTGCGCTACCCGACCTCCAGCGGCGACACCAGCGGCGACGACAACCTCGACGGCCTCCCCGGCGACGAGGGCGCCTTCCTGGCCTGCTCCTTCTGGCTCGCCGACGACCTGGCCATGATCGGCCGCGTCGAGGAGGCCCGCCGCCTCTTCGAGAAGCTGCTCGCCCTGCGCAACGACCTCGGCCTGCTCGCCGAGGAATGGGACCCCCGCCGCCAGCGCCAGGTCGGCAACTTCCCGCAGGCCTTCAGCCACGTGCCGCTGATCGACACGGCTCTGCGACTCACTGCCGCGGGGGCTTTCCGCGCCTAGGGCCCGGCTCTGGAGGGTGCGCCTCCAGGGCCGTCCTTTACGGCGGGGCCGAGCCCCCATAGGGGCGCGGGGAACTGCGCGGCCGGCCACGACGACGGCGGCGGGGCGTCACCGGCCGTGAGAGGCAGGCAGTTCGGTCTGTGCCGGACCACCGGCCGGTGGAGGGCTGGGCGCGCCCACCGGCGCCGGCCGCGGATCGGAGGCAGCCCCGCGCCCCCGTAAGGCGCCGACTTACGCAAGGTCAGGCTGGGTGAGTTCGTCGTAGACGCTGAGGACCTGGGCCACCGTGTCGTCCTCGGTGGGCCAGGTGGCGGCCTGGGCGCGGCCGGCGATGGACAGGGCGGCGCGGCGGTCGGGGTCGGCGAGGAGGGTGGTGACCGCGGTCGCCAGGGCGGCCGGGTCGCCGTAGGGGATCAGGACCGCCGCGTCGCCGACGAGTTCGCGCATGCCGCCGACGTCGGTCGCGACGAGCGGCACACCGGCGTGCAGCGCCTCCTGGGCGATCAGCGCGCGGGCCTCCCAGCGGCTGGGCAGCACCACGAGGTCGGCCGCGGCCAGCAGCTCGGGTACGTCGTCGCGGCTGCCGAGCAGCAGGACGGGGAGCCGACCGGCCTCGATACGGCGTTCCAGCGCGGCCCGCCGGCCGCCCTCGCCCGCGACGGCCACCAGGGGTGCGGGGTCCAGGTCCGCCCACAGTTCGGCGGCGTCGAGCAGCAGGTCGTAGCCCTGCCGCGGTTCCAGCCTGCCGACGGCGAGCAGCAGCGGGCGGTCGACGGCGCCGTGATCGGCCCGGGTCTTCTGCCGGTACCGCTCGCCCTCCTCGGGCGGCCTGGGCGGCCGGCCCGGCGGGCGCGGCACGGCGGCAGGCGCGAGGCGTACGTCCTTGCCGCCCAGGCCCCTCGCCCGGTCGACCAGCTCCGACGACACCCCGAGCACGACGGTGGCGCCGCGAACCGCACGCCGCTCCAGCCAGCGCAGCAGCAGGCCGCGGCCGCCCGCCACGGGGGCACCGCCGTGCCAGGTGACGACCAGCGGGACGCGGCGGCGGCCGCCGAGCGCGACGGCGGCCAGGAAGCCGGCCCACAGGCCGTGCGCGTGCACGACGCTCGCGCCGGTGAAGGCGGCACGCAGCGCGCCGACCACCGGGGCGTCGGCCGCCGTGGCGCGGCGGCGGCCCAGGTCGACCGTCACGTAGCGGGCGCCGGTCGTGCCGAAGGCGTAGTCCGCCTCGGCGGCGACCGGGCCGCAGACGGTCACCTCGACGCCCCGCGCCACGAGGCCGCCGACCAGGGAGCTGACATGCGCTCCCGCCGTCGTGCCCAGCACGTGCACGGCGTGCAGCTGCCCTGCGAAGGGGTCGGAGGTGCTGCTCACGCGGGGTACTGCTCCTGACTCGGGCCTGTTCTGCGGCGGGTGCGGCCTGTCAAGGATGCCAGGCCGCACAAGGGGCGGGTCGGCCGCGGACCCGGTCCCACCGGCTCACCCGTGTCCCGGATCACCCATACGGGTGTGCCACCCGGCCCCAGGAGTCAACGTGCCGTACTCCGGGGGCCTTCCACAACCGCTCGTCGGTGGAGATACGGTCGCCCGCCGCCGTCATGGCGACCAGCGCCGCCGCGTGCAGGAACAGGCCGGTCCTGCCGTTGGCCACGGCGAGGGCGGCGCCCAGCGCGGCGCCGAGCGCGTGGGCGCCGGCGTCGCCGAGCATCGTGCGCTCGCTCACGTCGTCGCGCAGCACCGCGGCCGCGGCGCCGACGGGCGCGGCGGCCAGCAGGGCGGCGGGGCCGCGGCGCAGCAGTCCGGGGGCGCCGACCGCGATCACCGCCTTGGCCGCGCGGCCGGGCCGCACGTCCAGGAGGTTCACCGCGTGGGCGGTGCCGGCGATGACCACGCCGGTCAGCACCTGGTCGGCCGGGTGCGCCTTGAGCAGTACGCCCGCGGTCAGCCCGGCGGCGCCGATGCCCAGCAGTTTCACCGCGCCGGAGGTGAGACGGCGCTCACGCAGCGCCCTGAGGTGCGCGCCGAAGCCTCTTTCCGCCGGGGAGCCGTGCTGGTCGTCGTACGCCCCGCAGGCGCCGGCCGCCAGTGCCGCGCCGACCGCGGCGACGCGCGTACGCCACGCCACGCCCCGAGCCGCGGCCACCGCGGTGGCCGCACCCGCGGCCGCGGCGAGGCCGCCGTACAGCTCGACCCCGCGCCCGGCGTAGTTCGTCCGCCGCCACAGCCGCGCCTCGACCGGCGGCCGCCGCCGCAACACCCCGTACGCGACCCGGGTCGCCCCCGCCGCGGCCACCCCCACCGACACCCGCCCACTCTCCACTTTTCCCACCTGCCCACCCCTCCCCACCTCCAACCACCCGTCCCTCCCCCTGCCGCAGGGGGTAGCCACCTCAGGGGCGCGGGGCTGCGGCTGGCGCCGCCTGGGCGCGCTCAACCCTCCACCGGCCGGTGGTCCCGACCGAAGCGAGATGGGGGTACCCCCAGGGAAAGCTCTGGGGGAGGACCGAACAGCCCCTCACGGCCGGTGACGACCCGCCGCCCATCGCGGGCCGGCCACGCCGTTCCCCGCGCCCCCGAACGGGCGCCGCCCACCGCAGAGGGCAACCACCCAGGGGCGCGGGGCTGCGGGCGCCGCGTGGGCGCGCTCAGCCACCCACCCGCCGGTGGTCCGTGCGCGGGCGCAGCGGGCCCCGCGGGGCGGACGCGGAAAAGCCCCAGGGCTATTGGCTGGTCCGGGCCGTCGCCAGGAGTTCTTCCGCGTGGGCACGCGCCAGCTCGGAATCTTCCTGGCCCGCGAGCATGCGGGACAGCTCGCGGATGCGGGCCTCGCCCTCCAGGACGGTGACGCCGCTGCGGGTGACGGAGCCGTCGTTCGTCTTCTCGACCAGGAGTTGGCGGTCGGCGAAGGCCGCGACCTGGGGGAGGTGGGTGACGACCACGACCTGGGCGGTGCGTGCGAGGCGCGCGAGGCGGCGGCCGACCTCGACCGCGGCCTTGCCGCCGACCCCCGCGTCGACCTCGTCGAAGAGATAGGTGGGGACGGGGTCGGACCCGGCGAAGACGACCTCGACGGCGAGCATCACCCGGGACAGCTCACCGCCGGAGGCGCCCTTGGCGATGGGCCGGGCGGGGCTGCCCGGGTGCGGGGCGAGCAGCAGCTCGACCTCGTCCGCGCCGGCCGGGCCGTATGCGACGGCCCGGCCGCCGATCTCGATGCCGGACCCGGCGTCCGCCTCGGGGACCTCGGTCTGCCGGATGGCGACGGTGACCCGGGCGTGCGGCATGGCCAGTTCGGCCAGCTCGGCCGTGACGGCGGTGGCGAAGCGCTCGGCGGCCTCGGTGCGGAGGTCGGTGAGGTGCTGGCCCAGGGCGCTGAGTTCGGCCCGCAGCGCGTCCCGCTCCGCGGTGAGTTCGGCGACGCGGTCGTCGTCGCCCTCCAGCTCGGCGATCCTGGCGGCGCCCTGCCCGGCCCAGGCGAGGACCGCGTCGATGTCGGTGCCGTACTTGCGTACGAGGTGGGCGAGTACGGCCCTGCGCTCCTCGACCGCGGCGAGCCGCAGCGGGTCGGCGTCCAGGTTGTCGGCATAGCCGGCGAGTTCGCCGGCCACGTCGCCGAGCAGGATGCCGATCTCGCCGAGCCGGCCGGCGAGCGCGGCCAGGTCGGGGTCGTGCGCGGCGACCGAGTCGAGGGCGCGCTGGGCGCCGGCGACCAGGGTGCCGGCCTCGACGCCCTCGGGGTCCTCGGGATTTCCGGCCAGCGCGGCATGTGCGATGGTCGCGGCGGAGGCGAGCGCTTCCGCGTGCCCGAGCCGCTCCGCCTCGGCGGCCAGTTCGGTGTCCTCCCCCGGCAGCGGTTCGGCCGCGGAGACCTCCTCGACGCCGAAGCGCAGCAGGTCGGCCTCCTGGGCGCGCTCCCTGGCCCGGGTGGTGAGTTCGGTCAGCTCGGTGGCGATCTCGCGCAGCCTGCGGTAGGCGGCGCCGTATTTCTCCAGTGCGGCGACGACGCTGTGCCCGGCGTAGCGGTCCAGTGCCTCGCGCTGCCTGGCGGGCCGCAGCAGGCCCTGCTGGTCGGTCTGGCCGTGCACGGCGACCAGGTCGTCGGCGAGTTCGCCGAGCAGCCCGACCGGGACCGTACGCCCGCCCAGGTGCGCCCGGGAGCGCCCTTCCGCGGACACCGTACGGCTGATGAGCAGCACGCCGTCCTCCAGCTCGGCGCCCGCCTCCTGGGCGCGGATCGCGGCGCGGGTGTCCGCGGCCATCGCTATCCGGCCCTCGACGACCGCCGAGCCGGCGCCGATCCGCACCAGGGCGGGGTCGGCCCGGCCGCCGAGCAGCAGGCCGAGGCTGGTCACGACCATGGTCTTGCCCGCGCCGGTCTCACCGGTCACCGCCGTGAAGCCGGGTGACAGCTCCACCACGGCGTCCTCGATGACTCCCAGCGACCTGATCCGCATTTCCTCCAACACGGATACGACCATACGAGGTTTCCCGCCCCCCGCGCGACGCCCGCCGCCCGGCAATGACCTTTCCCTCAGCGGCGGGTCACGCGGGGGCGCCGCGCCAGCCGGCCACCGGGAGGGCGAACTTCGCCACCAGGCGGTCGGTGAAGGAGGCGTGGTGCAGCCGGGCCAGCCGGACGGGGACGGCGCCGCGCCGCACCTCGACCCTGGCTCCCGCGGGCAGTTCGACGGTGCGGCGGCCGTCGCACCACAGCACCCCGTTGGGCGTCTCGGGCTGCACCTCGACGGCCAGAACCGAGCGGGGCGAGGTCACCAGCGGCTTGGCGAACAGCGCGTGCGCGCTGATCGGGACCATCAGCAGCGCCTCGACCTCGGGCCAGACGACGGGTCCGCCGGCGGAGAAGGCGTAGGCGGTGGAGCCGGTCGGGGTCGCGCAGACCACGCCGTCGCCGCCGAAGCGGGAGACCGGGCGGCCGTCGACCTCGGTGACGACTTCGAGCACCCGCTCCCTGGACGCCTTCTCGACGGAGGCCTCGTTGAGCGCCCAGTCGGTGTGCACGATCCGGCCGTCGTTGCGTACGAGCACGTCGAGCGTCATCCGCTCCTCGACCTCGTATTCGCGGGTGACGACCCGGTCGACGACCTTGTCGAGGTCGTCGCGCTCGGCTTCGGCGAGGAAGCCGACCCGCCCGAGGTTGACGCCGAGCAGCGGCACTCCGGAGGCGCGGGCGAACTCGGCGCCGCGCAGCAGCGTCCCGTCGCCGCCGAGCACGATGATCAGCTCGCAGCCCTCGACGGCCCCGGGCCCGGCTTCCGCGACCTGCTCCACCTCCGGGGGCAGCGGGATGTCGACGGCCTCGTCGGCGAGCAGCCGCACTCCGATCCCGCAGCGCAGCAGGCCCTGTACGACCCGCTCGGCACTGCGGACCGCGGCGGCCCTGCCGGTGTGGGTCAGCAGGAAGACGGTACGGTCAAGCACGTCGCTCTTGATGGTCACCGGTTCGGCCCCTCCGCCACAGCACGGTCGACATCGGCCGGGTCCAGTGCGGGCGCACCGGCGCGCAGCCACAGAAAATATTCCACGTTCCCCGAAGGGCCGGGCAGCGGGCTCGCGGTCACCCCGAGCACCCCCAGGCCCAGCTCCGCCGCCTGTCCGGCGACCTTCGTCACGCATTCGGCCCGCAGTTGCGCGCTGCGGACCACCCCTCCGCTGCCGAGCCGCTCCCTGCCCACCTCGAACTGCGGTTTGACCATCAGGACCAGGTCCGCGTCCGGCGCGGCGCAGCGCACCAGGGCGGGCAGCACCAGGCCGAGCGGGATGAACGACAGGTCGCCGACGACCAGGCCGACGGGCTCGCCGTCGATGTGGTCGAGCGTCAGCTCCCGTACGTTCGTCCGGTCCTTGACCACGACCCGCGGGTCGCTCTGCAGCGACCAGGCGAGCTGGCCGTAGCCGACGTCGACGGCGACCACCTGGGCGGCGCCCGCCCGCAGCAGCACATCGGTGAAGCCGCCGGTGGAGGCGCCCGCGTCCAGCGCCCTGCGGCCGTCCACGACCAGCCCGCGGGGCTGGAAGGCGGCCAGCGCGCCGGCCAGCTTGTGGCCGCCGCGCGAGACGTAGTCGGGGGTGTCCCCGCCCTCGGCCACCACCACGGCGGCCGAGGTCTCCACCTGCGTCGCGGGCTTGGTGGCGGTCGCGCCGCCCACGGTGACCCGCCCCGCGGAGATCAACTGGCTCGCGTGCTCACGGGAGCGCGCGAGCTTCCGGCGCACCAGCTCGGCGTCGAGTCGGCGTCGTGCCACTGCCACGTACGGTTCAGCTCCTGTTCTCGTCCAGCGCGGCGAGCGCGTCGCGCAGCCCGCGGTGCACATCCTCGTACACCTCGATATGGGACTGCGTCGGCAGGTCGCCGGCGTCGGCGAGGCGGTCTATCGCCGCGTCGACGTCAGCATTCCCCGTCTGCGCGACCGTCACCCCCAGCGGCTCCGGGCGCGCGGGCGCATCCAGGGGGTGCGCGGGCGCGGAGATCCCACCGTACGCGCCCGCTTCCGCGGAGGTCTCACTCATTTCCGGTCACGTCCGGGGACGCGGTCTTCTTCGCGGCGGTGGTCTTCTTCGCCGCCGGCGACTTCTTGGCGGCGGTGGTCTTCTTCGTGGCGGCGGTCTTCTTGGCGGCGGTGGTCTTCTTCGCCGCGGGCGCCTTCTTCGCGGTGCCGGCCGGCGCGGCGGCCTTCTTCGCGGTGCCGTTCGCCGCGGCGGTCTTCTTGGCCGCGCCGTTCGCCGCGGTGCCGTTCGCGGCAGCCGTGCCGCTCGCCGGGGTCGCCTTCTTCGCCGCGCCCGCGGGGGCGCTCGCGGCCGCCGGGGCGGGGTCGGCGGCGACCTTCTTCGCCGTGCCGGCCGTGGTGGTCCTGGTGGGGTTGGCGGTCGGCTTCCGGGTCGTGGTGGCGGTCTTGGCCGCGGTCTTCTTGGCCGTGGTCTTCTTCGTCGCGGTCGTCTTGTGGGCGGCGGCCGACTTGGTGGTGGTGGCCTTCTTCGCCGCCGCGGTCTTGCGGGCGGCGGGCGCGGCCTTCTTCGCGGCAGGAGGCGCGGACTTCTTCGCCGGCGGTGCCGTCTTCCTGGCGGCCGGCGCCTTCTTGGCGGCGGCCTTGCGCGCCGGGGCCGGCTCGTCGTCGACCCGCACGTGCTGGACCGGCGGCGCGGGCTCGGACGACGCCTTGGGCGCCGGGGCGTCCGCGCCCTCCTCGGTGCCGGTCGACTCCAGGTTGCGGATCCGGCGTTCGAGCGTCTCCAGGACGACGCCGACCTTCGTGACCTCGTCGGCGAGCCGGCCGACCCGGCTCATCGCCTTGTCGACCTCCTCGCGGATCAGCCCGAGCAGCAGGTCGCGGTTGGCCCGTCCGGTGGCCATCAGCTCGTCGGCGAGGGTCTGCACCTCCGCCGGGATGGCGGATCCGATCTTCCGCTGGACGGACTCGACGTCGATACCGGTCTGGTCCAGCATTTCCCTGGCCGTGTCGACCGTACGGCGGCGGGTGGCCTCGGTCAGGCCGCCCGCGATCTGCAGACAGGTACGCAGCGCGTCCCGCATCGCTCTCACTCCTCGACTCGCCGTTGACACATCGTTCAGCCGGCGGCCCTTGCGCGAACCACCGTGGTCATGACGCTACCGCCTTCCGCCGCCACGGCCCGTCGACACTGCGCTGCGGTACCGTCGTCCGGACGTACCGTCCGACCGGGAGACGACTCGCCGATGGCCACCATCGAGGAGTGCCGCACCGCACTCGACCAACTCGCGCGGAATATGGCGGGGGCGGGCAGCGACACGCGTGCCGCCACCGCCCTGGACCGCTCGTTGAGCTGCCGCATCACCGATCTGGACGTCACCTTCGCGGGGCGGCTGGCCGGCGGCACGATCACCGATGTGGTCGCCGTGCCCGGCGCCCCGGACGACAAGGCGCAGATCCGGCTGGCGATGTCGGGCGACGACCTGGTGGCGATGGTCGGTGGCGAGTTGGCCTTCGCCAAGGCGTGGGGCAGCGGGCGTGTCAGGGTGCACGCGTCGCTGCGGGACGTGCTGCGGCTGCGCTCGCTGCTCTGACGCGGGCCGCCGCGCGTGGCGTGCGGCGGGCACGGCCGGGGGCGTTGGGCCCTCCGGGCCCTCGGCGCGGTCGGGCCGGTTCCGGCCTGCCGCCGTCGGCGCCGACGGATGCGGCCCTGCCCGGCGACCGCGTACGGCTTCCCGTGCGGTCGGTGACGGTGGGTCGACTCGCCGACTTCTCCACCGAACGGCCTTCCCGTGAGCGTCCGCCTGACCACCCGAAATGCCGACACGTCGACCGGACGGCCGCGCCTGCGAGCCGATCCGGTCACCCTCGGACACGCCCGGCCGAGCAACACGTGAAGCCGCGTGTCGACATACCCGGCCGCTCCGTCACCGTCGCCGCCGGACCCGGCGTGTGCGGCAAGTCGACATCTCCGCGCGCGTGGCGGCCCGTACGACGAGTGGCGAAGCAGATAAGTTAGGTTAGCCTAACCTTGCCAACCCCCTCCGAGCAGAGCGGCCATCCTCCATGAACTCCTCCCGTTCCCGCACCACGCCCGGAAAGTTCCGCCGTGGCGTGCTCGCCGCCGGCAAATACGAGGCCGACACCGGCGCGAAGGAGGTGAGCTGACGTCATGGCCGCGCCCGCCTACGACTTCTTCCGCGCCCATGTGCTGCGCACCTGCCGGCTCTCCCCCGGCCTGCTGCGGGTCGTGCTCGGCGGCCCCGGCCTCGACGCGGTCGCCACCGGCGGCAGGGACCAGCGGCTCAAGCTCTTCCTGCCGCAGGACGGGCAGTACGAGGCGGTCCTGCCCGACGTCCTCGACAACGACTGGTATCCGCGCTGGCGCGCGCTCGACCCCGCCGTACGCGGCATCATGCGGACGTACACGGTCCGCGACGTGCGGCGCTTCCCGGCCGAGGTCGACATCGACTTCGCCCTGCACGGCGATCTCGGGCCCGCCTCCCGGTGGGCGGGCCGCGCCGCGCCCGGCGACCGGCTCACCGTCCTCGCGCCCGTCGTGCCCGACAACGGCGGCGTCGACTTCCAGCCGCCGGCCGGCACGGACTGGGTCCTGCTGTGCGCCGACGAGACGGCGGTGCCGGCCGTCGCCGGGATCCTGGAGTGGCTGCCGGCCGGCACGGTGGTCAAGGCGTGGATCTCCGTCGGCGATCCGGCGGACCGCATCGAGCTGCCCACGAAATGCGAGGCCGAGGTCAACTGGCTGACCCGGCCCTCGTCCCTTCCCGCGGCTGTCGCCGCGGCCGCCCTTCCGACGGGTACGCCCTACGCCTGGGTCGCGGGCGAGGCCGCCACCGTCCGCGACCTGCGCCGGCACCTCGTCGGCGCCCGCGCCTTCCCCCGGTCCGCCGTGGCCTTCGCCGGCTACTGGCGCCGGGGCGCCCCGGAGGACGCCCTCCTTCCGGCGACCTGACCCCTCCCCCGGCCGCCCCGGGACGCGCCTGCCCCTCGCGGTGGCCGCGCTTCCTCCCGCCGTCGTGGCCGGCCGGGCCGCAGGTCGGTCGGAAGCCTGAGGGCTGTCCCGCTAATCCGCGGTGGACCAGCGCGCGGCGTCAGATGCGGTACGTCGCAAGGCGAAGGGTCGCCCTCATACCGGGTCGTGTTCGGGCGAGCCCGACAACGCGGCGAGGTGCCGTAGCTGTCGTCGCGCGCCCGCCGGGGATTACTGGACAGCCCTCAGGCGGGCCAGGGACTTGCCGGGGTCGAGGTCGGAGGACGAGGCGGACCAGGCGGCACTGCAGAGGGCGCGGAGGCCGTCGATCGGGTCGCCGGAACCGGTGAGGTCGAGGGACGCGGTGACGGTCCAGCCGCCGCAGCGCGCCTGGGAGCCGTCCCAGGAGACGGGCGGGTGGGAGATGAGCAGCCCGCGGAGGTCGGCGGCGACATACGTCGGCCGATGCTCCGGCGTGGCCGCGACGAGGGCGGCCGGAGTGGTGACCCCGGTGAGGACCAGCAGCGAGTCCACGCCGGAGGCGTTGGCCCCCTCGATGTCCGTGTCGAGCCGGTCCCCGATGACGAGCGGGCGCTCGGCCCCGGTCCTGATCACCGTCTCGCGGTGCATCGGCGGCAGCGGCTTGCCCGCCACCCGCGGCGTGCCGCCGGTCGCGATCCGCACCACCTCGACGGCCGCGCCGTTCCCGGGCGCGACACCGCGGGCCGTCGGGATGGTCAGGTCGGTGTTGGAGGCGAACCACGGCACCCCGGCGTTGACCGCGTGGGCCATCTCGGCGAGCTGCGACCAGCGCAGGTCGGGCCCGTAGCCCTGTACGGCCGCCGCGGGCGCGTCGTCGGCGGACTCGACGGGCTGCAGGCCGCGTTCGCGCAGCGCCGCGAAGAGGCCTTCGCCGCCGACCGCGAGGACCTTGGACCCGACGGGCACGTGGTCGGCGATGAGCCGGGCGACGGCCTGCGCCGAGGTGATGACCTCGTCGGCGTCGGCCGGCACGCCGAGCCGGCTGAGGTGTTCCGCGACGGCCTGCGGCGTGCGGGCGGCGTTGTTGGTGACGTAGGCGAGCCGCATCCCCGCGGAGCGCGCCTCGGCCAGCGAGTCGACCGCGTGCGCGATGGCGTCGCCGCCCGCGTACACGACACCGTCGAGGTCCAGCAGCGCCGTGTCGTACGCGGTGTCCAGCGGCTTCTCGCTGCCGCTCGGACTGGTCCGGTGGGTCATGGGCGGGCTCGCTCCTCGTGAGTCGTCGTCTCCTCGATCATCCCCCATCCGCACGGCCGGACGTACCATGCGCTGATGAGCATCCCCGGTCCACACCCCGGACCCGACGGCGAGCACGGCCTGCGGCTCACCCCATTCCGCGGCCTCCGTTACGTCGCCGCACGTGTCGGCAGCCTCGCCGCGGTCACCTCACCGCCGTACGACGTGGTCGTACGGCCCGACGGACAGCGCCATCTGGAGACGGCCGACCCCCACAACGTCGTCCGCCTCATCCTCCCCGACGCCGAGACGCCGGACGCCCGGCACGGCAAGGCCGCCCGCACCCTCGCCGAATGGCGGGACGAGGGCGTGCTCGCCGCCGACCCCGACCCGGCGATCTACGTCTACGAACAGCGCGACGGCGACCACCTGCAACGCGGCGTCATCGGCGCCCTGCGGCTCACCCCGCCCGAGGACGGTGTCGTCCTGCCGCACGAGGACGTGATGCCGGGCCCGGTCGCCGACCGCGCCGCCCTGATGCGCTCCACCGGCGCCAACCTCGAACCGCTGCTGCTCGCCTACCGCGACGGCGACGCGACCGCCGCCCTGGTCGAGCGCACCGCGGAAACCCGCGAGCCGCTGCTCGGCACGACGACCGAGGACGGCGTGCACCACCGCCTGTGGTCGCTGACCGACCCGGCGGAGATCGCCGCGATCGGCGCCGACCTGGCCGGCCGCCAGGCCCTCATCGCCGACGGCCACCACCGCTGGGCCACCTACCGCAGGCTCCAGGCCGAACACCCGCCGGGCACACCGTGGGACCACGGCCTCGTCCTGCTGGTCGACACGGCCCGCCACCCGCTGCGGGTCCGCGCCATCCACCGCGTCCTGCAACACCTGCCGCTGGACCGAGCCCTCGACACCGCCCGCCCGTACTTCCGGGTCAGCGAACTGCCCGGCCACACCCTCGACAAGGCCCTCGCCGTGCTGGCCGACGCGGCGGAGGCCGGCAACGCCTTCGTCCTCGCCGGCGACGGCGGCTTCCACCTCCTCGACCGCCCCGACCCCGGCCCGCTCGACCGCTGGGTCCCCGCCGACCGCCCGCCGCAGTGGCGCCGCCTGGACGCCACCGTCCTGCACACCCTGCTGCTCGACCACGTCTGGCAGATCCCGGACTCCCCCGACCTCCCCGACGAGATCCGCTACATCCACACCGCGGACGCCGCCGTCGAACAGGCTCGACGGCACGCGGGCACGGCGGTGCTGATGCACCCGGTGCACGAGCACGTCGTGCTCGAACTTGCCCGGCAGGGCGTGATGATGCCGCGCAAGTCGACGTCCTTCGGGCCGAAGCCGGCCGGCGGTCTGGTCATACGGAGCCTGGACCTGGGCTGAAAGGGCCGACACGCAAAAAGGAGGGAGGCACCCGCGGTGTGCGGGTGCCTCCCTCCTTTCGTGCGCGTCCGGACGCCCTACGGGACTAGTCCTTGTCGCCCGGCGCGGGCTCGCGGAAGGGCGAGTCCAGGAAGGAAGCCGGGTCGGCCTCGTCGGTCAGGTCGGCGTCCTTGTCGACGTCGGCCTTGTCGGCTTCTTCGACGTCCTCGACGTCCTCGACGTCCTCGACGTCTTCGGCTTCCTCGGCCTCGTCGACCTCGTCGACCGGGTCCTCGTCGGCGTCGTCCGGCTCATCCGTGTCGGCGGCGTCGTCGGCGGCCGTGTTCACGTCGGCCTCGTCCGCCACGTCCACGTCGTCGGCGTCGTCCGCGTCGTCGAACGCGTCCACGAATTCCACGCCGTCGAGCTGCGCGAGGCGGTCCGACGCGTCGGTGGTGCCGTTCTGGTCGGCCTCCAGCGCCTTCGCGAACCACTCGCGCGCCTCGGACTCCCGGTCCACGGCCAGCAGCGCGTCGGCGTAGGCGTACCGCAGCCGCGCGGTCCACGGGTGCACGGCGTTGGACGCCAGCTCCGAACTCTGCAGCGTCACCACCGCGGCCTCGGCCTGGCCCATGTCCTGTCGGGCACCGGCGGCCACCAGGCGCATCTCGACCTGGCCCGCCTTGTCGAGCTTGTGCACCTCGGGCGCACCCGCCATCTCCAGCGCGCGCTCGGGACGGCCGAGGCCGCGCTCGCAGTCCGCCATGACCGGCCACAGGTCGACCGTGCCGGTCATCCGCCGGGTCGCCCGGAATTCGGCCAGCGCCTCGGCATAGCGCTCGCTGGCGTACGAGGCGAAGCCCGCCGCCTCCCGTACGGCCGCGACACGCGAGGCCAGCCGCAGCGCGATGCGCGAGTACGCGTACGCCTGCTCCGGCTCCTCGTCCAGCAGCCGGGCCACCATGACCAGGTTGCGCGCCACGTCGTCGGCGAGCGTCTTGGGCAGGCTCATCAGTTCCTGGCGCACGCTCGGGTCGATCTCGTGCCCGGTGACCTCGTCGGGAATGGGCAGCCGGCGGATCGGCTCCCGCTCCTCGCGCCGGTCGTCCCTGCCGCCACCGCGGTTCTCGAACCGGCCGCGGCCTTCGACGGCGGGCCGCCGGCCCTGACCACGGTCGTCGCGGGGCCGGTCGTCGTCGCGACGCGGGCCGCGCGGACGGTCGTCCCGGGGCCGGTCGTAGCTCGGGCGGTCCTCACGCGGGCGGTCGTAGCGGGGCCTGTCGTCACGCGGGCGGTCGTCACGGCGGAAGCCGCCGCGGTCGTCCTCGCGACGCGGCCCACGAGGGCGGTCGTCACGGGGACGGTCGTAGCGAGGCCTGTCGTCACGGGACGGACGGTCATCGCGGGGCCGGTCATAACGCGGACGGTCATCGCGGGGGCCGTCGAAGCGCGGGCGGTCGTCCCGCGGCCTGTCGTAGCTCGGGCGGTCCTCACGGGGACGGTCGTAGCGGGGCCTGTCGTCACGCGGACGATCGTCACGGGGACGGTCGTAGCGGGGGCGGTCATCGCGCGGGCCGTTGAAACGCGGGCGGTCGCCGCCTGGACGGTCGTCACGGGGACCGTTGAAACGGGGACGGTCGCCACCGGGACGGTCGTCACGACGGAAACCGCCGCCACCACCGCCAGGGCGATCGCCCTCGCGACGCGGACCACGGGGACGGTCATCACGACGGTCGTCGTAGCGCGGACGGTCGCCGCCCGGACGGTCATCACGACGGTCGTCGTAGCGCGGACGGTCGCCGCCCGGACGGTCATCGCGGGGGCGGTCGTAGCGGGGGCGGTCATCGCGCGGGCCGTTGAAACGCGGGCGGTCGCCGCCCGGACGGTCGTCACGGGGACCGTTGAAACGGGGACGGTCGCCACCGGGACGGTCGTCACGACGGAAACCGCCGCCACCACCGCCGGGACGGTCGCCCTCGCGACGCGGACCACGGGGACGGTCATCACGGGGGCCGTTGAAGCGCGGGCGGTCACCACCGGGGCGGTCATCGCGCGGGCCGTTGAAACGCGGGCGGTCGCCGCCCGGACGGTCGTCACGGGGACCGTTGAAACGGGGACGGTCGCCACCGGGGCGGTCGTCACGACGGAAACCGCCGCCACCACCGCCGGCCGGACGGTCGTAGCGCGGGCGGTCGTTGCCGCGGAAGCCGCCGCCACTGCCACCACTGCCACCGGGGCGGTCGCCTTCGCGACGCGGGCCGCGCGGGCGGTCGTCACGCCGGTCGTCACGAGGACGGTCGTCACGTCGGTCATCGCGGCGGAAGCCGCCGCCACTGGGACGGTCGCCGTCCCGTCGCGGGCCACCACTGCGGTAACCCCCGCGGTCGCCACCGCCGTTAGGGCGCGAGTCCCGGCGTTCGGGACGCTCGGGCCGGTCTTCAGGCGAGTTGGACATCGACGTGACTCCTCGAATCGTGCTGCTGTAGTACAAGTCTCCCGTAACCACGGGGAAGTCGCGCTCTGTGAGCGCGTGCAAAAAAAGACCCCTGGTCTTGGCGCTGAGGCCAGGACCAGGGGTCTGGAAAGATTGTTCGGCGGTGTCCTACTCTCCCACAGGGTCCCCCCTGCAGTACCATCGGCGCTGAAAGGCTTAGCTTCCGGGTTCGGAATGTGACCGGGCGTTTCCCTAACGCTATGACCACCGAAACGCTATCGGGTCGGCCTCACCGCGCCGGTGAGACCTCGACAGAGTCCAAGCGAACAAGCACACTTTTCAGTTAAGTGTTGAGCTGATTCACCGGTGCGACTGTTCGCAACCCGGGAACCAAACAGTGGACGCGAGCAAATGAGGACAAGCCCTCGGCCTATTAGTACCGGTCAGCTCCACCCCTTACAGGGCTTCCACATCCGGCCTATCAACCCAGTCGTCTACTGGGAGCCTTACCCCATCAAGTGGGTGGGAGCCCTCATCTCGAAGCAGGCTTCCCGCTTAGATGCTTTCAGCGGTTATCCCTCCCGAACGTAGCCAACCAGCCATGCCCTTGGCAGGACAACTGGCACACCAGAGGTTCGTCCGTCCCGGTCCTCTCGTACTAGGGACAGCCCTTCTCAAGACTCCTACGCGCGCAGCGGATAGGGACCGAACTGTCTCACGACGTTCTAAACCCAGCTCGCGTACCGCTTTAATGGGCGAACAGCCCAACCCTTGGGACCGACTCCAGCCCCAGGATGCGACGAGCCGACATCGAGGTGCCAAACCATCCCGTCGATATGGACTCTTGGGGAAGATCAGCCTGTTATCCCCGGGGTACCTTTTATCCGTTGAGCGACGGCGCTTCCACAAGCCACCGCCGGATCACTAGTCCCTACTTTCGTACCTGCTCGACCCGTCAGTCTCACAGTCAAGCTCCCTTGTGCACTTACACTCAACACCTGATTGCCAACCAGGCTGAGGGAACCTTTGGGCGCCTCCGTTACCCTTTAGGAGGCAACCGCCCCAGTTAAACTACCCACCAGACACTGTCCCTGATCCGGATCACGGACCGAGGTTAGACATCCAGCACGACCAGAGTGGTATTTCAACGACGACTCACCACCGGCTGGCGCCGATGTTTCACAGTCTCCCACCTATCCTACACAAGCCGAACCGAACACCAATATCAAGCTATAGTAAAGGTCCCGGGGTCTTTCCGTCCTGCTGCGCGAAACGAGCATCTTTACTCGTAGTGCAATTTCACCGGGCCTATGGTTGAGACAGTCGAGAAGTCGTTACGCCATTCGTGCAGGTCGGAACTTACCCGACAAGGAATTTCGCTACCTTAGGATGGTTATAGTTACCACCGCCGTTTACTGGCGCTTAAGTTCTCAGCTTCGCCACACCGAAATGTGACTAACCGGTCCCCTTAACGTTCCAGCACCGGGCAGGCGTCAGTCCGTATACATCGCCTTACGGCTTCGCACGGACCTGTGTTTTTAGTAAACAGTCGCTTCTCGCTGGTCTCTGCGGCCACACCCAGCTCACCGAGTAAATCGGATCACCAGACATGGCCCCCCTTCTCCCGAAGTTACGGGGGCATTTTGCCGAGTTCCTTAACCATAGTTCACCCGAACGCCTCGGTATTCTCTACCTGACCACCTGAGTCGGTTTAGGGTACGGGCCGCCGTAAAACTCGCTAGAGGCTTTTCTCGACAGCATAGGATCATCCACTTCACCACAATCGGCTCGGCATCAGGTCTCAGACTATGTGCCATCCGGATTTACCTGGATGACGTCCTACACCCTTACCCCGGGACAACCACCGCCCGGGCTGGACTACCTTCCTGCGTCACCCCATCACTTACCTACTACCCCCTAGGGTCAGCGGCTCCACCACTCCCCCTCACTCCGAAGAGATCAGGGGCGGCTTCACGGCCTTAGCATCAAAGGATTCAGCATTGGGCGCTTTACAGCGGGTACCGGAATATCAACCGGTTGTCCATCGACTACGCCTGTCGGCCTCGCCTTAGGTCCCGACTTACCCTGGGCAGATCAGCTTGACCCAGGAACCCTTAGTCAATCGGCGCAAGAGTTTCCCACTCTTGTATCGCTACTCATGCCTGCATTCTCACTCGTGAACCGTCCACCACTGCCTTACGGCGCGGCTTCACCCGGCACACGACGCTCCCCTACCCATCACAGCGGGCGTTGGCCCTCATGCTGCAATGACACGACTTCGGCGGTACGCTTGAGCCCCGCTACATTGTCGGCGCGGAATCACTTGACCAGTGAGCTATTACGCACTCTTTCAAGGGTGGCTGCTTCTAAGCCAACCTCCTGGTTGTCTCTGCGACTCCACATCCTTTCCCACTTAGCGTACGCTTAGGGGCCTTAGTCGATGCTCTGGGCTGTTTCCCTCTCGACCATGGAGCTTATCCCCCACAGTCTCACTGCCGCGCTCTCACTTACCGGCATTCGGAGTTTGGCTAAGGTCAGTAACCCGGCAGGGCCCATCGCCTATCCAGTGCTCTACCTCCGGCAAGAAACACACGACGCTGCACCTAAATGCATTTCGGGGAGAACCAGCTATCACGGAGTTTGATTGGCCTTTCACCCCTAACCACAGGTCATCCCCCAGGTTTTCAACCCTGGTGGGTTCGGTCCTCCACGACCTCTTACAGCCGCTTCAACCTGCCCATGGCTAGATCACTCCGCTTCGGGTCTTGAGCGTGCTACTCAACCGCCCTATTCGGACTCGCTTTCGCTACGGCTACCCCACACGGGTTAACCTCGCAACACACCGCAAACTCGCAGGCTCATTCTTCAAAAGGCACGCAGTCACGAGACGCCGAGCAGGCTCGACATCCGACGCTCCCACGGCTTGTAGGCACACGGTTTCAGGTACTATTTCACTCCGCTCCCGCGGTACTTTTCACCATTCCCTCACGGTACTATCCGCTATCGGTCACCAGGGAATATTTAGGCTTAACGGGTGGTCCCGCCAGATTCACACAGGATTTCTCGGGCCCTGTGCTACTTGGGTGATCTCCAAGAGAGCCGCTCATGTTTCAGCTACGGGGGTCTTACCCTCTACGCCGGACCTTTCGCATGTCCTTCGCCTACACAAACGGTTTATAACTCTCCGACCGGCCGGCAGACCGATCAAGGAAATTCCCACGACCCCGTATACGCAACCCCTGCCGGGTATCACACGCATACGGTTTAGCCTCATCCGGTTTCGCTCGCCACTACTCCCGGAATCACGGTTGTT